>JAZNRE010000029.1:0-17226 GCA_045590535.1 Clostridia bacterium
CAGCGCAAAACTGGATCTAGCAAAAGAACAATGGCCAGAGTTTATCAACGAAGAAGAACATCTTGAAAAAAACAATGCACAAATTTTGGCAAAAGATACAGATGAATTCTTTCGAATTCTGCTTGAAAGACTTGAAGCAGATGGTTTGCTTAATGATACTGTTATCGTGGCCTATACGGACCATTTTGCCTATGGCATTTCAGACAGCGAGATGCTGAACGAATGGAAAGGTGACACCCTTTCTTATTGTGTCCCGGCCTTTATCTATAGCAAAAACCTTAAGCCCAAGAAAATTGATAAGCCTATGATGACCATTGACTGGGCGCCCACTTTGGTGAATCTTTTTGGGCTCTCTAAAGAGGCGCGCTATTTAGGACATGACGCCTTGGGCACAGAAGGGGATGGTTTTGTTTATTATGAAACCGGCGCATGGATGGATGAAAATATGCACTACATCCCCACAGAAGAAGAACTGACCGATGAAGAGGCGGTTTATATTCAAAAGCAAACGAAAAAGGCAAAAGACAGCATTAAAATTAACGATATTGTGGTTTTAGGCGATTATTACCGAAAAAGATAACCCATAACTCTTATTGAAACAGAGTCCCTACATTTTTTGGTGTGTGGCTCTTCTTTCGGGGGGAGCTGCACATTTTTTTAATTCTTGAAAATTAAAGTGTAAATATTTTATATAAAGGAGTTCAAGAAAAATGAAACGGAAACAAAGAAAAGTATTGTCACTTCTGCTTTCACTTGCTATGCTGTGTAGTTTGGCTATGCCTACTGCTTTTGCGGCTGACAGCAGATACACTGACACACCCGATCACTGGGCAGAAACAGCCATTAATCGGTGGAGTGATTACGGTATTATCGAGGGTTACGGCGATGCCTTTAACCCCGATAATTCTATCACACGCGGGCAAATGGCTACAATTCTGTCAAAGACATTGGGGCTAACAGAAGAAGCAGAAAATCCATTTAGTGATATATCTGCCCATGAGTGGTATGCTCCCTATGTTCTGCGTTGCTATAAAGCAGGCATAATGCTTGGGAACAACGGCAAGGCTAACCCCGATGCGGAAATTACCAGACAAGAGGCTATGACTATGTTCTGCCGTGCTTTTGGTATTAAAGCAGAAGAAACAGCAAATTTAGCCTCTTTCAAAGACAGCGGTGCAATTGCTGATTGGGCTTTACCTTATGTTTCCGCTTTAATAAATGGCGGTATTGTAAGCGGTGTTTCAAGTGATATGATTGCACCTGATGAAAGTATGAGCAGGGCGGCACTTGTAACCATTCTTGACCGTGCTGTGGTACAGTATTTTAATGCAAGCGGGGAATATGACCTGACAGACAGCAATGGCATTATTCTTGTAACTGCTGGCGATACCATCTTAAAGGGTGAGACAAAGGCTGATATTCTTATCACACAGGCGGCTGACGGAAAAGCTGTAACCTTTAAGGATGCAAGTGTTACGGGTGCGGTTACAGTTCAGGCTGATACAAAGATTATAAATAACAATTCAAAGCTTCCCGAAATTGACGCAACTGTTGAGGAAGTTAAAAAGGAAACCCCTAAAAAACCTAGCGGCGGAAGTTCAGGCGGTAATTATACACCCACTATCTCTAACCTGACAATCAGCGAGGAAAAAGCCGTAACAAGCGGTACATACAACAATGTAACCATTACCGATGCAGTAGCAGATGGCGAGGTTACTTTGAGCAATGTAACAATAAATGGTGATTTAACAATCAAAGGCGGTGGGTCAAGTTCTGTCAAATTGATAGATTGCTCTGTCAGCGGAAAAGTAATAATGGCAAAAGAATCGGGCGAGGCTCCTCGTCTTGAATTGACAAATACACCTGTTGCAACTGTTGAGGTACAGAAACCCGCTATCATTGAGGCGGTAGATAGTGCATCTGCTGTTACAAAGATTGAGGCAACCGCTAATATTGAAATCAAGGGTGAAAATACAAAGATTGATACTCTTGCAGTTCCCGAAACTGCGGAAAGTGCCGTAGCTGTAACTGTAACGGCCGGTAATGTTGCAACTGTTGAGGCAAAGGCTGAAACAAGTGTAACAGGTGCAAGCAATTCTGTTGATACAATCGTGGCAACAGCGGCGGTAACTGCTGATTCAGAGGCAGTTCAAAAGGTGGAAATTCCAGAAACTGCTACAGAGAGCGTAAGCGTAACTGTAACAGGCGATGCAACTGTCGATGTTGAAGTCAACTCAACAAGCGGTGCGGCTGTTACGGGTACAAATGTAACTGTTTCAACTACTCTTGAAACCGCTCCCGATAATATAACAGTAGGCGGTACGGCTGTAACTCACATTCACAAATGGGGCGAGCCTGTAACCACACCTGCAACCTGTGACCAGGATGGTGAAAATGTATATACCTGTATCGCTGACGGATGTGATGATGTTGCCGAAACCAAAACAGAGGTAATAACAAAATTAGGTCATAAGTATGGTGATTGGAAGAAATCAGATGATGATTTGCATGTCCGTGAGTGTGCTAACGATAAAGACCACTATGAAAAACAAGACCATACTTGGGACGAGGGTAAAGTTACTACCGAGCCAACCTGTGAACAGGAAGGTATTAAGACTTTCACCTGCTCTGTATGTAAAGGAACAAAAACTGAGCCGATTCCGGAGAACGGACATGTTTGGGGCGAATGGGTGAAGGCTGATGCTACAAGCCACAAGAGAGTTTGTAAAACTAACGCAAGTCATATCGACACCGAAGACCATACACCTATTATTGATCCTGAAATAGAGGCTACCTGTACCGAAACAGGAAAAACAGAAGGCTCCCATTGTGATATCTGTAATAGTGTGATTATTGAGCAAACCACAACACCAGCATTAAAGCATGATTTCACAGGTGAATATGAGAAAGATGCAGACGGTCATTGGCATATCTGCGAACGCGACAATTGTGAAGAAACCGACACAAAGGCAGGTCACACCTACAACACAACAAATTGTGCAGAGGTTGCAACCTGTACTGTATGTAATTATGAAAAGCCAGCGGGCGAGCATACTTGGAGTGATTGGACAAAGGTAGATGATACCAACCACAAACGCACCTGCTCCTGTACTGCAACCGAAACAGCCGAGCATAAATGGGATGACGGCAAAATCACAACCGAGCCGACAGAAACAGCAGAGGGTGTAAAAACCTATACTTGCTCTGAATGTAAAGGAACAAAGACCGAGGCTGTGCCTGCCATTCCAGAAGAGAATGAGCCTACATCCATTTATACTTTTAACGAAGAAAAAGGACTACGCATCAAATGGACAGAAGCCACTCTTTCAGAAGGACAGTCGTACTATGTTACAATTAAAGAACCGTCATCACAATATAACTGCACTTCTGCAAGTTTTCCTGTTGGCGGATTTACTTCAAAAGATAATGTTGTAAGCGGTAAGATATCTATAACGGTAGATGTTGGTACTGGTTGGAAAGAAACTTCTGCACTTTATGAAGAAAAAGAGATAGCAAATATAACCGTTAACAGCACAGTTCCTCAATTTACTATTGAGAAAGACGATAATGGAGCATATAATTTTGTATCCGATGCAAATGGCGGTTTATGGGTGTATCAAGTCTATAACGAAGAAGGACTTCTTACATATAGTGGAAATGCTATAAACGGTGCGATTGATTCATATGCAAACTTTGAAAGCGGATGCAAAGTAGTGGCTCGTTATATGACATGGTCATTAAGTGACGACAAAGACTACGCTGAGATTACGCTTACACAGCAAGCGGAATATACCTACAAAGAAACCGCATCAACTGATGTAAAAATAACACTCGTTCAGGACGGTGACAGTATTAAAGCAACTTGGACAGGGACAACAGCACCGAATTACTACTTTGAAATTGAAGATAGTAGCGGAAAAAGTATATCAAACGGTTGGACAAATGGTGACGAATGTTGCATAGCAGACCTTTCGCTTTATCTTCCCAGAGCGGATGCGGACAGTAATTACACTCTTGTAGTATATTCTGCGAACGAGAATTGGATTGTAGTTGAAGAAATAGCAAGATTAGAAAACTGTTTTGAAATAACTGTTTCAGGAGACACTGTTGAATATGATATAGTATTTAACGACGGCGAAGACGGCGTGCATAGTGTTACCTTGACAGGCATTACATTACCCAGCGGTATTCGGTTGCTTGATGCTTGGTATGATAGTTTAGGTAAAGTAAGAGGTTCAGGTTCAAGTAGCATATCAAAGAATAAAACAGAACATCAAGCAATTCAAAACGGCTACGCTTATGATTTAAGAGTTTTAACAGCTTATGCTCTTGACGGACAGACCATAAAAGCAACTATGACACCTCCATCAAAGAAAACCTATATAAATGAAAATGAACCCAAAATCAAGTGGAGCGATGGCGGAGCAATCGCATGGCAGGCAGTAGCAAATGCCGATGATTACAAACTGAATATATATGCAGGAAGCATCGTTGATGATGCAAAGCTGGTTGCAACCAAAAACATAGGTACTTATAGCACTGTATATTATATCGACAGCAATTTTGATTTAGCAGAGCTGGCAGAAAATAAAGATACTACCTTTACAGTTGAACTACTGGCACTTGATGCAAATGATAATGTAATCGAAACTGTCGGGGTATTGGCAAATGGTATAAATTTAACCTTTACTGGAACTGCTCCCGAATTTAGCTTTGAGGTAACAGGCGAAAAAACTTACACCATAACTTTTTCTGAAGGAACTCCTGACGGAATGAGATATGTACGATGGTTTGATGCAAACAATCAACTGTCGGGCGGCAAATCAGGCTTTGGTATGACACAACTGACACACACATATGAAAGGGCCTATGCTTTTGCTGAAGGTGATACAATCAAAGTTTATATTGCAACAGTAGATACTATTACGGATACTGTATGGACTATTACCAGAACACCTGATGCGATGCAGACATATACCACAGAAGAAACAGCTGCTTCTCTTCTTTCATTCCGCAAATGGAATACAGATATAATGTTTGACGGATACGATGATGTTGCAGATACAAAGAGCCTTGAGGTTAATGGAGTTAAGGTGGTCTCAAGCAAACAAGAAACAATGAGTGAATTTCTCTTTGAATATGACCAGACAAAGGGAAATATTACAGATGCAGATTTTGTTGTGGAGCTTGACGGCGTTGAAAAAGAGAGGATTTCTAAAAATGTTGATGTGACACTTTCAAATACAGATGTTGCATTTACAATAAATACAGACGGAACATTGTCTTTTGATGCAACCACACACGGTAGCTTTGCTTATAAAACAACAAAAGGCGGAAGCGGTAGAATAGCCTTTAAGAATGGTACATTGGTGGATGGTTGGACTCTTCCGACCCTTGCTGATGGTGAAACAATCGATATTATGCACATTGATTGTACTTATGACGAAACCACTAAGGCGATTTCTGCAACAATATCAAAGCATACAACTAAAACCTATACCGCATTAACAACTAAGGATATTTGGTTTAGTGAAGATGGCGACGGAATATATGTAGAGTGGAAAGAAGCAGAGCTTGCAGAGGGAGAAAAGTATTTTATCACAATGCGGAACCCCGAAAGCCTGTTTACCCGAACAAAAGCAAAGTTGGATTTAGGTACTTTTTTTGATGAAAGCGACCTTGTAAACGGCAAACTTTCAATAAAGGTTGATACAGGAACAAGTTGGAGCGAAGTTGAAAATCTTTATGATGAAAAGGAATTTGCCAATGTTACTTTAACCAATACTACCCCTGTTTTCACTATTGAAAAGGATAGTACAGGAAAATATAAGTTTGTATCCGACTTATCAGGTGGTGCTTGGGTTTATACCACATATGACGAAAATGACAACCTTATGTATGTAGGAAATGTTGTTGATGGAGCAATAGATACTTATGCTAATTTTGCTGATGGACATACTGTAAAAGCACGCTACATAACTTGGACACTTAACGAAGATAAAACTTTTGCTGAATTTACGGTGTCTAACCTTGCAACATACACCTACAATGAGCCTGTCGCAAGCGATACAAATGCCCATTTTATGATGGAAGGTGATTATCTTTATCTTGTGTTTGAGGATGAAGAAGGTCTCGGAGCTGATGAATGGTATTATGTTGTTCAGGACGGAGAGAATATCACAAGCGAAGATGTTAAGGAAATAGAACTTACATGGCTTCTCCCAGGAATTAGTGAAAGCAAGGCTATTAGTTACGAAATTCAAAAGGGAACATGGCAGACAAAGGAAACCTTTGTAAAGCTTGACAATGCATTAAACATTACCGTAACTGATTCTGCACCGAATCTTTCTCTTGTTCCTCAGGCGGATGGTACATATAAAATTACTGGCGGAGGAGATACAGGATACTTCTACCGTGTAACGGCTCCGGATGGAGAAAGATTGGCAACCGATTATACGATTGACGATACTTTCCTTTGTTCTATCTATGAAGGCTGTACGGTAGAACTCCAGACTGGAACGATTACAGTTGCTGCAGACGGACTTTCTGCAGATATAACAATGAGTCCGGTTGTGAAAATAGAAAACCCCACACTCCCGACAGGACTTAACACTGTGGTTGAAGTTGACACGGCAGACGAGCTTCTTGATGCGGTAAACAGAGGTGCGATTGCAACGCTTACCGCAGATATCACAAGCGAAAATGTGTTTAAGTTCAAAACCGGCGCCCCTGCAACAATCGACCTTAATGGTCATACGCTTACCGCACCGAACACCCGTGCATATTACGGAAAAGAGCTTGTTATTGATGCAACCGAGGAAGGAAGCGCAATCATCGGCAATGTCACAGTTCAACTTTATGGAAAACTTACCTTAAACGGAGGAACATACAGCAAAATTCGTGTGACTGACGGCAGGAGCTTTGTGGCAAACGGAATCACTGTGGAAAGCACAGACTCTTCTTACGCTCTTGAAATTGGTTATAGCGACTATATTGAAATAAATAATTCATCTTGTATCAGCACATCAACTTCCGATTACGCAACAGCCCTTTATATTTGGCGGAGCAATGATGTCAATCTTAATAATGTTACTGCAAGTGTTACAGGCAATTCTTTTGCAGCTGACATTGCATACTGCGAGACTGTAGACATTAACGACGGCAGTTTTAGTGCTCCAAACAATGCCGGACTTCGTTTTGTTGATTGCGAAAAGGCAGCAATTGACGGAACTTCTGTTAGTGGCAAACATTACGCTGTTATTCTTCAGGACGGAGCGGTTGCAGAGATAAAGAATGGCACATTCACTTCGGAAGGAAGCTATGTGATTCAGCTTTCAAGGAACAACTCGTCTCTCACAATCGACGGAGGTACCTTTACTGCAAACGGCGACGGCTCAACAAAATATATCGCAACAATGGATACAGCCGACAACCTCGCCATTAATGGTGGTACATTTAGCAATGTAACTGCAGTTACATATTCCAATATCACAACAGCAATTGTGACCGGCGGCACATTCAGCTTTGACCCGACAGGATATGTAGATACTACTACACATACTGTTACCGATAATGGAGATGGAACATTTGTAGTAACGGCAATCAAAACTGAATAAAATTAGATGATTTTGGCGGCACCCTTGCAAAATGCAAGCGGTGCCGCCGTTTTTTTGTATTCCGAAAAAAAGGAGTGAAAATTTTTAAAATTTAAAAAAGAGAACTGGACATATACAGGCTTGGGGTGGTCAACAAAATATATTTTTATACAGAAGCAAAAAATCAAGAAAACAGTTTCTACTGTGATTTCAAGGTTTTATGTTTCACTCACCAACAGGTGAAATTTTATATAGGAGGGAGGTTAAAGAAGATGAAAAAAGGTTATATAATTAAAAATGAAGCTACAAATGATTTTTCAGCTATTGGTAATCTTAAAGTTAAAGTAGGTCCTAAACTTGGTAAAATTTTAAGAGATTTAACAGAGGAAAAATTAGTAGCTGGTGCTACTGTTAGTATGGCTAATGAAAATCAAATGGCTATTCAAATTGTTGCAGGTGACCCTATGGCTCCAAGTGATGAAGATGATGATGGATTTACAAATGGTTATTCTGGTGATGATGCCTTTTTGGTTAAAGTAGGTTCTACTATAGGTAGTGTTTTATTAAGACTTGGTGAGGATTTTCTCTTAACAAGTGCAAGTCTGTCTATGATAGATGAGACAACAGTTTCAGTTAATCTTAATATCGGGGATATAAGTATTGAGTTAATAGAAACAGATAATGTGGAAGGAGCTGATTGATTATGAGTCAATCAAATACTTTTGCAGGTGTGCCTTATGTGTATGCAAATAGAAAGGGTTATCCTGATATTGCATACACAAAGGCAATGTCTATTGGTGTTCACAGAGACAACTATTTCGTAGATAATGCTGGTGAGTGTAAAAAACTAATGCATTTATTTCAAGAACTGAATGAGGGCGATGTTGTTATTATTGGTACAATAACAGACCTTATGTTACCAGAAATAGGTGATATGTTAGACCACTTGGAGCATTTTGATGAATTAGGCGTTCAGGTTATATCAGCTTTACAACCTGACTACAATATAAATGAATACAGAAGAATAATAAGGTTAGCTGATATAATAAGCAGAGTAAGATTAGGGTTAAAGCCTGTATAAGTGAAAATTAAGGTAGCAGTCGTGTAGGTAGAAGCGCACGGCTGTTATTTTTTGACCATTTTTTTGCAGTGCCGGTAATCGGTGCCGCATTTCAAGATAAATTTTATTCGGAGCATAAAAACCCGGAAATTTTTTTGTTCAAATATTTTATAAAAAATCCGTTGTTTTTTATAAACAAGACGAAATGTTTTATAAAAGCTCTCTGTTTGTTTTATAAAAATCAAAAAAATTATACATACCCCAAACAACCAACTTTATAAAATTACAAGCGTTTTTAAGTGATAGCAACAGCGTTTTTTGTTGAAATTTCAATATAAAAAATTTTCCCACAGAAAAAAGAGTTATGGGAAAGATAAAAAAATCTTGACAAAGTGTCGAAAGAGGTATATAATTATCTTAATTTAATATTGGAGCTAAGTGAAGTGTGTAGGAGAAAGGCGTATGCCTTGCCGAAGGAGTAAAGCTCTCAGGCGCGACAGCAGAGACTGCCCACGGATAGCACTCCGGAGAAGTCCGGTTTCATTTTTGAAACCAAAAGGATGCCGAAGGTGTAAAACCCCAAAAGGGTTAATCTCTCAGGCAAAAGGACGGAGAAAAGGTTTTTAAACGGCTTTTTTATGCGGAGTTTTTGTATTTACAAAGACTCCGCTTTTTTGCTTTGTTTAGCCCAAAAGAGGAGGAAAAATCATGGTAAACTTTTTTGAGGTGTTGACTGAGTTTAACAACGATGTCAACGGATTTGTGTGGGGCAAGGGCCTTTATTTGCTTCTTGTAACCGGTCTTGTTATGACGGTTATCACTGGCGTGTTCCAGATAACTCATATCGGCCACTGGTTCTCACAAACAATTGGTAAAATTTTTAACAAAGATGTGTCAGGTCATGTTAAAGGTAAGTCCATCTCACAGTTTCAGGCTTTGTGTACTGCTTTGGCAGCAACCATCGGCGTTGGTAACATTGCCGGTGTGGCAGCGGCCATTGTTGGTGGCGGACCGGGTGCGGTTTTCTGGATGTGGATTGCTGCATTTTTAGGCATGATGACTAACTATTCTGAAAATGTGCTGGGTATTTATTTCAGAAGAAAAAATGCTGACGGTGAATGGTCCGGTGGCGCTATGTACTACTTAAGAGACGGACTCGGCAAAATGAAGGGTTGCAAATGGATCGGCATCATCCTTGCTGTTCTTTTCTCAATTTTTGCTATTTTAGCGTCTTTTGGTATCGGCGCTATGGGTCAGGTTAATAAAATTGTTGTGAATGTGGTAGATGCATTTAAAATTCCGTCCTTAGAAGCAATTCCCTTCGGTGGCGTTACCGTGTATCATCTAATTATCGGTATTGTGCTTGTGGTTATTGCAGCGCTGATTATTTTAGGCGGTCTTAAGAGAATTGCAAACTTTGCAGAAAAAATTGTTCCTTTCATGGTTATTCTGTTTGTTGCAGGCAGTTTGATTATTGTTGGTGTTAATTATGCCGCTATTGGTGCAGCTTTTGCGTCGATTTTTAAATATGCTTTTACCGGTCCTGCTATTTGGGGCGGTGTTGCCGGTGTTGCCGTTAAAGAGATTGTAACACTGGGATGTAAACGCGGCGTATTTTCAAATGAGGCAGGTCTCGGCTCATCGGTAATGGTGCACTCAAATTCAAATGTTGTTGAGCCTGTTCGCCAGGGTCTTTGGGGTATTTTTGAAGTGTTCGCCGACACAATGGTTGTTTGCACATTGACAGCTCTTATTGTGCTCACATCCGGCGTTATTGACCTTGATACAGGTATGCTGATGCAAGGAGCAACCGATGCAAATCTTGTTGCCAAAGCATTTTCTACCATCTTTGGTGTTTGGGGTGAACGGTTTATTGCCATTGCTATCTTGTTGTTTGCGTTCACCACTGTACTTGGTTGGGACCACTATGGCGCAAAAGCATGGGAATATCTTTTTGGTACAAAATCAACCAAGCTTTATAAAGTGATTCATCTTATAACCATTTTCCTTGGTGCGCTTTTAACTTCGTCCCTTGCCTGGGATATTTCCGACACCTTCAATGGTCTTATGATGGTGCCGAACCTTATTGGTGTTTTGGCACTTTCCGGCTTGGTGGTTAAAATCACAAGAAACTATGTTGACAGAAACTTAAAGCATAAAGACATTAAACCCATGCTTTCTGCTTTCCCCGATGTGCAGGAAGAGGAAGAAAAAAGACTGTAAAATGTCAAAGGCAACTTCACACGAAGTTGCCTTTGTTTGTTTTTTAAGTATCGACTCAATATAGTATAAAAATATAAAATTCAATACATTGACAGTTGGTATTTTGTTGACATTTGTTGAAGAAAATGTTATAATTTCCTATAGTGTATGATATTGTCTATAGAGGAGTGGGGCCATCGTGATAGCTTTAGAAGAAAAAATATTGAGAGAAGGCACGGTTCTGCCCGGGGATATTTTAAAGGTAGATTGCTTTCTTAACCACTCTATTGATGTTCCGTTTCTAATCGAAATGGGTAGAGAAATAGCCTCTTTATTTGAAAGTGAATCGGTTAATAAAATTTTAACCATCGAAACATCAGGCATTCCTATAGCGTTTGCAGCGGCTATGTTTATGCATGTCCCCGTTGTTTTTGCTAAAAAGAACAAATCAGGTAATATCTCTGATAGTGTTTATTCATCACGAGTTGAATCCTTTACACGCAAAACGGTGTATGATGCTGTTGTGAGTAAAGAATATCTTGATAAAACAGATAATGTCCTTTTGATTGATGATTTTTTAGCAAAAGGAAATGCGCTGAACGGTCTTATTGATATTATAAATCAGGCAGGTGCAAACCTTGTAGGTTGTGCCATTGCTATTGAAAAGGGTTTTCAAGGTGGCGGAGATGAGTTAAGGGAAAAGGGCATTCGGGTTGAATCCCTTGCGATTATCGAGTCGATGACAGATGATTCCTTAACATTTCGCAAATAACTATGTATGTAAAGAAGCTTTACATAAATAATTTTGCCGAAAAGGCAGGAGGTTTTAAAATGAAAAAGGTTATTTCATTTCTTCTCGTTGCAGTAATGCTTTTGGCATCAATCGGTGTTCTCACAGCATGCGGCGACAAAAAGGCCAACGCTGATTTCAAAATCGGCTTCATCTTCTTGCATGATGAAAACTCAACCTACGACAAGAATTTCCTTGACGCAGCTGAAGCTGCAACAGCAAAGCTCGGTCTCACAGCCGATCAGGTTATCTTCAAGACCAACATTCCTGAAGGTAATGAATGCTACGAAGCAGCAGCCGACATGGCTGACCAGGGTTGCGACATCGTTTTTGCAAACAGCTTCGGTCATGAGCCTTACATGTTAAAGGCTGCGAAAGAATTCCCTGAAGTTCAGTTCTGCCATGCAACAGGCACAACCGCTCACACTGAAGGCGTTGCAAACTTCCACAATGCATTTGCATCAATCTATGAAGGCAGATATCTTGCAGGTATTGCTGCAGGTATGAAGCTGAATGAAATGATTGAAAGCGGCAAAATTACAGCTGACCAGGCTAAGATGGGTTATGTAGGTGCTTACACCTATGCTGAAGTTGTTTCCGGTTACACATCTTTCTACCTTGGTGCAAAATCCGTTTGCCCCAGCGTAACCATGGAAGTACAGTTCACCGGCAGCTGGTATGATGAAGCTTTAGAAAAAGAAGCTGCAACCAAGCTCCTTGGCAACAACTGTGTACTCATCAGCCAGCATGCTGACTCAATGGGTGCTCCCACAGCTTGTGAAAACGCAGGCGTTCCCAATGTTTCTTATAACGGCAGCACACAGAGCGCATGCCCCAACACCTTCATCGTTTCTTCAAGAATCGACTGGGCTCCTTACTTTGAATATATCATCAACTGTGTTTTAGAGGGTAAAGAAATCGCAGCAGACTGGTGTGAAGGCTTTGAAGCTGGTTCTGTAAAACTGACAGATGTTAACGAAGCTGTTGCAGCAGCAGGCACAAAAGAAGCTATCGAAGCTGCTAAAGCGAAGCTCATCGCTGGTGAAATCAAAGTATTTGATACAGATACATTCACTGTAGGCGGTCAGAAGCTAGATTCTTACCTTGCTGATGTTGATACCGATGCTAACTATGAAAAAGATACCGAAGTTATTGCTGACGGTTACTTCCATGAATCTGAATTCCGCAGCGCTCCTTACTTTGATATTCAAATCGACGGCATCACACTTTTAAACAGCGCATTCTAATGAAACTTTCATATGGGGCGGGGAATTTCTCCGCCCTATATCCCTATATTAGATTGATTGCCTTTTTTAATAAGCAAAGGGTGTATGCTTATTAAAGAAAGCAATACTTTTAAAATGGAGAATTTTATGGAAAAGAATATAGCTCTTGAACTAAAAAACATAACAAAAACCTTTGGTAGTGTTGTGGCAAACAAAAACATTTCACTTAAGGTTAGAAAAGGGGAAATTCTTTCTATTCTTGGTGAAAACGGCAGTGGTAAAACAACACTTATGAACATGGTATCCGGCATTTATTACCCGGATAGCGGTCAGATTTTTGCTGATGGAAAAGAGATTGTTATTGCATCGCCCAAAGATGCTTTTGACCATAAAATCGGCATGATTCATCAACATTTTAAGCTTGTTGATGTTTTTACTGCGGCCGAAAACATCGTTCTTGGTCTTGATGGCGAAAAGGACTTTAATATGTCTAAATACATCGAAAAGATTGAGACAATAACGAACATGTACGGGTTTGAACTTGACCCGCATAAAAAGATATATGAAATGTCGGTTTCTGAAAAACAAACAGTTGAAATCATCAAGGTGCTTTTCCGCGGCGCTGATATTTTAATTCTTGATGAGCCCACAGCTGTGCTTACACCCCAGGAAACCGTTAAGCTTTTCAAGGTTCTTCGTAATATGCGTGAGGACGGAAAGGCCATTATCATTATCACCCATAAGCTTCATGAGGTGCTTTCGCTCTCTGATTATGTTGCCGTGCTTCGTAAAGGAGAATATATCGGAACCGTTAAAACCTCTGAAACAAATGAAGCCGAGTTGACTGAAATGATGGTTGGCAAGAAAATCTCGCTGAACATTGAGCGCAGCGAAGCCGTGGGCTGTGAAGACCGGCTTGTTATTGATAAAATTAACTGTGTAAACCGTGAGGGCGTTAAGCTCCTTAGCAATGTTTCGTTTACAGCCCGTTCTGGTGAAATTCTCGGCATTGCCGGCATAGCAGGTAGTGGACAAAGAGAGCTTTTAGAGGCAATTGCCGGTCTTCAGCATTTGGAGGACGGCAATATTATCTATCATAACCCCAAAACAGGAGAAACAGAATATCTACGGGATAAAACACCTCTTGAAATTAGAAAAATGGGCGTTAGACTTGCTTTTGTTCCCGAGGACCGACTGGGTATGGGTCTTGTGGGGAATATGGATATTATCGACAATATGATGCTTCGCAGCTATAAAAAGGGTAAGTCAATGTTTTTGCAGCGTAAAAATCCAAAATCATTGGCTGAAGAAATCATTGAACGGCTCGAGGTGGTAACGCCCTCGGCTTATAGTCCGGTAAGAAGACTTTCCGGCGGCAATGTGCAGAAGGTGCTTGTTGGCCGTGAAATTTCTTCTTCACCTACAGTGCTCATGGCGGCCTATCCCGTAAGAGGACTTGACATTAACTCATCTTATACAATTTATAATCTTCTTAACGAACAAAAGAAAAAAGGTGTTGCGGTTATTTTTGTTGGTGAGGACCTTGATGTTTTGGTCGAACTCTGTGACAGAATTATGGTCATCAGTTCAGGCCGGGTAACGGGCATTGTTGACGGAAGAAACACCACAAAAGAAGAAATCGGCATTCTTATGACCAAGTCAGCGGATGAAGATGCGCAGAACGGAGGAGAGCAGTCATGAAAAAAATTAAGGATTTATACTGGTCATTCTTCTCGGGTTCGCTGTGTCACATTATCAAGCGTGACGAACTTCTTTGGTGGCAGGCATGGCTCATCAGAGTTATTTCTGTTTTGCTCGCCTTGGTGGTGTGTGGCTTTGTCACAATTTCCTTAACCGACTTAAACCCCATAGAAATGTACATAACCATGATAGAAGGCGCTGTGGGAACATCCCGCCTTACCTGGAATTTATTGCAAAACACCGCCATTTTACTTTGTGTTTCCCTTGCGGTGACACCGGCGTTTAAAATGAAATTCTGGAACATTGGTGCAGAAGGTCAAATTCTCATTGGTGGCTTTGCAACCGCCTGCTGCATGATTTTCTTTGGCGAAAAAATTCCGGCACCCATCCTCATTCCCATTATGCTTCTTTTCAGCATTGTTGCAGGTGCCATTTGGGGTCTTGTGCCTGCTTATTTTAAAACACGCTTCAATTCCAATGAAACGCTGTTCACCTTAATGATGAACTATGTTGCCATACAAATTGTGGCGTATTACACACTGGAATGGTCCGTTCCCAAAGGTTCGGGCACACCGAGAACCCTGGAATTTGGTCAGCTTCCCGTTCTTTTTGGTCAAAAGTACCTTTTTAATATTTTAATTGTGGCGCTTATAACGGTTTTGGTTTACATTTACCTTAAATACAGCAAGCAGGGTTATGAAATCTCGGTTGTTGGTGAGAGTGAAAAAACCGCAAGATATATAGGGATCAATGTGAAAAAGGTTGTTCTTCGCACCATGGCGATTTCAGGTGCTCTTTGCGGTATTGCCGGTTTTCTACTGGTTGCCGGAACCGACCATTCATTAAAAAGTGACACATCGGGTGGTCGTGGTTTTACCGCCATTATGGTTTCATGGCTTGCAAAATTTCACCCCATATTTATGATGCTTACCTCGCTTTTAATTGTATTTTTACAGAAGGGTGCATCAAAGATTTCTGAGGTTTATAGACTGAACTCTTCTTTCTCTGATATTATAACGGGTATTATCATTTTCTTTATTATCGGCTCTGAATTCTTTATCAATTACAAGGTTAAGTTTAACAAAAAGGAGGAACACGAATGCTAATCACAATTATTCAGCGTGCGGTTATGCAGGGAACTCCTTTGCTTTTTGGTTCAACCGGTGAAATTTTAACTGAAAAATCTGGTCACTTAAATCTCGGTATTCCGGGCATTATGTATGTAGGTGCAATCAGCGGCGTTGCCGGCTCTTTTCTTTATGAACAGAGTGTTGCTTCGCCGGCGCTGATCAATCCACTTTTAGCCGTTATTATTCCCTTAATTTGTTCGTTAATCGGCTCTATGCTCATGGGCTTGATTTATTGTTTTTTAACCGTAACTCTCCGTGCTAATCAGAATGTTACCGGTTTGGCTCTTACTACCTTTGGTATTGGCATCGGCAACTTTTTTGGCGGTTCTTTAATTAAGCTTGTTGACTCGGATGTGCCTTCCATTGCCCTGTCACAAACCAGCAATTGCTTTAAAACACAGCTGCCTTTTGTCGATAAATTAGGCTGGTTTGGTGAGGTTTTTCTATCATATGGTTTTTTAGTATATGTAGCCATCATCATTGCACTGATTTCCTCTCACATTCTTAATAAAACTAGAGTGGGTCTTCATTTAAGAGCAGTGGGTGAAAGCCCAGAAACAGCCGATGCGGCAGGCATCAATGTTACCAAGTATAAATACCTGGCAACATGCATCGGCAGCGCTATTGCTGGTCTTGGCGGTCTTTATTATGTTATGGACTATGCCAACGGTGTATGGTCAAACAACGGCTTTGGTGACCGTGGATGGCTTTCCATCGCTCTTGTAATTTTCTCTGTTTGGCGTCCGTCCATCAGCATTTTGGGTTCAATTTTGTTTGGTTTTTTATATGTTATTCCAACTTACATTCCCGGCATCAGCGTCAGTGCGAAAAAGCTATTTGAGATGCTGCCTTATGTTGTTACCATCATAGTCCTTATTATAACAAGTATGCGTGACAAAAAAGAAAATCAGCCCCCGGCAGCGCTTGGTTTGCCATATTTCCGAGAAGAACGGTGATGATAGAAAGAACCTATAATTTTATAGGTTCTTTTTATTTTAATTAGTTATTTAAAAAATTGAAATAGTGTGTTATAATTAGGGTATATGAGTGTTGAGCAGGGTGAAGCGAATACATTAACTGAATTAACTTTTTGTTCCTGGCTTGACACAAGCGTTGCAATGCAACGCAGCTAAATTCGCTATCGCGAGCTAAATTGAACAAGTTCAGCTAAATTACTTCGTAGCTAAATTGACCGTGCGGTCAGCTACAAAAGCGAATTTAATTTAGCTACTCCAAAGGAGTTATTTAGCTATCGAATGAAATGAGATAATTTAGCTTTGAACTTTAGTTCAAAATTTAGCTGAAATAAATTAATAGGATGTGATAACATGGCAGAAAGTATAATGCTTGACAAAGCAAAAGATTTTGCAGTTGAAATTATAAATATGTGTAAATCTATAAAGGAAACAAAAAGAGAAAGTGTATTAACAAATCAGCTTATGCGTTCTGGGACATCCATTGGTGCGAATATTCATGAATCAAAATATGCACATGGTACTGCAGATTTTATTGCTAAAATGCA
>JAZNRE010000030.1:0-17655 GCA_045590535.1 Clostridia bacterium
ATTGACAATAATAAACAGTTTTGCTATAATAAAATGCGTCGCGGATACACCGCGGCGCAAGCTCATATAACGGGGTGTAGCGCAGTTGGTAGCGCGCGTGGTTTGGGACCACGATGCCGCAGGTTCGAGTCCTGTCACTCCGACCAAAACTCCATAGTGCCCAAAGGGCGCTGTGGAGTTTTTTTGTTTGTGTTATGGGGTAGGTCTATGTATATCTGCTCCCAAAGCAGGTTCCTGTTTTGGGCTACAAATCCGACCGCTGCCAGTGGCAGGGGGAGGGAGGATTTGTTGGCGTAGCGGTCAAAATTGTGCGAAGTGAGGAGCAAGCAGACAATTTTGGGAACCGCAAGAGGCAGCGAAGCCGAGGATGCCGCAGTGGAAGATTGTTGTGCTTTAAGAGCATACAATATCCTTAAGTTGAATCAAACAAAGAATAAAAACTGCAATGCAAATTATGTTTGTGTTGCAGTTTTTTTGCACTTTACTTAAAGATAATTTGCATTGGATAACTCATTTTGACTCATTGCATTTTGGGCAAAATTTTTATGATACAATACGGCCGCTGAAGAGAGAGGGAACTTTTAATCAAAAAGAAAGGAGAAGAAATGAATAAAATTTTACTTGAGAACAAAATGAAAACTCTTGAGCGGCTGGTGTTGCAGGATATTGTTGAAAGCTATGGCATGCAAAAGTCTGCAGAAAAAAGCTACGATTTGCTAATGTCAAAACTTTTAGGCAGAGTGACGCAGTTTTATGAGGAACTGGGACGGGGTGCGACCTTTGCAGAGAGCTTGAGTCGATACGGAGAACGGGCAGAGATTTATGAAAAACAGTGGCAGTCACAACTCAATGAAGCGGCAAAGGTAACCGTGCGGCAAATCATTCAAAAACTGCCAAAAGAGAAGCTGTCAAAAAGCACTAGGTGGGAGGTGATTCAGGCAGTACGACCGGTGCTGAAACAGAGAATGGAGGTGCTCTCTAATCTGCATTCTGCATTAGCTTTACAAATGCAGAACTATATGCTATTATGGGATTATCAAGATGCAGGCTTTTCCCATTATTGTCTTTTAACAGAGGGAGAAAACTGTGATGATTGTAATCGTTTAGCAGGTCGGGTTTTTCCTGTTAGTGAAGCACGGGTGGGCGAGAATTTTGCACCCATGCATCCTAACTGCAATTGCCGCATTGGGATTTTAGATGAAGAAAACCAAATCGTTGCGGTGATTGGCGAGGGGAAAGAACATGAAGTTGCCCCGGATGACGAGAGTATTAAAAAATGGTTAGATGTAGCAAGTGATTTGCTGACCGCAACATCACTTATTCCGGGGGCGGATACTTTTACAAACTTGGCATCTATACCCATTGACCTTGCAAGAGGCGATTTTCTTTCGGCAGGACTTAGTGCCATTGGTGCAATACCTGTTGTTGGTGAGGTTGCAGACACGGCAAAACTTGCTAAAACGGCAGATAGGGCAGTGGATGCTGCGAAAATAGTGAGTGGTAGCTCTAAGAGAACGAATTTATTAAGTAAGGTTTCCAACCCGAAATTGAAGAATACAATAAAAGAAATGTATCGACCTGGTGCAAAAGTAGGAGACGGCGGTTTGGCAGATGCCATACGGTACGAAATTAAAACAGGGAAACTTGTTGGCGGTAAATCGCATATTCAAAAAGGAACGGAGCGTTTAAGGAATCTTGAAAGAATTTTTAAAAGCAAAACGCTCACAGAAGAGGAAAGAAAAATAATAGAAGATTTAATCAAAGATTTAAAGCGTGCTTTAGGAGGGAAATAATGACGAGTAAAGAGCTTAATTTAAAGTTAATAGAATCTTTTCCAGAAATCAAAGATGTTTATTTTGAGGAAACATCTTGGCAAGATGGTAATGAAACAGGATCACATGTTGTATATGCAGATGTATTTGTGCCTTTTTTAAAAACACAAATATCTGATAGAAATGAACAAGTAGTAGCTAGTGCATTTGTTTATATTGAAAAATTACTTGGATTAAATGATGAATATACTAGTGAAGTAATAGCTTTGAGTGTTCTCGAATCATTACTTTTTGATGAAGATGTAGACAATACATTTTTTATCCAATTTGCTCAGTCGAAGACCTTGGAAATTATTCAAGAAATTATACAAAGTTTAGAGGAATAATTTTAAAATAAGATGTTTTTACATATTGTACAACTTATTTTGATATACCAAAAGCAAACGGTGCGGATTTTTCCGTGCCGTTATTTCTATATATTGCTGCTTTTACGCTATCTGCCTCTGCTTTACAAATGCAGAACTATATGCTATTATGGGATTATCAAGATGCAGGCTTTTCCCATTACTGCCTTCTAACAGAGGGAGAAAACTGTGATGAATGTAATCGTTTAGCAGGTCGAGTTTTTCCTGTTAGTGAAGCACGGGTGGGCGAGAATTTTGCACCCATGCATCCTAACTGCAATTGTAGGGTTGGGATTTTAGATGATGCAGGTCGGATAGCCTACATTATCAGTGAAGGCAAGGCAGAAAAGAACAAGGAAGAAACAAACTGGTACGATGCCTTTTTGCGAATGCCACAGGATGCCAAAGAACTGTTTTTATCCTTTGTTCGTGCACAAAACGAACGATTTTATCGTGGCGATATTACGGGTTTTTTGGATTGGCTGACCATGGGGATCGTCAGCGGTACATGGCAAGGACACAAGGACAGAAGTCAGGAATTGCTCAACGATCCAACACTTTATAATATTGCAAATTATTTAACATTTGGTTTTGCGGACACTATTAAAGGCGCAATCAATCCCAAAGAACCTCTTTCTCTTCAGCACTGGCTGGATTCACTAGGCACTGTCTCTACAGCTTTTGGGGCTTATCAGATGGGGAAAAGTAGCGATAGTTTGTTTAAAATCGGGACAAAAATTACGCAGTTTACAGATGGTGTGGAAGAAGGTTTGGAGCAAGCGCAAAAAATTAATCATTCCGGCATAGCTCAAAAAGGAATGTCCAAAATCCCATGGGATAGTTGGCGAAACTATGAGAAAGTGACACAAAATGGCCAGGTATATGCTAAGGTCGGAAATAGGCTATATTCGGAACATGCTGTTGATAGAATGCAACCTAGCGGAAATCGCTTTGGACCGAATATTACTCAAGGTTATGGAACAGATTATGGCAGAAGCATCGCTCCACAGTATGTGGAAGATATTATTAACAGTACAAAGGGTATTTTCCAGCCTGAAACAGGAAACTATGTTCACCACTTTGGAACGGTTAAAGTAGTTGTTAATCAACAAGGTGCTGTTGTTACGATTATAACTTATCAATAGTTATTAGATGATAAAGGAGAAAAAAATGAATTCTATAAACGAATTAATAGTTTTATGTGAAAAATTTAAGGAAAATACTTTTGAGATTAAGGAATTTCAAAGTAAACTTGGAGAGATTCTTTTGCCGGATGTGTGTAAATATACATTGGAAAAAGCACAACATAATGCACACAATAATTTAGAAGAAATCATTTATTGTTATAATAAAGAAACTGGAAAGATATGTGCTGAAAAAGTGGCGGAAGAGCTGATTCAAGCGGCGAAAACAGAACAGAAACGATTGGAAAATTATAAACCATATCAGAAATAAAGCACAAAGGCGCAGATTTTTCCGCACCGTTATTTCTAGACATAAGGGTAGACATAAGGGGACGGTTCTGTTGTGTTCGACATAAGGCATTGTTATGCCGATAGCCTCTCTCTTCAGTGCATTTTTTACATCATTTTTAACAAAAATAGTTTTAAAATTTATCTATTTTTTCCTCTTGCATTTTGCAAAAACCCGTTGTAAAATGAGCGTAATGATAAGAAAGGAGGCAAAGCCTTGCTGGACTCGAAAACACTGACTCCGCCGGAGTTATATCAAATCAATCAAAATGCACAGCGCGCACATATCGCAATTAGTGCCCTTGAGTATTTTGCGTCTATGCTTGTTTCCGGCGTATTTTTAGCATCATTGCTGACAAAAATAGGTGTGCCGGATGCCGTGGCAGGCATCGTTGCCTCGCTAACTTCTTTTGGCGCCTTTGCGCAAATTGCGGCTTTGTTCTTTGCAAATCGCGTCCATTCCGCCAAACGCATAGTTGCCACAACGCAGGTTCTTTCGCAAGTTATGTTTGTTACCCTCTACCTTGTACCTTTTGTAAAGGTGTCGCAAGGGGTAAAAACCACTTTATTTGTTGTTTTATATTTAAGCGCTATTTTTTCAAAGACTCTTGTTATGCCCATTCGTACGAACTGGACAATGAGCTATGTGGACCGTGACAAGCGCGGTAGCTATACGGCTACCAACGAAATGGTTTCGCTCGTTGGTGGCATGGCATTTTCTTGGATTATGGGTGCTTTGATTGACCACTATAACGCCATTGGAAAGTCCGGTACGGGATTTATCCTTTCGGGCATTGCACTGTTTGGCTTGAGCGTGTTGGTTCTTTTGTGCTATCTGCCAATCAAAGAATTAAAGCCAGCAGAAACTGAAAAGGCAAAGATATCTTTCAAATCGGCCTTAAAGGGTACACTGGGAGACAAGGGTTTTCGCCAAATTACATATTTGAAGCTGATATGGAATGTAGCCATTGGTATCTCAACCCCTTTTCATGGTACATATATCAACAACCAACTGGGCATCAGCTTGGCAATGGTTTCGATTATCAGCGCTTTGGGGTGCGGAATGCGTGCTGTTATTTCCCGTCCCTTCGGGCGATTTGCAGACCGCACTTCCCGGGCAAAATCACTGATTATTTCTATGAGCGCCAGCGCCCTTGCATTTTTGGTGTTTTCCTTTGCGGCGCCGGGCAACGGCGTTATTATGTACACCATTTTTGTTATGATTGATGCGATACACGCTGCCGGTGCCACCAATGGTCTGACCAATATCGTCTTTGACTTTATTAAGCCGGACATGCGCACCAACGCCTTTGCCATTCAGGGTGCGCTCAGCGGGGGCATCAGCCTGCTTTCCACCTTGGTGGGTGCAAAGGTGGTATCGACTATGCAGGCAAGCGGCAATACGCTTTTTGGCATCACGGTTTATCCCCAACAGTTGCTTTCGTTTGTTTCATGCCTGGTGATGGTGGTGCTGATTATCTATGTAAAGGCCGTGATTGAAAAGCTAAAACGCGTAGACGAATAACAGACATTTTGCGAGTTGTTGCTAAAATAGTTTAACATAATCGGGCATTCATAACCTTATATAAAGGTATGTATGCCCTATTTTTGTTTTCTTATTAAATTTTACAAAGAAAAAGTTTGATTTCTTTTATTGAATGTGGTACAATTAAAAAAGTTATTTCTGCCACGGGGAAAGTGGCCATGTGTATTTATGAATAATCAGGGAAAACTGATAATATTATAACGGCAAAACTTGCGTTGTTTTCATAAAATAGATCTATGAAAACGAACATAAGAGAAATGCAGAATTGAGGTTTTTATGGAGAAGAAAAGAGGTTCATTCACAGGCGGATTGGGTTTTGTTTTAGCAGCTGCTGGCTCGGCAGTAGGCTTGGGAAATCTGTGGCGGTTTCCTTACCTTGCGGCAAAGCATGGGGGCGGCGTGTTTTTATTTGTGTATATATTGCTGGCGCTCACCTTTGGCTTCACCCTTATGATCACCGAAATTGCCATTGGCCGCAAAACCGGTCGCAGTGCCATTCGCGCCTATGCGCAATTGAATAAAAATTTTAAATTTTTAGGTTATCTTGCATCGGTCATTCCGTTCGTCATTTTTGCTTACTATTGTGTCATTGGCGGTTGGGTTATGAAATATATGGCCGATTTTATGATGGGTAACGGCATGCAAACCGTGGCGGATGGCTATTTTCAGGGGTTTATGACAAGCCTTTGGTCGCCAATTTTTTGGATGGCGGTGTTTATGCTCATTAGTGCCGTCATTGTATATTTGGGCGTTGATAAGGGTGTCGAAAAATTTTCAAAAATCTTTATGCCGGTCCTGTTTGTTTTGATTATTGGTATTGCTGTTTTCACCATGACGCTAAAAGGTCCTCACGGAACAGCGTTTGAAGGTCTTGCCATTTACCTCATTCCCGATTTTACTGGCATGACTGTTGGCAAGTTTTTCACGGTTTTGCTGGATGCAGCTGGACAAATTTTTTACTCCATGAGCATTGCCATGGGCATTATGATTACCTATGGTTCTTACATGCCTAAAGACACAAACCTTGTGAAATCAGTTAATCAGATTGAAATATGCGATACGGGCGTGGCGCTACTTGCCGGAATGATTATGGTTCCCACTGTGTTTATCTTCCAGGGTGTAGCCGGGCTTGAACAATCCGGCCCCGGTCTTTTGTTTATTGCATTGCCCAAGGTCTTTGAGGCAATGGGCTTTGCCGGTAATTTTGTGGGCGTGGCGTTCTTTTTGTTGGTTGCTTTTGCAGCGCTTACATCTTCTGTATCGCTTCTTGAGGCTGTGGTTTCCATTGTGGTTGATCAGGTGCCCTCCTGCAGCCGTAAAAAAGCATGCACTTATGTGCTGGTGCTTTCTTTGGTATTAGCCTGCATCACCTGCTTGGGTTACAATGTATTCTATTTTGAATATACCTTACCCAACGGTGTAACCGGACAGCTGTTAGACATTATGGATTATGTATCGAACAATGTGCTGATGCCTATTGTTGCCCTTGCAACCTGCATTTTGGCGGGTTGGGTTTTAAAACCGAAAGAGATGATTGATGAAATTAAAAGCAACGGCGAAAGCTTTGACAGAGAACGGATTTACGCCGTTATGCTTCGCTACATTGCGCCGTTCTTCTTGATTTTGATTTTCTTATCGGCGTTTCTCACGGCGTAAAAAGCCTGCGAGATAGGTAAAAAATGTAGTATATGAAAAATTTGACAAAATTTTAACAAAGTGCTTGCAATTATCAAATTTTTGTGGTACACTATAGAAAAGAGAGGGGAAGCGTTATGGAGACCCGCGTGGCAGTTATCAGCATCATTGTAGAAAAGCCGGACAGTATTGGGCGGCTCAATGAATTATTGCACGATTACGGCGCCTATATTATTGGTCGAATGGGCATTCCCTATCAGGTAAAGGGTATTAACATCATCAGCGTTGCTATTGATGCACCGCAGGATGTGATTAACGCCTTAACAGGTAATTTGGGTAAGCTTGATGGCATTACCGCAAAAGCTGCCTATTCCAAGGTTTAAACAATTGAAAATCAAAAAATCCCTCTGACGCTAAAGCACAAGCTAAGGTGAAAGTGACGGATTGCGGAAATAGACCGTGCACGACTGCATCTTTCACTTTCTGTGTGGAGGATGCAGTTTTTTTGATTTAAATTGTCAAAAATCTTGTTGCATTTTATAATATGAAAGCATATAAAAAAGAAAGGGTGAATTCAAATGGCAGTATATAATAAAAATTCCCGCAAGGCTGAGGAATTTATCAATCATGAAGAAATTTTGGCAACACTTGCCTATGCCGAAGAGCATAAAAATGATGTGGAGCTGATTGACAGCATTTTGGAAAAGGCAAGACCGAGAAAAACTGAAACCGGTGTTCATTGTGAGGGTCTGTCTCACAGAGAGGCGTCTGTGCTTTTGGCTTGTGAAATTCCTGAAAAAATTGAGGAAATGTATAAAATTGCCGAAGAAATTAAATTGGCTTTTTATGGCAAGCGCATTGTTATGTTTGCGCCTCTTTACTTGTCTAACTATTGCGTTAACGGCTGTGTTTACTGCCCCTATCATTTGCAGAATAAAACCATTCCCCGCAAAAAGCTGACCCAGGATGAGGTTCGTGCCGAAGTTATTGCTCTGCAGGATATGGGTCATAAACGGCTTGCCATCGAGGCAGGTGAGCACCCTGTTCACAACCCCATTGAATATATTTTGGAGTGCATTAAAACCATTTACAGCGTGCACCACAAAAATGGTGATATCCGTCGTGTGAATGTCAACATTGCCGCCACCACGGTGGAAAACTATCGCAAGCTGAAAGAGGCCGGCATTGGCACTTACATTCTGTTTCAGGAAACCTATCATAAAGAAAGCTATGAGGTTCTGCATCCCACCGGTCCGAAGCATGACTATAACTACCACACAGAAGCTATGGACAGAGCCATGGATGGTGGCATTGACGATGTGGGACTGGGCGTTTTGTTTGGCCTTGAGCTTTATAAATATGAATTTGCAGGTCTTTTAATGCATGCCGAGCATTTAGAGGCGGTTCACGGTGTGGGTCCTCACACCATCAGCGTTCCCCGCTTAAAACGCGCCGATGACATTGACCCTGATGCTTTTGATAATGGTATTTCTGATGAAATCTTTACCAAAATTATTGCCTGCATCCGCATGGCTGTACCTTATACGGGTATGATTATTTCCACTCGTGAGTCCGAAGAAGTGCGGGCAAAGGCTTTGCGGGTGGGTATTTCGCAAATCAGCGGCGGCTCCAGAACCTCGGTGGGCGGTTACACAGAAGAAGAACGCCCCCATGATACAGAGCAGTTTGATGTTTCGGACCAGCGCACCTTGGATGAAGTGGTTTGCTGGTTGATTAAAATGGGCTTCATTCCCTCTTTCTGCACCGCCTGCTACCGGGAGGGCAGAACGGGTGACCGTTTTATGAGCCTTTTAAGAACAGGACAGCTTTGCAATGTATGCCAGCCCAATGCGCTCATCACTTTGAAAGAGTTTGCAACGGATTATGGCACAGAACCCACAAAAAAAGCAGCTGAAGAGCTGATTGCAAAAGAACTTGAAACCATTAAAAACGAAAAAGTTCGTGCTTCGACAGAGAAGTTTTTACAAGCGATTGAAGACGGAAAGCGTGATTTCCGCTTCTAAGGAGGCTAAAACCATGCATACAACAACTCTCAATCAAACACCTTCGGCAATGCGCCTTACCATTGGTTTTTTCGGGCGCACCAACAGCGGTAAATCTTCCCTTTTAAATGCATTGGCAGGGCAGGAGGTTTCTTTGGTTTCTGCCGTTTCGGGCACCACTACCGACCCGGTGGCAAAACCCATTGAAATCTATCCGTTAGGTCCTTGTGTGCTTCTTGATACAGCTGGCTTTGGCGATGAAACAGAGCTGGGTGCTTTGCGCATGAAGCGAACTCTTGAGGCTATGGATAAAACCCATGTGGCACTTTTGGTGCTTGCGCCCGATAATGAAGATTTTAAAGAAGAGCAGGCTTTGCTTGCAGCCCTGCAAAAGAGAAACATCCCCGTGATTGTAGTGCAAAATCAGACCGATCGCATTCAAAATGCAGAGAGCCGGCTTTTGCAAGTGGAAAAGGCCCTATCCCAAAAGGCGATTTTAGTCAGTGCCAAAGAGGGCAGGGGGCTCTCACTTTTAAAGGAAGAGCTGGTGAAAAAAGCGCCTGCCGATTTTGAAAATGAGAGCATTGTGGGTCACTTGGTTAAAGAAAATGACCGGGTGCTGCTTGTGATGCCTCAGGATATTCAGGCACCAAAGGGACGGTTAATTTTGCCGCAGGTACAGGTGATTCGCGATTTGTTAGACCACGGTGCTGTGGTTACTTGCGTCACACCGGCGCAGCTGCCGGCGGCTCTTTTGGATAAAACGCCGGATTTAATCATAACCGATTCGCAGGTGTTCCCCCATGTGTATGAACAAAAGCCGGCCAAAAGCCGCCTCACCTCTTTTTCAGTGTTGCTTGCCCGGTATAAAGGGGATATTGATGCCTATGTGAAGGGTGCGGCAGCGGTGCACAGTTTAAAAGCCGGTGACAAGGTGCTAATAGCTGAGGCCTGCAGCCATCAGCCATTAGATAGCGACATTGGTCGGGTTAAAATTCCCAATTTAATACACAAAAAGCTGCACCCAGGTATAGAGGTGCAGGTTGTTTCGGGGCATGATTTCCCCGAGGACCTTTCCCCTTATGCCTTGGTGATTCATTGCGGTGGCTGCATGTTTGGCAGACGCCAGGTGATGAGCCGCGTTATGCGGGCAGTGGAGCAAAATATACCCATCACCAATTATGGTATTTTTTTAGCCGAAATGTCTGGCATTTTGGATAAGGTGGTTATGTAAAACCGATTACGGTCAATACGCAGAAAGGAGTTTGCCCATGATTCTTGATATGCTGAAAGAACACAATAAGCGGGAAACCGCGTCCTTTCATATGCCCGGACACAAAAACGGAAACGGATTTTTGGGTACGGCCATAGAGAGCCCCTTATTTGCCTTTGACACAACCGAGCTTTGTGATACCGATGCACTCATACAGCCAAGCGGAGCTATTTTAGAGGCAGAGAAAAAAGCCGCAGCACTGTATGGTGCTCGCCACAGCTTTTATTTGGTAAACGGCTCCACCGGTGGCGTTTTGGCTATGCTTTATGCCGCTTTTTCAGCAGGGGATACGGTGCTTGTGGACCGCAACTGTCATCAATCGGTGCTCCACGGCTTTATGCTGTTGGGTGTTCATCCGGTTTACATTATGCCAAGAGCATCAAGGCTCCCGGGACTTCCCGGGGTGGTGGCGGCAGAAGATGTGCGGTCGGCGCTTGATGAATACCCCGAGGCAAAAGGCTTGGTCATCACCAGTCCCACCTATTATGGGGAAGTGGCTGATTTGTGCGCTATTTCCAAAATTCTTCATGACCATGGCGCTCTTTTATTGGTGGATGAGGCCCATGGCGCTCACTTTCCTTTTTCAAAGGCGTTTCCCAAAACGGCGATGGAGCAGGGAGCTGATTTAAGCGTTACCAGTCTTCACAAAACAATGCCGGCGCCCAATCAGACGGCGCTACTACATATGAGTGGCACTTTTGAAACCGACACGGTGCGAAAAGCGGTGAACATATTCCAGACCAGCAGCCCGTCCTATCTGCTTTTGGCGGCTATGGAACAGGCGTTATGCTTTGGTGCAGAGCAGGGTGCAGCTAAAACGGAGGAAATCCTTGCAAGCCTTTCGCAAATTGATTGCCCCCGCCTTGACGACCCCTTTAAATTGTTGCCGACCTTTTGTTATGAAGATTTTTCTCCTCATGATGCCGAGCGTGTCTTTCGGGAAAAGTTTGGCATTTATGCCGAGATGACTACCCCTTGCGGTCTTCTTTTAATGGCATCCTGGTGCAATACAAAAGAAGATATACACTTGCTGCAAAAAGCCATGGCGTATTGCAACGGTCTTTCAAAAGGAGAAGAAGTAGCTCCGGTGCCATATAGCCCCCGAAGAACCTGGAGCAAAAGCCTGATGCCTTTATCAGAGTTAAAGAAAGCTCCCACAGAAGAAGTGCCTTTTGAAGAGGCAAAGGGACGCATTTGTGCTGCGCCTGTATCGGCCTTTCCGCCCTGCATTCCCATACTGTTGCCGGGTGAACAAATTGAGGCAGAAGAAATGGAGCAGCTGCTATGGCTTAAAAAGCAAGGCGCCACCATTACAGGCGGCGGAGAAAGAGTCGCAGTTTTGTGCGAATCTGCCGCACTCAAAAAAATGTAAAAAAATGTTGGAAATAAATTGACATATCAAAAAAATTGATGTATAATATAAAAAGATTTTATCCGAAGGCTAATTTTGGCATGGTCGAAATGAGCCCAAAAGGCATAATAATAAGTATAAAACAATGCAGCGTGAAACGCTTTGCATTGGGTAAATAAAGAAAGGAAGTTTGGTTTATCATGGCTTACGATCCCTATCAAAATGTATTGCAGGTGCTTGACACAGCCGGTAAAATGCTGGGCTATGCACCGAGCGAATATGAAACCTTAAAGCATCCTGAAAGAGAGCTTAAGGTGTCTGTTCCTGTTGAAATGGATGACGGAACCGTTCGTGTTTTTGAAGGTTACCGCGTTCAGCATTCAACGGTTAGAGGTCCGGCTAAAGGCGGCATTCGTTATCATCAGAATGTTGATATTAACGAGGTTAAAGCATTGGCTGCCTGGATGACCTTTAAGTGCGCCGTTGTTAACATCCCTTATGGCGGCGGTAAAGGCGGCATCATTGTTAACCCCTCTGAACTGTCAAAAGGCGAACTGTGCCGCATGACAAGACGGTTTACCACTATGATTTCTCCTATTATTGGTCCTGACCAGGATGTTCCCGCACCGGATGTTGGAACAAACGGCGAAGTTATGGGCTGGATTATGGATACCTATAGTTTGCTTAAAAATCACAGCGTTCCCGGTGTTGTTACCGGTAAGCCTATCGGCATTGGCGGTTCTTTAGGTCGCTTAGAAGCAACAGGCCGTGGCATTATGCTCACAACAAAACATATTTTAGAAAAACTGGGCAAAAAGCTGTCTGAATCCACCATTGCTGTTCAAGGCATGGGTAATGTGGGCAGCATCACAGCAAAGCTTGTTTCCGCTGAAGGCGGTCGCGTGGTGGCTGTCAGTGATGTATCCGGCGGTATTTATAAAGAAGACGGTTTGGATATTCCCGCTATTTTGGCACACATCTCGGTTCGCGGTCAGCTTTTAGACAGCTATGAAGAAGCAGGCATGAAGCGCATCAGCAATGGTGAGCTGTTAGAACTGCCTGTAGACATTTTAGTGCCTGCGGCTTTAGAAAATCAGATCAATGCCGGCAATGCCGATAAAATTCAGGCAAAACTCATTGTGGAAGGTGCGAACGGTCCTACCACTGTTGAGGCCGATGAAATTTTAGCGAAAAAAGGCATTACTTTAGTACCGGATATTTTAGCCAACGCCGGTGGTGTTGCTGTTTCTTACTTTGAATGGGTGCAGAACCTGCAGTCTATGTACTGGACTGAAGAAGAGGTTAACTCCCGTCTTGAAGGCGTTATGAAACGCGCATTTGAAGAAGTTTATGAAACCGCAAAAGAATATAACACCAGCATGCGTATGGGCGCTTACTTAGTGGCTGTTCGCCGTGTTGTTGAAGCCAACAAAATGCGTGGCTTGTGGCCCTGATTGATACCGTAAGCAGGATAATAGCCAGCAGCTCTCTTTTAAAAGAGCTGTTGGCTGTTTTTATATGGAAAAAGAAAAACCTTTTGTTTTTTTGTGAGAAACGATAGGAAAAAGAATATATTTTTATAGGAAATTTTTAAGAAATTTTATAGACATCAGTTGAAAGGTATGTTATAATAAAAGAGATGGAATGTATCCCTTTTTCCGTTACGAAATTTACAATTTGGTAGCAGGGGTTGTGCCGGGTGCTTTTATGCATTACATGAAAAGAGCCGTGAGCATTGACCCAAACAGTCGCAACAAGCATTACAACAGAAAAGAAGGGAAGGAAAGCTGTGAACATTGCGCTCATTGCCCATGATAAGAAAAAGGAACTGATGATTCAGTTCTGCATAGCCTATAAAGGAATTTTAGAAAAGCATATGCTTTGTGCCACCGGTACAACGGGTGGATTGATTACCGAGGCAACCGGTCTTGAAATTCATCGGTTTTTATCCGGCCCTCAAGGTGGCGATCAACAGATAGGTGCCAGAATTGCCTATAACGAAATTGATTTGGTGTTGTTTTTCCGTGACCCGCTGACAGCCCAGCCTCACGAGCCGGATGTTACGGCGCTTCTGCGGTTGTGCGATGTGCATAATGTGCCTCTTGCCACCAATGTGGCAACGGCTGAAGTGCTGGTCCGCGGTTTGGACCGGGGCGATTTGGATTGGCGCGACATCGTGAATCCCAAATCTTGATTTTTAGTTAGAACATGAACGATATTTAAAAACTCTGCGGCATCGTTGCAGAGTTTTTTTACTAAAGTCTCTTTACGAATAAAAAAGGAGAACTCTCATGACACAGAAAAGAATGAAGGAATTAACGGAATTTTTGCACTACCATGCCCATCGGTATTATGTGCTTGACGATCCTGAAATTTCTGATTATGAATATGATATGGCGCTGCGGGAACTGGCAGAACTTGAAGAAGCGCACCCCCAGTGGAAAGACCCGGCATCACCCACCGAGCGTGTTGTGGGTGAAGTTTTAGAGGGCTTTGACCAGGTGGAACACACCGTGCCCATGCAGAGCCTTACCGATGCTTTTAGCCGTGAAGAAGTTATGGAATTTGATGAGCGGGTAAAAAATGCACTGGATGAGCCCTATGCCTATGGGGTGGAATATAAAATTGACGGTTTGTCTGTTTCCCTTGAATATGTGAACGGTGTTTTCACTCGTGGCTCCACCCGTGGTGACGGTCATGTGGGTGAGGATGTCACACAAAACCTCAAAACCATTCATGCCATTCCCCTGCGACTTGCTGTGCCCATTCCCTTTTTAGAGGTGCGGGGTGAGGTGTTTATCGGCAAAGAGGATTTTGCCAAACTGAATGCCGAAAGAGAGCAGGCGGGCGAGCCCTTATTTGCCAATCCCCGCAATGCAGCGGCAGGCAGCCTGCGGCAGCTTGACTCATCTGTTTGTGCTAAACGGCATCTTGACATTTTCATTTTTAACATTCAAAGGGCAGAGGGCGTAACTTTTGAGAGCCATTGCGAAAGTCTGCATTATTTAAAAGACCAGGGCTTTAAGGTGGTGCCCGGCATCGGGACTTATGCCACAATAGAGGAGGCCTTTAGCCGTGTGCTCGAAATTGGACGGGAGCGTGAAAGCCTTTCTTTTGATATTGACGGTGCGGTGCTGAAGGTTGACCGTCTTGGCCAGCGGGAAGCTTTGGGCAGCACCAGCAAATGTCCCCGTTGGGCTCTTGCCTATAAATTCCCTGCCGAAACCAAAAAGACAAAGCTAATTGATATTGTTTTGCAGGTGGGTCGCACGGGTGCCATCACACCTAATGCGGTTTTAGAACCGGTGCGGGTTGCCGGCTCAACGGTGCAAAGAGCCACCCTGCACAACATGGATTATATTAACGAAAAAGATATTCGCATTGGCGATTTTGTCTATGTGCGAAAAGCCGGCGATATTATCCCTGAAATTACAGAGGTTATCAAAGAAGAGCGAACCGGTGCTGAAAAACCCTTTGTTATGCCGGAAACTTGCCCCGAATGCGGTGAGAAAATTGAACGGATCGAGGGCGAGGCGGTTTATCGCTGCACAGGGGGTAACTGTCCGGCACAGCTCATGCGGAATTTGGAGCATTTTGCATCCCGTAACGCTATGGATATTGAGGGTTTGGGACCGGCGGTGGTTGAACAGTTGATGGAAGCCGGCTTGCTCTCTTCGGCAGCGGATTTATTCTTTTTGCGTTCGGAACAACTGACAGGGCTTGAACGGTTTGGCGAAAAATCGGCACAAAATTTAATTGATGCCATTCATGAAGCCAAAACAAGAGATTTATCCCGCCTGCTTTTTGCCCTTGGCATTCGCTTAAACGGTCAGCGTTCTTCGCAGATTTTGGCAAAAGCCTTTGGCACCATGGAAAATTTAATGCAGCAGGAAAAAGAAGCTCTTTCCGCCATTCATGAAATCGGCGAAAAAACGGCGGCTAATGTTTATGACTATTTTCAAAACCCTCATAACCGTGAGTTGATCGAAAGGCTTAAAGAAGCCGGCGTGAATATGGTGCACCAATCAAGTGCCGATGTCAGTGGAGAGCTTGAGGGCAAAAAGTTTGTTGTCACGGGTCGGTTTGAAGAGCTTTCCCGTCAGGAATTGACAGAACTGATCGAACAAAAAGGCGGCACAGTGGCAGGCAGCGTTTCGAAAAAAACGGACTATGTCATTGCCGGTGAAGAGGCAGGTAGCAAGCTGGATAAAGCGCAGGCGCTGGGTGTTGCGGTTTTATCTTTAAAAGAGTTTTATGCCCTGTTGGGTTAGAATGAATAAAAGCATGAAAAAGGGGCTGTTTAAAACCTTTCGGTTTTAAACAGCCCCTTTTAAGTACGATATTATTTCAGTTTGAATGCTTCCATTTCAGCGATGAAAGCGGCAGCGTCGTCAGAGTGAACTTCAACTTTGATGGGCTTACTTAAATCCAAGCTAAAGATGCCCATGATGGACTTAGCGTCAACCACATAGCGGCCGGAAGCCAAATCAACATCAAAGTTATACTTGTTGACAATATTCACAAAGTTCTTAACGTCGTTAATGGAATTTAACATGATATCAAAAGTGTTCATAATGAAATACCTCCTAGTTTTTTTGTTGTTATTATCATACACTACAATTAAAGCTTCGTCAAGTGAAAAAGAAAAAAATTCATACAAAATTTACCTTTTACTTTGCTTAAAAGAGAGAAACAACACCTGATAAAGATGCATGTCTCGGTTGACTTGTGGGGTGAGAATTGGTATAATTGATGTAGGAAAATTCAATTGCGTGTTTAGAAAGGAATTAAAACATGAATATATTAGCCATTGGTGACATTGTTGGTGATGCGGGAACAGAGATGTTCCTTTCTTCCATTGATGATTTAAAACGGCAATATGCAGTGGATTTTTGCATTGTCAACGGTGAAAATGCCTGCACAGGCAACGGCATCAGCCGCAAAAAAGCCGAGCAGCTTTTAGAGGGCGGTGCCGATGTTTTAACCATGGGCAATCACACTTTTCGGCAAAAAGAGGCAGCCGGTTTGCTCAGCCATAACGAGAGGATTATTCGCCCCTTAAATTATCCGGCCGGCACACCGGGTCGTGGCGTTTCTGTGTTTAATGTAGGTGGCGTGCGCATTGGTGTTGTGAACTTGTTGGGTCGAATTTATATGGACTATTTAGATTGTCCCTTTCAGGCAATTGACAAGGCGCTTAATACCCTCAAGGCCGATTTGATTTTTGTTGATTTTCATGCTGAGGCAACCAGTGAAAAAATCTCTATGGGCTGGTATTTAGACGGGCGTGTCACCGCCATGTTCGGCACGCACACCCATGTGCAAACAGCGGATGCCTGGGTGCTCCCCAAGGGCACGGGTTACATTACCGATTTGGGCATGACCGGTCCCGTTTATTCCTGCCTGGGTGTGAAAAAAGAAATCACATTAGAGCGGTTTAAAACCTGCATACCCCAGCGGTTTGAATTTGCTGACGGCAAATCAAAACTTTGCGGGGCCCTTTTCCGTGTTGATGAAACAACCGGTCGCACTTTGGAGGTGGAAAGCATTTGTCTATCGTAAGCAAAGAAACTATGCGCCACTTTTTTATGGCAAAGCGTAATGAAACGGATGCAACACAATTGGCACAGTGGTCCCGGACGATTACCAATCACATTTTGGATTATGTTATGCGATACCATTTGGGTACCGTAATGGTTTATGCCGATTTTCGACGGGAACCTGCCACGGCAGAACTGATTGAAAAGCTGTTAGAGCTGGGGGTGCGGGTGTGCCTGCCCAAATGCGAAAAGGACGGAAAGATGGACGCCTATGCTGTGGAGAGTATGGAAGATTTGGCACCGGGTCGGTTTGGCATTTTAGAGCCTGTTGGAGAAGCCGTGCTAAAACCGGAAGAAATCGAGCTTGTGCTTGTGCCCGGCTATGGCTTTGACAGCGACAAAAATCGCTTGGGCTACGGCGGCGGCTACTATGACCGGTTTTTGCCTAAATGTAGCCGGGCCATGATTGCCGGGGTTTGCTACGGCAATTGTCTGGTTGAGACTTTGCCCACTGAACCCTTTGATGTGAAAATGGACTTGTTAATAACAGAAGACGGCTGTTTGATTTAAAGCACAATCGGAATCATCTCATTTGCATGAGACGGTTCCGTTTTTTGCGTGCAAAATTTTGTTGTGAATAAAGTGTAAAATCTTAAATC
>JAZNRE010000031.1:0-5335 GCA_045590535.1 Clostridia bacterium
ACCGCTTGGCCTCCGACTTGCATATTATTTTAATGCTGCCGGCTATCCGGTTGAAAAAGTTGACCGCATGGGCAATAAAGTGTATTATAACTGGTCAAATGACGCTATTCCCCTGCTCACCAGCATTGCCGACGATTCAGCTGACATTGTGTTTTTCACCTATAACGATGAGCTTGTCACAATTCGTCATAATGAAAAAACATATACGCTTTACCGTGAAGCAGAAGGTGACGGTTGGCTGCTTACAAAAGTAACCGACCCAATGGGCAGAACAACCGCATTTACTTACGAAACGCGCCCCATGCAATTTAATTTTTGGGGCGATATACAAGAAGGTTGTGCCGCAAACAACTATTACCTGCTTACAAGCGTAACCTATCCCACCGGTCTCATCACTCATTATGAATATACCGTCGGCACAAAATGGATTTATAATATAGGAAACGGTAAAATAAACTATGCCAAGGTTTCTAAGCGTTATGATTATGACGGCGAAACCCAAGCAAATACCCTTTCTTACCATTACTCCGGCGAGCCTGACGGCTGCCCTAATTATAAATCGACAGAGCTGCCGGGTAATTATAGCTACACCACCACAGTGACCGATTCCATTAACAGCAAAACTACCTATGTTTATAATAAAAACCATGACCAAACCAAATTAGTTCGTTCTGCAGGCACCAAAATCTATGCTGAAGAAACCCGTCAGTTCGATAGCGTCACTCGCATGCCGGACCTGTTCATTAACACAGCTTATAACAAAAACGGTGAGAGCCGCAATGTATACACAGCCTCAAAGTTTGACAGCCGAGGTAATTTGATTTATACCGACACCTATGAAAACCACGAGCAAGTCGGTCAAAATGTGCAGGAATATGAATATAGCCTGGCAAATCTCTGCGTTTATGAAAGCTATTTTAAAGATGCAGACACAAAAATTGAAATTAAGCGCACCGTGAGCCCGGGCGGGCGCACAATTGCCGCCGAAAGCACATATGAAAACGGCCGCTTAATAAAAAAAGACACCTTTTCCTATGATGAGTATAACAATCTGATTGAATCCTGCGTGGCAAATAACGAAACAGATTCCGTAATCACAAAATATCAGTATGAAAGCAACAATGCTTTTCAATATCCTGTGCAAATGAGCATCGGCGGCATTAAAAATGCCGACGGTGAGACAGAGCATTATCAATATCAGCTTTCTTATGATGCTTACGGCAACCTGGCAGAAACAATTAACCCTGATAAAAGCCGTGTGTCTTACACATATGATAAATTAAACCGCCAAACAGAAGAGCGTTTGGAAGATGGCAGCGTCCGCCTCACCCACTATCATGATTCAAAGAACACCATCACCACAACGGACGCTGCCGGATATTCGCTCTTGTATTCTTATGATAAATATGGTAAAATAAAATCAGTCTATGATGTTTCTCAGTCTGCCTACCTGCTTCGTCGCAGCTATGATGCTAAAGAAAGGCTGGCAGAAGAAACCGATGCCCGAGGCACAAAGTATCAATATACTTATGACGGGCAAGACCGTGTCACAGCCCTTGTTGCTTATGACGCTTCCGGCACAGTGCTCTCTGAGCAATATCTTTCTTATAACACCGCCGTCACAGAAAACGGCCGTGGCTACACCCGTCTGTTCTTAGAAGAGGGGCCGGCAGAAGAGCGCCGATACACCACCCACCTCTTCGATTATTTAGGTCGTCAGGTGCAAAAAAGCCACCATGGCGAAGAGGGTCTGCGTTCAGAGTATTATACCTATGATTTAGCGGGCAACTGCCTAACGGCGACAGCGCCGGATGGGGGCGTTACCACCCATGCCTATGATGTTTTCGGCAATCCGGTTTACTCCCTGCTGCCCGATGGCACTGAAAATTATTTTACCTATGATTTTAACAGCAACTGCACCGGCGAAACAAACGGCGCCGGAGAAGAAACTGTCTATTTTTATGATGGTCTTTCCCGCCTGACCCGCCAGGAAACTACTGACGGTGTAAAGCGCAGCATTTCCCGCAGCTATTTCGATTTTCGGGGCAATGTGCTGCGCACATTAGATGGTGAAAACAACCGCACCGAGTATAGCTATGACCTGCGCGGCTTCCTTTCAGATGTCCGTCAGTATGCAAGGAGCACCACAGGACAAGAAACGGTTTATGCTTATGACGGCGAAGGTCGCATCACAAGCTTTTCCACCGGCGCAATCGGGGCAAAGAATAAACATACCTATCGGTATGAGCTGGATGTTTTAGGTCGCCCCATAAAAGAAACCGATCCCATGGGTCAGGTGAGTGAGTATAGTTACGATCCGGACGGCGCTCTCTCCCAAAGCATTGACAAAAACGGCGTGACAACCAATTATGCTTATGACGGCTTAGGACGCCTGTTAAAACAAACCAACAGCAAAAGCGGCAGCCTTTGTTATGCGTATAACGATTTTGGTCAAATCATCAGCCTCACCGATGGCAAGCTCACTGTTCAAAGCCACTATAACCGCTATGGCGACCCTGTGCGCGTGGTTCGTGACAGAAGCGAGGAAAGCTATGCCTATGATATGGCAGGTCGCTTAACAAAGCACATCATAACCGACAGGGACATGGGCAGCCTGACCACCAAATACAGCTACGATGCCATGGGCCGCCCCGCAGCCATCGAAACCGATGGCGGACGAGAGGTTTTAACCTATGATAAAGCTGGCAGAATTGTTGAAAAAGCCTTTCCCCAAACCGACACAAGAAAGGTGTATAGCTACTACAAAAATGGTCTTTTAAAAAGCCTGTTAACCTATGCCGGTGGAGAATTAACCGCCACTGAAAGCATAGAATATGATAAAAACGGCAACAAAACCCTTTGGGAGCAAAATGGTGCCGTAACAAAATATGCCTATGACGGCATGAACCGCCTGCAAAGCGTCTCTGAACCCTCAGGGCTTTTAACCGAATATGAGTTTGACAGCTTTGGAAACATAAAAAAGGAATATACCTTATCAGGCAGTGGCATTAAAACCCGCCAATTTGAATATGATGCGGGCAACCGCCTGCTGCTTAGCTATGATGCAAACAGCAGCACCCGCTATGGTTATGATGCAGCGGGCAATTTGACCCACAAAATTTTTGAGCTATCAGGCAGAGAAACAAAAAGCTGGTATGAATATGATGGCTATAACCGCCTCACAGCCTTTGTTTCCGGCAATTTGACGGCAGAATATGCCTATAACCCCGAAGGCCTGCGAGAGAGCAAAACCGTTAACGGCAGCCCCACCCGCTTTCTCTATGATGGCGCCAACATTGTTGGCGAGCTGACGGCAGATAACTATTATTTATATTACCGTGGCACCGAGCTGCTGAGCAGCAAGGCCTTTTCAGGCCAAATGGCAACCTATGGGCTTGATAGTCACGGCAGCGTCACCGCCCTGACCAACGAAATGGGCGAAACCACCAAAACCTACGCTTACAATGCCTATGGCAAGGAGCAGACTTTCATCGCTCCTGCCGGCAACCAAAGCATTCTCTATTTGTGGAAGAACGAAACGGAGAGCACACATAATCCATTCAGGTTCTGTGGGGAATATTCTGATGATGAGACGGGTTTGGTTTACCTGCGGAATCGGTATTATGACCCCAACGCAAGACGATTCATTACGGAAGATCCGGCAAGGGATGAACTGAATTGGTATGCGTATTGTGGGAATAATCCGGTGAATTATACGGATCCGTGGGGGTTGGAAGTTAGACAACTAACGGAAATGGCGTCAGACAGAGGATTAGCAATTAATTGGAATGGTAAAGGTGGTTCGAGATGGGAAGTTACCATTGATGGTAGCACACTTACCTTACATAGACAATATAAAAATGGCGATTACAGTTTGAAGTTGAATGGTATTGAGATAAGCGTGGAGGAACTTTCGCTTCATGCAGCTGATAACAAAATTTATATTGAAGAGAGTTTCTTTAATTGCAATATAAATGACGGTTCAGGAGTGAAAGATGAAAGCTGGATGATAGCTGCTGCATTTGTTGGAGGTGCAGTTGCAGTAAAAGCTGGAGTTGCTACTGTCCTATCCAAGGGAGTCGCTAAATTAGCACCAGTTGCATCAACATTGTCAAATATAGATCCCAATAAACTAAATCATATATTTAATAAGGCCGAACATAATTTAGTTCCGTTGGTTCAAAAATTTGGTGGAAATACGAGAAATGCATATATTGCTGTGCAAAACGCTGCACAGAAAGTAGTAAACGCTCAAAAGCTCAATGGCGTATTTGATTCTGTAAAAAATCCAATAACAGTTAATGTTAAGGGCGTTATTATTAATGTGGGTGGAAATGTTGTAGATGGTATTCTTAAAATTGGTACATTCTATGCAAAATAATAATTGAAGAGGTTTATTATGAATGAAAAATTGTCTCCATTAGAAAGAGAAATTATAGAAGCAATACTAAAATGCCAAAAAGATATTCAAGTATGTGAGCAGTTGTACAAACAATATAAAGTAGCATCAGTGAAAAAAAGAATCTTTACCGGTGTAGGATTTTATACGGAATTTATTATTAATGAAAAAAATTTGGCTATAGAATCAAATGTACAAATGCAACTTGGTAGTGTTTATGCAACAATCGAAGGTTTAGAGTGCGGGGCAGGCTTTGTTTTATTTGTAGAAAATGGGTTTATAGCCACTCTTGAAGGGTACAGTTACGACGAACAATGGCCTAATGATGCAAAAGTAGGTGAAATATTTATGGTAAAAGATGATGGTTCACTTGAAAGGACAGAATTGACATAGGACACAAGGGTGGGACACAAGGGGACGGTTCTCTTGGGACACAAGGGGACGGGTCTCTTGTGTCCCTTGTGTCCCCCTTGTGTCCATGTCCCGTCACCCTGGTGTTATACAATATATAATACAAAACACACCAAAAGCAATGCAAATACAGCAAAATCTTTTTTTTCCAAAAATTTCCATAAGAAGATTATGATATGAAAAAATACTTAACAAAAAATCAATTTTAAAATATCCTCCGATTATTAATAAAATTCCAAGTATCAAAGCAAAAACCCTCATTTGAGTACCCCCGAATTTATTTAATACTCTCCATGTATTTACTGTATAAGTCAAAAACAGACTGTCTTCGTTCCTTGTATTGACTCAGAGCAGATTTTATAACATTGGCAGCACCTTCCGCTTCACCTCTGTTATATCCGACGGTATAAACATAATACGAAAAAGCCCTTTGGTAGTATTTCTTTATTTCTTTGTCAGGATTTTTTGATTGAGAAAGATTATAGTCGATTCTATGTAATGTTTCACCTTGAAATATTGTTCCGG
>JAZNRE010000032.1:0-82001 GCA_045590535.1 Clostridia bacterium
CAGGCTCGTTTCTCCATCTGTCGATAAAAACGTCGGATACAAATTAAGCCCCACAACACCGCCACAAGTTGCCAAAGCAGAGAGCTGCTCATCTTTTAAATTGCGAGGATGTTTTGCGAATCGAAAAGCGTTCGAATGAGAGGCCATAACAGGATAATCACTTGCGTGGAGCACATCCCAAAAGCCTTGTTCTGACAGATGCGACACATCAACCATCATGCCCAATTGGTTCATGGCATAAACCACTTCTCTACCAAAATCGGTAAGCCCCCCACATTCTTTTGCCAAAACGCCATCACCAAGCTCATTGGCATCATTCCATGTTAGTGTTATGCCGCGAATACCTTTTTCATACAAAAGCTTTACATTATCGCAAGAGCCCATGAGTGCCCTGCCGTTTTCGACTGTTAAAAGAGCACCCACTTTTTTATCATGAAAAGCCTTTTTAAAGTCAGAAGCCTTCAAAATTTGGTGCATGCTTTCTTTGTTTTTATCAAGTTCTTTGTAAAAAACATCCAGCATAGCCAAAACGCTTTTTAGGGGCGCCTCTTCAGCATCATCAACCCAAAGGGCAAAAAACTGTACATAATGCTTAAAGGTCAAAAGTTTGTCTAACGAAACCTTTAAGTCATTTTTTTGCAGCTGTTTTTTCTGCTTATAAATTTCATAAATCGTGTCACAATGCGCATCGGCAACCGAATATAAACCGTTATCCACAGAGGCGACCTCCCTTAAGCTGATACCGTAAAAGCGTGAGGAATGTGCCTCAGCTCCTTTATCTTTCGCCCCTCATAGAGCACCTCAACCACATCAAAGCTATAGTTGAAATTCAGTTGCTCTTCTTCAATATATGTATATGCCGTTTTAATCAATTTTTGCTGCTTGCTTTTTGTCACATGTTCGCAAGGCAAGCCAAAGGCTTCGCTTTGCCGGGTTTTAACCTCAACAAAAGAAACCGTGTCCCCTTTTTGAACGATGATATCAATCTCACCAATCATTTTGCCAATAGTTTTTCGATAGTTTCGCTTTAAAATGGTATAACCCTGCTTTTTGAGATAGCGGCAGGCTGCCTTCTCTCCCAACTCACCAATCTGCTGTGTTTTCATAGCTCACTTCCCTTTGCCAGAATTTTTGTGAGAAAGGTTTTTCGGTGAGCTGGGCAAGGACCCAAAGTACGAATTAACTCACAATGACGCTGACTGCCATAGCCTTTGTGCTTTTCAAATTCATACTGAGGATAGTTCTCTGCCATCACCTCTTTGCAGTAATGGTCACGGGCAACCTTTGCCAAAATAGATGCCGCCGCAATGGATTGACTCAAGGCATCACCTTTTTTCACGCAGAGATTTGGTTCCGGCAAACTACGGCTGATGTTGCCGTCAATTAAAATCATATCCGGCTTAACCGATAGGCTTTCAATTGCCTTTTTCATGGCCAGCATGGTGGCATTTAAAATGTTAATCTCGTCAATTGTCACTTCGTCCACACTGGCAATGCTATAGGCCAAGGCCTGCTCCTTTATCAGTGGAAAAAGAGCTTCTCTTTTTTTCTCGGTTAAGGCTTTAGAATCGTTAATTTCTTCCATGTAAAAACCCCGGGGCAAAACAACGGCTGCCGCAAACACAGGCCCTGCCAGAGGGCCACGGCCCGCCTCATCGACGCCGGCTAAACACTCTACGCCATCTTTTAAAAACTGCCTGTCAAATTCTTCACGAGTCATGCTCTTGCCTCCTCCGGCCATTCCAACGTTATGTTACCGATTTTTGTGCTGCGAAATTCATCTAAAACAATCCCGGCTGCCCGCAGCAAGTCATATTCACCGCCGGAAATGATAAAGCCGCGTTTTTTAGCTACGGCCTCCAGAGCGCAAAAACCATTTTCAAACTCTGTTGTTTCCAGCTTATAGCGGGCGGATAAAGCCTGGGGTGCACGGATGCACAGGTCTTCTAGAAGCTTGGCTGCCAAGGTTTCGGTATCCATAATTTCATCTTTAATGGCACCGGTAAAGGCAAGGCGCAAACCCACTGACTCATCTTCAAATTTCGGCCAAAGAACACCGGGGGTATCCAAAAGCTCTAATCCTCCGGCAAGGCGAATCCACTGTTTGCCTTTTGTGACACCAGGTCTGTCACCGCTGATGGCAGCACTTCGGCCGGCCAAACGGTTAATGAAAGAGGACTTGCCCACATTGGGAATGCCCACAATCATCAGCTTTAAGGGACGATTTTTCATCCCGCGTTCTTCCTGGCGCTTAATTTGCTCCGTAAGGAGAGATCGAACGGTATCCACCACATGTTTGGTCCGTTTTTCGTGAACGCTGTCAAACAAAATGGCTGTTTTGCCCTGCTTCTTAAAATACCCAAGCCATGCCTCGTTGGCCTTTTCATCGGCCAAATCAGCCTTGTTCAAAATTAAAAGACGGGGTTTTTGACCGCAAATGCTTTCAATTTCAGGGTTTTGAGAAGAGAGAGGTGCACGAGCATCCAAAAGTTCTACCACCAAATCCACAAGCTTTAAATTTTCACCAATCAAACGACGGGTTTTGGCCATATGACCGGGAAACCACTGAATGTTCATAATGCTCATTCCTCTCAAAGTTTTAAAAGTTTAAATATCTTTTTAAAAAACGCAAAAAGGGCTGATAGCTTGTTGCCTCAGCCCTGCTGATTACGGTTCTAAATTTTCATATAAGCTGCCAAACTGAGAAAAGGGCATAACACGCAAAGATGCACGGCCCACAATGTCTTCATAGGCAATCAGCCCCAAATTTCGGCTATCTTGCGAGTTGTTGCGATTATCGCCCATAACAAACACATACCCCTCCGGCACAACCAAAGGATAGCTCTGCGCATTACCGGCACGAAGGAGCTTTTCTTTAATATATGGCTCGGATATAACCTCACCGTTAATCAAAACATCGCCGGTTTCCTGACGAATGTCAAGAGTGTCGCCGGGCATGGCAATAACCCGTTTAACGATGTGTTTGCCCAAAGCGTGAGATTTAATCACCACAATGTCCTTTGCCTTTGGCTGATAAAACAGCTTGGTAACAACCAATCGGTCTTTTGAGTGGAGTGTTGGCAGCATGGAGTCACCTTCAACCTGAACCATTGCAAAAAAGAATTGATTGATGATTAAAGCCAGCACAACAGCAACGGCAATTGATTTTGACCAGTCAAAAACCTCCCGCCAAAAGCTGTTTTTTTCATCGTCGGGGTCAATACCATCACGAATGATTTCGTCAAATTCCCATTCTTCAGGCTCATTTATGGTTTCATAGGACTCATCTTCATCTAAAAACTCTGTTATATCAAAAATTTTTGTATCCTTTTGTTCCTCCATGTTCTAAGTCCTTTCTTTTCTATCAAAACAAAATAATTTGCATATGCAAAGAGGGCGTGGCAACGAAACAACCCAACACCTTGTTGGCCGTTCTTGCACACACCCCCCTGACGCGATAAGACTCTTTGGTTAAAAACCGAGACTTATCTTAATTTCTCCTTGACCTTAGCAGCCTTACCCACTCTATCTCTTAAATAGAACAGTCTAGCTCTTCTAACCTTACCCAGTCTAACAACCTCAATCTTGGCAATTTTGGGAGAATTGACGGGGAATGTTCTTTCAACGCCGGTACCGTAGGAAATACGACGAACCGTAAAGGTCTTCTGAATGCCACCATTTTGAATTTTGATGATGGTACCTTCAAAAACCTGAATTCTTTCACGGTTACCTTCCTTAACCTTTACATGCACTTTAACAGTGCTACCGATTTCAAGTTCCGGCAGGTCAGTTCTGATTTGGTCTTGTGTCAATGCTTTAATAACATCCATTTTTTTGCCTCCTCTTCAAGCGCTTCGCGTTCATGCCTGGCATGCAAGCAGAGGACCGCTTTTTCTTTTTGCACATTCACCATATCATTATAATATAAAATTTTCTAAATTTCAAGCATTTTTTTCCTAATCATAAAATTACAATCATTCGGTTGTTTCTCTGTATTTCCGCAGAGCATCAATCGACACTTCAAGTTCTGCCAAATACTCGCCCATACTTGTCCAGTCATTTGCTTGTGTTGCAGTTTTAAACCGGTCATAGTCCTCTAAAAGATTGCTGATAACCAGGTCTAAATTTCCGGTTTGCGGCTGGGGTATCACATCGTTTTCATTTGGCGGAATTGGCACATCGCCCACCGGTGCTTTGGCAAAAACAGAGCGCAGAGCTGCCTCCAGCGTGGGCTCCATGGCAATGGTCTCACCATAGCTCACAATAACACGCTTTAATTCAGGCAACGAGGCATTATTTTTAGAAGTAATATATACCGGCTCAATGTATAAAAGCGAACTTCTATATGGTACAACCAACATGTTACCTCGAATAACACTTGAGCCCCCCTGCCCCCACAATGTCATTTCACGGGAGATATCCGGGTCGTTATCCACACGGTTTTCAATTTGCATGGGGCCATAAACGGTTTGATTTTTCGGAAAGCGATGCAAAATAAATTCTCCATAATGGTCCGGGGCATTTCGCTGAACCAAAAGCCCCACCATATTATGCTTTCCTTGAACCACATAGGGAATCATCAGCACCATTTCATTGGCGCCGTCAATTTCCATAATATTATAATAAGGCTCAACGGTAATTTCGTTTTCCTGATATTTTTCTTTTGCAATATCCCATACATCCGCTTGATCATAGAACTGACCGGCATCTTTGACATGGTAACGCTGATATACATCGGCTTGCACCTTAAACAAATATTCCGGCACACGAATGTGTTCTTTAACCGCCTCAGGCAATGCGTTGTCGTCAAAGATTTCAGGATAAATCCGCTGATAAGCACGGGCAATGGGATCGGTTTCGTCCGTTATATATAAGCTGACATCGCCGGTGTAAGCGCTGACAATCGCTGTGACGGAATTGCGAATGTAGTTTACATTGCCATAAGGTTGGGCATAAGGATACTGGGATGAATAGGTGTAACCATTCACAATCCAATAAAGAGCGCCGTCATCACCCACCAAAAGATAGGGATCGTCATCAAAGCTGATAAAGGGTGCCACCTTTTTCACGCGGTCTAAAATGTTGCGGTTAATCAAAATACGGCTGTCACCGCTAATGTTACCGGAAAGAAGCAGACGATAATCTTTATAATACAAAGAGAACATCAACCGTTTGATAAAGCTCAAACGGACACCGCTGTCCCCATCGTATGTGCATTCAACATCTGTCAGGCCCTCCGAATAATCCAGCTCTTTGTTTTGTCCGCCCACCACCACATAATCATTGGTCAGCTCGCCGTAATAAATACGGGGCTGTGTAATTTGGGGCATGCCCCCCGTTGACTGCGGGGGAATATCGCGGATTAAAAACTCGGGCTGACCCTCTGCCGTTACCTGATTGACAGGGCTTGCCACCACACCGAAGCCATGGGTATAGCGGAAAATTTGATTGGCATAGGATTTAGCTGAAGCATCCAAGTTTTCTTTATTCATTTCCCTAGCGGCCATGAACACAACATTGGGCTTGCCGTCCAGTACATACGGCGCAACATCCACATCGTTAAAAGTGTAATATTTGCGCAAAAACTGCAACTGATTATAAGCCGTTTGAGTTGCGCCAAAATCGGCGATTCTTGTGCCTGCCAGCCAGGTTTCATCTTCCGATATATTTTGTTGTGTCAAATCATATTGGGGTGTAAATTCCCTCTCAGTAACCGCATCAAGACCAAAAGCCTTTCTTGTGGCTTCCATGTTATAGGCAATGTATGGGCTTTGCAGATTGCGCTCATTGGGGCTCACCACCAATGAGTCTGTCACCGCTGCCGCAATGCCCACTGCGAAGAATGCAACCGGCACAAGTGCCAGAGAAAACAGAGACAACCAATATTTTTTGCGATATAAAAAGAAGCCAACAAGCAAAACAGAGACTAAAACAACAAAGGGAATCACCTTGTAAAAAGTTTTCCAAATGTTTACCTCAACATAGCCTGCACCAAAAATCTCTTTTTGAGCACCAAAGGATGAAAAGAGAATGTTCTCAGCTGAAAGCCGATAGGTCACCATGGACAAAATGAAATAAATAATGGCCAGCACAGCCACATGAGAAAAAGCTTTGCCCTCTTCACAAATCACAGCCTTAAGGCTTTGATGCCCTTTCTTAACAAAAATAAGAAAATAAACAACGGCTGCCAAAATCATCATGAAAAGCAACAGCGTTTTGCCGCCACTGATTAAGCTCACCAGCATTGGCCGTGTGAAGACATAATAACCTACATCCTGCTGAAACAGAGGATCGCTCACACCAAAGCTTTCACGGTTTAAAGCCAGTAAAATTTTCTGATACAAGCTGCCGCCCAATACACCACTGCACATTAAAGCCAAAAGGGCGCTCAACAAAACATATGGCCATTTTTTGCTTAAAAACCGATTTTGAAAATTTGGCTTAACCGCAATAGAGCAAATGAGAAAACTGTTGAAAAGCAAAACGGCAAAAATCAAAACAAAACCCATCGTTTGCGTAGCCACCCGGGCAATCAAATTTGTCCAAAATACAGATGTGTATGCCTGACCGATTTCCTTCAACTGCCAATACTCCATAATCGCGTTATATATGGGAGAAATAACAAATGAAAAGGCCGCCACAATAATGGCTATAACAATCCAGAACCTAGTATGTTTTGCTCTGTTTCTATCGTTAACTGCCTTGTCAAAGCTTGTTTTGTCCTTGTTATAAGGTGAATGGTCAAATCCGTTCATAGTGTCTAACCTCTTTTCTGATAAGCTCTATAATACTATGCCCAAAATATAGAAAAAAAGTGCAAAAATGCACTTTTATTTCTTTAATTATCTGTTTCTGTAAACAAAGCATCGGCAAAGGCTCTTGCATCAAAGGGTCGCAAGTCGTCAATGCCTTCGCCAACACCAATGAACTTGACACCAACGCCCTGCTCACGAGCCAAAGCCAAAATAACGCCGCCCTTGGCTGTTCCGTCAAGTTTGGTTAAAATAACGCCGGTAATGCCGGCTGCCAGGGCAAATTCTCTGGCTTGATTCAAGGCGTTTTGTCCGGTTGATGCATCTAAAACCAGCAGGGTTTCAACCTGATTGCCACCGGTTTCCCGTTCCACAACCCGGGCTGTTTTTTTCAATTCTTCCATTAAATTCTTTTTGTTGTGCAACCGGCCTGCCGTGTCGCAAATAACCAGTTCGGCCCCTCTTGCCTTTGCCGCCTGAATGCTGTCAAACACCACGGCAGACGGGTCAGCACCCTCCTGATGTTTAACAAGTTCTACTCCGGCTCGTTCGGCCCAGATAGCCAACTGGTCAATGGCCGCTGCACGAAAGGTGTCGCCCGCTGCCAAAATCACCCGTTTGCCCTGCTCTTTATAATAATGGGCCAGTTTGCCGATGGAGGTGGTTTTGCCCACACCGTTAACACCAATCACCATAATAACCGCCGGTGCACCTTCAAGATGCACTTCTGCATCTTGCTCTGTCAAAATCTCGGTGATGACATCACGCAGCAATGTTTTTAAAGCATCGGTTTCACGAATGCCGTTTTCCTTTGCTCTTTTTTGTAACTGTTCTATGATGTAAGAAGATGTTTCCGCACCAATATCGGACATAATCAGTGCTTCTTCCAGTTCTTCAAACAAATCTTCATCTATTTTTCCCATAGAGGAAAAAACAAGGTCAATTTTGTCAGAAAGAGCAGAACGGGTCTTGTTAAGACCGGCTTTTAACCGACTGAAAAAACCACCGTTTACCTTGACTGGCTCACCGACCGGCGCATCCTCTGTCTTTGTTTCAACCGCTTGTTCCGTTTCTGACTCTACCCCGTTTTCTTCTTCAAAAAAGGTCTCCTCGGCTTCATAAACAGGCTCTTCTGCCGGCACCTCTTCTGCAAGGGCAGCGTCTGTTTCCGGCAGTTCTTCTTTTTCCGACTCTTGTTCTGGCTGCAAAGAATCTATTCTTTCAGGCTTTTCTTCCTGATTTTCTTTTTTCTTAAAAAAGTGCTTAAACAAGGTTACACCACCTTACGAAATATACCTGACCCGCTGGCCGAAAAATTAGCGACCGTTAATCACATCGCTCTCAGTTTCGTGCTTCCGTTTTCTCTCCATAAGGCTCATAACGGCTTCTTTTGGGTCTTTGTTTTCAAACAATACGCTGTAAGCTTCTTCCACAATGGGCATTTCAACCTGCATGCGTTTGGCCAAAGTCCAGGCTGCTTTTGTGGCATAAAAGCCTTCTACAACCATTTTAACCTCTTCAATGGCCTGGGCCGGTGTTTTGCCCTGACCAATTAAAATGCCGGCACGGCGGTTGCGGGAATGCATGCTGGTGCAGGTTACGATTAAGTCACCCATACCGGAAAGACCGCTGAAGGTGGTAGCGTCTGCACCCATAGCAACACCCAGACGGCACATTTCTGCCATACCTCTTGTCATCAAAGCAGCTTTGGCGTTATCCCCCAGGCCAATGCCGTCCGTAATGCCGGCGCAAAGGGCAATAACATTTTTCAAGGCACCGCCCAGCTCCACGCCGACCATGTCTGTGCCTGTATATACCCGGAAGTAATCACACATCACCACTTCCTGCAGCATTTGAGAAGTTTCAATATCCGTCGATGCAATCACATTGGTGGTAGGCATTTTCCGCCCTACTTCTTCTGCATGAGAAGGACCGGACATAACGGCAATTTTCGCTTGCGGAATCGCCTCGGCAATCACCTGGGATAACCGTTTTTGTGTGTCCTGCTCAAGACCTTTAGAAGCATTCACAATCACAACACCTTCACCAACATAAGGCTGCAGCTTTTGGGCTGTTGCCTTGGTGGCTTGTGAGGGTGTTACCATGAAAATAATGTCAGCATCTTTTGCTGCAACTTCTAGTGAGTCTGTATATTGTATGTTGTCCGGCAGCATAACACCGGGCAAAAATTGCTTGTTTTCTTTATAAGCGGCAAGGGCTTCGGATTCCTCATGCAAATATGACCACAAAGTCACATCATGACCGTTACCTGCCAAAAGAGATGCAATTGCAGTTCCCCAACCGCCGGAACCGATGACTGCAATTTTTTTCATAGCCTTTACTCCTTTTCTGTCTTCTTTTCACCTAGCTTTGATTCTGTGCCGGATTTTAAGCGCATTATATTCGCTCTGTGACGATAAACCGCCAAGAGAGAAACCACCAAAGATAGTAAGATGTAATAAATCGTTGTTTCGTTGGGTTTGCCAACATTAAAAGCAATAACAAACAAGGGATAGATAATGGCGCTGGCAATAGATGCAAGTGACACATACCGTGTGGCGCAAACAACCAAGATAAACACCAAAAGCAAAATAAGGGCAATGCGATAATCTAAAATCATAATAACGCCCCAGGAGGCTAAAATGCCCTTGCCACCTTTAAAGTGAAAATAAACGGGAAAGTTATGACCAAGCACCGCGCCCAAACCAGCTAAATATTCACCGTAAAGTGACAGCACAGAAACATCAAAAGCGCCTGCCAAATCCTCTCCAAATAAAAATTTTGCTGCATAGCGCGCTGTCAAAACTGCAATAACAGCTTTAAACAGGTCAAACAAAAAGACAAAAGCTGCCGCTTTTTTTCCAAAAACGCGCAGGGTGTTGGTTGCACCTGCATTTTTGCTGCCTGCGCTGCGAATATCAACACCTTTAAACAATTTGCCAAATATAATGGAGCCGTTGAGGCTACCCAATAAGTAACCGCCTGCCAAACAGCAGACTAAATATATAATTTGCATATTACACTCCATTTCTGCTATCATGCATGCTCTTGCAATTTATTTTGATTCGCCTCGCTCACGCAAAACAAAACGAACCGGTGTGCCCTCTAATCCAAACACACCACGAATTTGATTTTCAAGATAGCGAATATATGAAAAATGTGCCAATTGACGATTATTCACAAACAAGACAAACGTAGGCGGCGCTGTTGATGCCTGGGTCATGTAGTAAATCTTTAATCGTTTGCCTTTATCGGAAGGCGGCTGCACCCGCATGGTTGCCTCGTTTAATACATCATTTAAGGCACCTGTGCTGATGCGCATGGTGTTTTGCTCACGCACATAACCGATTAACTCAAACAATCGGTCAAGACGCTGACCGGTTAAGGCCGAGATAAACACCACAGGTGCATATTGCATAAAGGATAAACCTTCTGCAACTTTCTTGCGGAATTGGTCCATGGTTTTGCCATCTTTTTCAACAAGGTCCCACTTGTTCACCGCAATAACACAAGCCTTGCCCTGCTCGTGAGCGTAGCCGGCAATTTTGGTATCCTGTTCGGTGATGCCTTCCTGTGCATCCACCATAATCACACAAACATCGGCTCGCTCCACAGCACCAAGGGAACGGATAACGCTAAAGCGCTCTACTCCTTCTTCAACCTTGCTTCTGCGACGCATGCCGGCTGTGTCAATGAAAATATAATCCTTGCCACCCCGCGTCACCCGGGCATCAATGGCGTCACGGGTTGTGCCGGCAATGTTGCTGACAATCACCCGGTCTTCACCTAATATTCTGTTAATCAAAGAGGATTTACCCACATTGGGTTTGCCCACTAACGCAACCTTTAAGGTGTCATCCTCTTCACCTTCGTTCTCTTCTGCCGGGGGGAAGTGATTCACCACTTCATCCAAAAGCTCACCAACGCCCAAGCCGTGAATGGAAGATACGGGCATGGGGTCGCCCAGGCCCAAGTTATAAAACTCATAGAGCTCTGCCGGCGGCTGACCGATGTTATCCACCTTGTTAACCACCAAAATAACCGGCTTGCCCGATTTTTGCAGCATAGCTGCCACATCGGCATCGGCTGCCACTAATCCGTCATGGACATTGGTCATGAGAAGAAGCACATCAGCTTGGGCAATGGCCAGCTCTGCCTGATGACGCATGCCGGTGACAATCACATCGTCACCCTGCTCAATGCCGCCTGTGTCAATTAAGAGAAACTCTCTGCCATTCCACTCCGCATCCATATAAATGCGGTCACGGGTAACGCCGGGGGTGTCATCCACAATGGAAACCCGCGTTCCCACTATTTTATTAAACAATGTGGATTTACCCACATTGGGTCTGCCAACAACGGCAACCACAGGTTTTATCATAATAGTTCCCATAGCCTTTCTGTTTTTTTGAAAAAGAATGCTGTTATTTTGCATCCGTTTCCGTTGCTGTATACACAAGGTAAAGCATACGCTCTTTTTACTTATTTGTTATTCACAACCCAAAAGGCAGTTTAAAAATTCCATGCCATCATTGTTACAAACAACCACATGGATGCCCAGTTTTTGCTCTACCTCCGATACTGTTACATCATCTAAAAAAATCGGCTCGTCGGCTTTGAGCATAGAGGATGTAATCATCAGCCGGTCTGCAGCAACGCCTGACAAGCCCTCTATCAAGTCCTTGCCACCCAAAAGACCGGCAACGGTAACACCCTCGCCAAAAAGTCCGTTTTTAATGGCGACAACCTCTGCATCCAGGTCTCTATAGCGCTCTTTGGCAAGCCCCACAAGTTTTGTAATAAAAGGATATGCCAGCATGCCGGTTGCAATCGCCGTTTTGCCGCAAAAGGAAAGAGACGGATTTTCATCCAGCGCCTGCATAAACTCTTCTTCTAAACTTGCCTCCATACCAACGCCGTTTTCAATCTGTGGAAAGCCTTCATACTCCGCAGCTCCCGGCATAGGTAAGTCAGCCAGCAAATAAAATTCGTCACTTAAATAAACAAATCTTGTGCCCAATGTTTCTAAAAACATCTCCTGCAGCTTTGTCACCTGCTCCACAACCTGCAAGGCATCTTCTTTGGTAAACGCCTCCAGGGGATAAAGTCCCTCGCGGTAATCCGTTAAACCCACTGGCACCACCGAAACACTGATGGCTGCCGGGTGAAAGGTTGCCAAATCCCGCAGGGTTCTTGTAAGTTCTTCACCATCGTTAATCCCCTTGCAAAGAACAATCTGCATGTTCATATCAATGCCGCCATCGGCCAATTTTTGCATGTAACCCATAAGCCTATCCGCGTGGCGGTTTTTCAGCATTTTCTTGCGCAGTGACGGATTGGTGGTATGCACGGATATGTTCACCGGCGAAATGCGATATTCAATCAAGCGGTCAACATCCTTTGGCAACATGTTTGTCATGGTGACATAGTTGCCATATAAAAAGGATAACCGCGAATCATCATCTTTAAAATAGAGGGACTCACGCATACCAGGGGGTAATTGGTCGATAAAGCAAAAAACGCAGCGGTTTGCACAGCTTTTGGCCTTATCAAACAGCATATTTTCAAAAAGTATGCCTAAATCCTCCATATCTTCATTTACAATTTCATATTCAATCATGCGGCCGTCTTTTTTTTGCACTGTCATAACCAGTTCTTCAGCCGCGGTTAAAAATTGATAGTCTAAAAAATCAGCTATCCGGCGACCGTTAATGCTGCAAATGATGTCACCGGGACAAATATCTAATTCAGAGGCAATGCTGCCCGGAGCAACTCCGGACACCTCCGCATGGTATCGCAAGCCTGACACCTCCCCAAAAACTGACTTACAAAAATAGAGAAGACAAAATCGCCTTCTCTATTTGCAAGCAAAATCAAGTTATAACAAGGGAAGAAGCTTTCACGCAGCTTCAACACAACGTTACAATCTCACCCTGGGCAAAACCTTGCCGCTACATGAGTGAAATTATTCAGCCTTGGCGATTACTTCCTTACCTTTATAGTATCCGCAGGCTTTGCAGACTCTGTGGGGCATGATAGGCTCGCCGCAACGCGGACAAGCAACAACGCCCGGAACTGCTAATTTCCAATTAGCCCTTCTTGAATCCCGCTTTGCTTTTGAGGTTCTTCTCTTAGGTACTGCCATGTGCTACACCTCCTATTTTGATCAGGCCTTGTGGCTTTTGCCCGCAGGCCAAATTTATAACATGTATTTACTGCAAAAGCTTCGCAAGACCCGCTAAGCGCGGATCAATATCATCATCCTTGCAGTTGCAGGGGCCGTCGTTTAAATCCGTGCCGCAGCGATCGCACAAACCTTTGCAATCGGCTTTGCACAAATATTTGGTGTCGAGCGCTAAAAAAACATTCGGCCAAATTACAGCATCTAAATCAATGCTGGTTCCGGCAAAGGGAATTACCTCATCAGGGTCAGAAACCTCTTCGCCTTCTTTAACCAGTGTTTCGTGAACCGAAACACTAAAGCGCTGTTCTGTGATTTTCATGCACCGTCCGCAAGGAACTGTAAAGGTTCCTTTGGCGCAAACCGATAGCTCCAAAACGCCGCCGATGTTTTCCAGCTCACCAGAAAAACACGCATCATCGCTAAAAACAAAGCCTTCACTTTGCAGGTCAGATGGCGGTGTCAACGGGCCTTCAATTTGAATGCGCGCCCCGTCGGTTTTTAAAATTGCCATAACATCAAAAATCACAGCACCCACTCCCCTAAGTACTGATTATATCCAATTTCCCCCTCCTTGTCAACCTTTTTTTGTTCTTTTTTCGGAAACCCTTTTGTTTTTTACTCAAATCGGCTTTCTTTTGCAAACTTAATGACTTTTTTTCACAAAAAACGACAGCATACTTGACATAATTAAACAATTATGTTATAATGTCTTAAGTGATATATTAAAATAGTAGGGATTGGAAGTGATAATCATGATTGAAAAGGCAGATATTCAGCGTGTGAAAGAGTTGCTTTCTCAGAATATCGGCAAAAAAATCAAACTTTCTGCCAAAAAAGGTAGGAAGCGAGTTATCACGCGCCACGGCGTCATTAAAGAAACCTACCCCTCTATTTTCCTTGTTACTTTGGACAGCATTTCCGAATTTGCTGACACAGACAGAACGGCATCTTACAGCTATGCTGATGTGTTAACCAAAACCATTGAGATTACCGTGGTTGACACAAAGCAGGTTATTCAGTAAATTAAATTCAGAGAAAGGCTTGCGCCTTTCTTTTTTGTATATTTTAAATTTTCTTTGACAAACTAATGCAGGAAACCCGAAAAATGCAAAAAAATTGAATTTTTTACAAAAAAGTCTTTACAAGGCCTTGTTTTTATGCTAAAATGGTCTTTGTTCCAACATCCGGGCTTTAGGTGTCACCTCAAAATCTGACCTTTGGCGCGGGGTTTGGAGAATTTGAATTTTTATGGAGGTTTTCAAAATGAGAACAGATGTGAAACAAGAAATCATCGCAAAGTACAAACTGCACGAAACCGATACTGGTTCTCCTGAAGTGCAAATCGCTATCTTAACTGAGCGTATCAACCACTTAAACGAGCACCTGAAGGTTTACAAAAAAGACCATCATTCAAGACGCGGTCTGTTAAAGATGGTTGGTCAGCGCAGAGGTCTTTTGAACTATCTGACAAAGGTAGACATTGAAAGATATCGTGCCATCATCGAAAAATTGGGTCTCAGAAAATAATTTGTTCACGACTTTGTCCTGCGAAAGTTCTTTCCGGCGGCAAGGTTAAAAGGTACCACGTTACTGCTTTAACGCTGACGTGGTATTTTTTTGTCAAAATTCGAATTTTTCTTTGCTTTTTTGTTTGATATGTGTTATAATGATAGTGCGTGACCGTGCATTGAATGCACACGCCTTTAAACATCGTCTTTTTGTTGCTTCTTGATCCTTTTACAGCTTCTCTTTTATACCGAATTTAGCTACAAAAACGATGAATATACATACACAAGAAAGTTACGGTGCCAACCATGATTATTGCATCAAAGTCTCCCTGCCCCGAGTCGGGCAGCTTTCGAGTGCCGGACAGGGTTGCGGATTTGCTGACTGAGGTTGGCTGCCCCACTGTTTATCTGGCCATTTATTTATATACATTGCGGCAATATCAAGCAGGCAATGTAAACATTTCGAATGACTTTATTGCAGAGCATTTAAAAGTCAGCCGCATTGATGTTGTGAATGCCTTTTTGTTTTACAGCTCGCAGGGTCTTTTAAAAATCCATCGTTTCACCAGTGTGGATGATGGTGATTTTGATGTGGAATTTTGCTTTGATGCAAAAAATACGGCACCCGGTGCTGTTTCCTTTCGTCCCAGCTATAAAAGTTCTGAAATCAGCCGGCGTCTTCGTGAAAATCCCCGCATGAGCCAAATGTATAACATGGTTAGTCAGATTTTAGGCAAAACTTTAAGTTCTGCCGATGCTGAGCTTTTATATTCGTTTTATGATTATTATGCCTTGCCCGTTGAAGTGATTATTGTTTTGATTGAATATTATGTTTCCAAGGGCAAGCGCTCTATGAAATATATGGAAAAAGAAGTGGGCAAATGGGCCTCTGCCGGCATTGACACGGTGAAAAAAGCTAAGGCATACATAGAAAAGCGGGAAGAGTTTTTAAGCTATGCTGGTCGCGTCCGTTCCATCATCGGCATTCAGGAGCGCCATTTAACCGCCCGGGAACTCACTTTGATAAACCATTGGCAAAATGAACTTTCCATGTCTCTTGACATGGTGAAAACTGCTTTTGAATTAACAGTTAATCAAACAGGCAAGCTTTCGTTTGCCTACATGAATAAAATCATGGAATCATGGGCCAGCAACAACATTCGCAGCACTGCCCAGGTGCAAAGCAGCAAAAAAACAGCTGCCAAAAACAGCAAGCCATCACGCTATGATTTTAAGGCTCTTGAGCGTCAGGCCTTTGCGAATGTGAACAGCGCTGATAGGAGGAAAGAAGACAATGGCATATGAACGCACTCTCTATCTCCTCGTTGAAAATGAATATGAAGAAATCCGCCGTCATAACCAAGAAGATTTAGCCGCACGACGCGCTGCAGTCTATCAGGCTGTGCCGGAAATTGAGACCATTGACCAGGAAATTCAGTCAGCTGGTCTTTCCATCATCTCCTTGGCGGTTTCTGCACCGGCGGATATCCAGCAGCGCCTCTCTGCTCTTCGGGAGCACCAAAAGGCTTTGCAAACCCGTCGCCAGTCTTTGCTCATCGAAAACGGTTTTGCGGCCGATGAGCTTTCTATGCGCTATATGTGCGAGCGATGTCAGGACACCGGTACGGTTGTGGACAAGCCCTGCGAATGCTACCGTCGTCGTTTAGTGATGAAGGCTTTTGAAAAATCAAACCTCTCGCAACAATTGCGAAATCAAAGCTTTAAGACCTTTGATTTGTCATTATATTCCCAAGAGACTGACCCGCAATATGGCATTTCACCATACACAGCCATGCAGAACATTTTGTCTGTTTGTTCAGAATTTATTAACGATTTTGACCGCACAGAAAAAAATCTGCTCTTTTGGGGTGAGTCAGGTCTTGGCAAAACCTTTTTATCTACCTGCATTGCAAAGGAACTGATTAAAAAGGGATATTCGGTAATTTACGAAACAACCTATCAGATTGTTTCTCTTTTAGAAGACTATAAATTTAAGCGCAGCGATGACCTTTCCGGTCTCAAAGCTCAAACCGAGCGTCTTTACGACAGCGATTTGCTGATTTTAGACGATTTAGGCGCCGAGTTTTCAACATCGTATACCAACGCTGCACTCTTTGATATTTTGAATTCTCGTTTGATTTCAAACAAAAAAACAATCATCAACACCAACCTCGGTATGAAAGATTTGGCTGAGCGCTATTCCGAGCGTGTGATCAGCCGTATTTTCGGCAGTTATCAAACGCTGCAGTTTATTGGTGAAGACTTGCGGTTGAAAACATCCTTTAATCGCTATCAGCAAGAAGAAAAGTAATTTAGCCCTGCAGAGGTGTTTCATCCTTTGCTCCGTTTAATGTTGCAAAAGATGTGAAAACGCCGGCAGGCTGATATAAATAAACAAGCGCATGTCGCTACATAAGGGAAAGGGGAATTTATACCATGATTGCACATGGCAAAGACGTTAAAATTTTCACTTGTAATGCCAATCCTGATTTGGCACAGAAGATTGCCCAGTGTTTAGGTTTGGGTGTCTGTGACGCAGAGGTGAACATGTTCAGCGACGGTGAAATTGGTGTTAACATCTATGAATCCGTTCGTGGCTCTGATGTGTTCGTTATCCAATCCACCTGTAATCCGGTTAACGACCATTTAATGGAGCTGCTCATCATGATTGATGCATTAAAGCGTGCTTCTGCCGGCCGTATTACCGCTGTTATACCCTACTTTGGCTATGCTCGTCAGGATAGAAAGGCCAAAGCGCGTGATCCCATTTCAGCAAAACTCGTGGCTGACTTAATCACAGCTGCCGGTGCAAACCGCGTTTTGACAATGGATTTACACGCTGCACAGATTCAGGGCTTTTTCAACATTCCTGTGGACCATTTGTTGGGTGGACCGATTTTGGCTTCAAACTACTTAAACAAATTCCGTGACGAGTTAGAGGACTTTGTTGTGGTTTCACCGGATTTAGGCAGCGTTACCCGTGCCAGAAACTTTGCGTCCCGTCTGAATGTGCCCATTGCAATTATTGACAAGCGTCGTCCCAAACCCAATGTATCAGAAGTTATGAACATCATTGGCGACATTAAAGATAAAAAAGTTATTTTAATTGACGATATGATTGATACAGCCGGCACCATTACAAATGGCGCAACTGCTTTGAAAGAGCGTGGCGCAAAAGAGGTTTATGCCTGCTGTACCCATGCTGTTCTTTCCGGCCCTGCCCTTGAAAGAATTAACAACTGCCCCATTTCAGAGCTGATGGTGCTGGATACCATTCCTCTGGCTGCTGACAAGCAAATTGACAAGATTAAAACCATCTCTGTTGCACCTGTTTTTGCTGAAGCAATTAAGAGAATTTACGGCGATATTTCCATGAGTGAATTATTCCGATAAGGTGTCATCTTATGAATCGGCACAGCTGCCGATTCAAAGAATTCATGCCACAATTTTTACAATCTGAAGCAGAAAAGTGAGAACATTATGAATGTGAACGATTTTGATTACAATTTGCCGGAGGAGCTCATTGCGCAAACCCCTCTGGCAGATCGGACGGCTTCCCGTCTTCTTGTGGTTCATAAGAATGCCGGTGTGTTAGAACACCGGCATTTTTCAGACATTATGGATATGATTAACCCCGGTGACTGTTTGGTTTTAAACAACACAAGGGTTATCCCTGCCCGCCTACTCGGTCATCGTGAACCCGGCGGCGCTGCTGTTGAGCTCTTGCTGTTAAGGCAGATAGAGGGCGATGTGTGGGAAACCTTGGTGCGCCCGGGCAAAAAATGCCGTGTAGGTGACTGCGTTGCCTTTGGCGACGGTGCCCTCCGCGCTGAAATTATTGAAGTTAAGCCCGACGGCAATCGCCTCGTGCGCTTTTACTATCAGGGGATTTTTAATGAGATTTTAGCATCATTAGGCGAGATGCCCCTGCCGCCATACATCAAAGAAAAGCTGCAAGACCCCGAACGCTATCAAACCGTTTATTCCAAAATTGAGGGTTCTGCCGCGGCACCCACAGCCGGTTTGCACTTTACGCAGCCCTTGCTTGAAGCTTTGCAGAAAAAGGGCGTAACCCTTGCCTATGTAACATTGCATGTGGGCTTGGGCACCTTCCGCCCCGTTAAAGCTGAAACTGTTGAAGACCATGTGATGCACAGCGAGTTTTACAGCGTGACGGAAGAAACGGCGGCTGCTATGAATAAAGCAAAAGAAAATGGCGGACGCATCATCTGCGTTGGCACCACAGCCACCCGTGTTACCGAAACCCTGGCAGATAGCGAAGGTGTTATGCATGCCGGAAGTGGCGAGACCAGCATCTTTATCTATCCCGGCTATACCTTTAAAATGACCGATGCACTCATCACCAACTTCCATCTGCCAAAGTCCACTCTTATGATGTTGGTTAGTGCGCTGGCAGGTCGTGACTTAATCTTAAATGCCTATGAAGAGGCGGTCCAGGAGCAATACCGATTCTTTAGTTTTGGCGATGCTATGTTTATTCAATGATATCATTGAATAAACAAATTGATAACTGAAAATGGAAAGTGGAAAATGAGATTTTACTTTTATAACCACATATATAGAGGGCGTGTATAAAATTGTTTTTTATACACGCCCTATTTTTATGCATTTTCAATTATCCATTTTCAATTTTCCATTTTTAAAGCACCACGCCGTCTTTAAAAATGGAGATTTCTCTATAGTCATTGATTTCATTTTTGGTTTCCTCTCCCGAAGCCACGCCGATGAGATAGGTTTCCAGTGCGTCGGTCAGTTCGTCCATGGTTGTGCCGGTTAAAATAGGGGATGCATTAAAATCAATCCAGTTTTTCTTTTTCTCGGCCAAATTGTGATTGGTGGCAATCTTCACCGTGGGTACAGGACCGCCTACCGGCGTACCACGACCAGTTGTGAACAAAATCATGTGGACACCGGCTGCTGTCAGGTTGGTAATGGCAACAATATCGTTGCCGGGGCCGTTAAGCAAAGACAATCCGTTTTTGGTTAAAGTGTCACCATAGGTGAGCACATCGGCCACTTCTCCGCTTCCGCCTTTCTGAACACAGCCTAAAGATTTCTCCTCTAAAGTGGTGATGCCACCTTCTTTATTGCCGGGAGAGGGATTTTCGTAAATCACCTGATTGTGCTTTGTGTAATAGTCCTTAAAATCGTTAATGAGTGCCACTGTTTTGTCAAACAGTTCTCTGGTGGGGCACCGCTGCATCAAAAGGTGCTCTGCCCCAAACATTTCGGGCACTTCTGTGAGCACACAGCTTGCGCCATAGGCAATCATGCGGTCAGAAAAAGAGCCAACCAAGGGGTTTGCGGTTATGCCGCTGTAGCCGTCACTGCCGCCGCATTTTAAACCAACCTTCAGCCTGGAGATGGGAACCGGCTGTCTTTTAAAGCCCGCAGCATATGCCTTGAGGGACTCGATTAAAGAAACACCTTCCGCAATTTCGTCCTCATAATCCTGGGTGTTTAAGAATTTAACACGATCGGGATTATATTCACCTAATACCTTTTTAAAAACTTCAATGTTGTTATTTTCACAACCCAACCCCAGCACCAAAACGCCGGCAGCATTGGGATGATTCACAAGTCCTTTTAAAATAAGCTGTGTGGTGGTTTGGTCATCCCCCAATTGTGAGCAGCCAAAGGGATGCTCAAAATGACAGGCGCCTGTCAGCTGAGAAAGCTTTTTGGCAACTTTATTCACGCAGCCCACTGTGTTAACAATCCAAATTTCATTTCGGATGCCTACATCCCCGTTTTCACGAACATAGCCCATAAAGGTTTTGTCGGTTTTAATTCGCTCAATGGGTGTATAATCCGGAGCATAGGTATATGCAATGTTGCCGCTTAAGTTTGTTTTCATGTTATGGCTGTGCACATGTTCGCCCTGACGGATGTCACAAAGAGCATGGCCAATGGGATTTCCGTATTTAATGATGTTTTCACCTTTTTTAATGTCGTGCAAGGCATATTTATGACCGTCTGACAAATTAACCTCAACATTATCCAATCGATTTATCAACATAACGCATAACCTCTTCTGCTAAAAAGCCGATGTCCTCATCCCACAGACTCTTATTGGCAAGAATCGCAGGGACTGTGGCTTTTTTCATAAATTCCATAATCTGTACATCGTCATTGGGTGTTCCTTTTTTATAAAACTCGATCAGTTTTGCCAAAGACAGAACTAAATTTTGAGGCAAGCTGCCTTTTCTCTTTTGATATTCTAAAATGGACGGTAACACCCGCACCTTGAATTTGCTGACAGAATTAAGGATAATGGACGAACACAAATGCTTGATATAAGGATTTTGAAAACGCTCAAACACCTTGTTTGCATAGTCGGTAAGTTCCTCTTCTGGCAAATCAAGAGTAGGAATGATTTCATCATACACACATTGCTTCACAAAGGCACTCATTTTTTCATTTTTCATACAGTCACCCACCGTATCAATTCCCTCTAAAAGCGCATAGGGTATCATGGCTGTGTGTGCACCGTTTAAAATGCGGACCTTTCGTGTGCGATACCGTGCCAAATCATCTGTTATAATGATGTTAAGACCGGCCTTATCAAAAGGAAATTCTTTGGTAATCTCTCCAGGACCCTCAACAACCCACAAATGAAACAACTCGCTGGTGTTCAGCATGTTGTCTTCATAGCCCAAATCGATTTTCTCTTCTTTAGGGTAACCAGTAACAATCCGGTCAACCAAAGTATTGCAGAAAACATTCTCCTGCTCTACCCATCGGCTGAACGCCTCTTCATATCCCCAAAGCCTCGCATATTGCAAAATGCACTTTTTAAGTGCAGCACCGTTTTTATCAATAAGTTCGCAGGGAAAAAAGATAAAACCGGGCAGATTTAATTCAAATCTTCTTTTTAATAAGAGCGTAACTTTGGCGGGAAAACTCACGGTAGGCGCCATCTCCGGCTTGTCTTCTTCTTGGTACACTATCCCCGATTCTGTGGTGTTGGAAACAACGAAGCGAAAATCGGGATTTTCAGCCAACGCCAAATAACTTTCAAAATTCTCGTAGGGCTGAACCGTACGGGAGATAACATCAATCACTTTTTTCTCAACGGTAGGCTCGCCATTTGAAAGACCACGGGATATATGAGTATAAACGCAGTTCTGCTTTTCCAGCACATCACACATGCCCTTTTCAATGGGCTGTACCACAACCACGCTGCCATTAAAATCGGTTTTTTCATTGGTTATTTGAATAATCCAATCAATAAACCCTCGCAGAAAGCCGCCTTCTCCAAACTGAATCACTTTTTCACAACGATTTGTCTTTGCACGCATGATGTTCTCTCCTTTTTCATGCAAAATTTGCTCAGTTTTACATTTTAAACGCTTCGGTCTTTATGTTCATTGTATCAAAGGTTTATAGCAAAAACAATGCAGAAATTTGTTTTTTTAGTTGTTTATATTCTTTTTTTTACTTTTTAAGTTTAAATGATTTTATAAAAAAATTGAGCCGGGCAATGTGCCCGGCTCAATCCATAGCTTTTAATATTAAATTGGTCTATCCGATTTTATGATTAAACAGTCTTAACATAATCATCGAAGGAAACACCCAAGGTTTCACCGATCATTTTCATTTCCGCTAAGGTTTTTTCATTAACCGGAATGCCGTTTGCTGTTTTTTCAGCAGCAGACTCAAGCTCTTTTTCACCGTGTGTGAAAATGCGGTCTTTGCCTTCTGCTTTGGGGCTTTCACGAAGTTCCTGCAACAGAGTTGACATGCGGGCTTTAATTTCTTTCTTATCACCAAACACGCCATAGTCAATTGCCATTAAGCAGAAAGAGGTGTCTGCATTACCACTGTTTTTAACATGGGGTGAAGTTGTTCCGCCTGCAAAAATAGAGGTGAACATTTCAACAATAACACCCAGGCCATAGCCCTTGTGGGAACCGGTGTCTTCGTAGCAACCACCCAGGGGGAAGATGCCACCGCCAAGCTTGCCAATGATGTTTTTAAGCACTCTTTCAGCATCATCACAGTCGTGACCGTTTTCATCGGCTACCCAACCCAAAGGCAGGGGCAGTTCTTTCTTTTTATAAACTTCAAGCTTACCTCTTGTGATAACGGTTGTTGCAGCATCATACCAGAAGTCAACCGGATCAGCAGGCATGCAAACAGCGATGGGGCTTGTGCCCAGCATAGCTTTTTTGCCGTTTGTGGGAATGGCAATTGCTTCTGTGTTGGTCATACTAATGCCGACCATATCGGCTTCAGCTGCCATTTTGGTGTAATAACCTGCAATGCCGTAATGGTTTGAACCTTTAACGCAAACCATACCAACGCCGGTCTTTTTCGCCATTTCAATGGCCATGTTCATAGCATTTTTAGCTACAACCTGACCCATTGATTTCGGTGCATCAATTACCGCAGAAATGGGAGTCTGATGGATAATTTCAGGCTTTGCATCCGGCACGATAGAGCCTTCTTCAATAGCCAGATGATAGCGGATTAAACGCTGAACACCGTGAGATTCAATACCATATAAGTCTGCTGTCAGCAAAACATCAACAATGTCGGCGCTTTCCTGTGCTGTATAACCTCTTTTTTGGAAAACAGCCTCACAGAACTTACGAACCTGGTCAACATTTAAGTTAATATATGCCATGATATGTCCTCCCTCTTTTCTTATACGGTTTCGCCTGTGCAGAACATTTCAATGTTCTTATTGGGGCATCTGTTGAAGCACATACCGCATGCAACGCAAGAATCCTTGTCAATGCACATGGTGTCAGCCTTTTCAACAAAGGGTGCAAAGTCGCAGCAAATGGTCTTACACAGCTGGCAACCTTCACCGCAACCGCAGTTTAAGCAGCGGGAAGCTTCAGCCTTTGCTTCTTCTTCAGTGAGTGCACGGGTATAGGTGTCAAAATCGTGATTGCGTTCTGCACCGCTTCTTACCTGTGTATCAATGTTTTCTTTTTCATCTTTGAAGTAGCCTACGCGTCTTAAAACTTTTTCAGGGTCAACGCAAACGGTATCTTCGGTGTAAGCAAGAGTTGCTTCTGCGCCTCTTACATACTGATCCATAGATACAGCAGCTCTCTTACCCATAGCAATGGCAGAGATAACATTGGCAACCTTAACAGCATCGCCACCTGCATAAACGCCGGGGATAGAGGTTGCGCCGGTGCGACCGTCAACTTCGATCATGCCACGGTTAGAAGCCATGCCTGCAGCACTTGCTTCTTCAACTTTCTGACCGATAGCGGAGATAACGGTATCGCAAGGCAGTGAGAAGCTTGCGCCGGATACCTTTTCAGGTCTGCGACGAGCGTCTTTATCAACATCACCCAGTACCTGATTGGTCATGTTAATAGCAACAACTTTGTTGCCGCTGGTTGCGATTGAATCGGGAGCAACCAGATACATAACCTTAATGCCTTCTGCTTCAGCTTCTGCAATTTCTTCAGCTGTTGCAGTCATTTCATCTCTTGTACGACGGTATGCAATGATAACTTCTTCAGCACCCAGTCGAACAGCTGTACGAGCTGCGTCAACAGCTGTGAAGCCACCGCCGATAACAACAACTCTCTTGCCGATTTTAACATCTTTTTCTTCAGTTACAGCTTTTAAGAGGTCAACAGCATCCATAACGCCGTCAGCTGTTTCACCCTCAATGCCCAGCTTGTTGCTAGCCTGCGCACCAATACCAACAAAGATTGCATCATAACCTTCAGCCCTTAAGCTGTCAGCGGTGATGTCTTTGCCATAGGTTACGCCGGTCTGGAATTTAACGCCCATATCTTTGAGTGCATTAACTTCTTCGTCAATCACACTGTTCTGCATACGGAACTTGGGAATGCCATAACGCAGCATACCGCCCAGAGCACTTTCACGCTCAAATACGGTTACATCATAACCTGCCTGGCAAAGATGAGCCGCACATGCAAGACCTGCGGGGCCGGAACCGATGATGGCAGCACGATGACCATTAGCTGCATCAACCTTGAAGGAACGCTCCCAACCCTGCTCTTTACCATATTCTAAAACAAAGCGTTTAATGTCGCGAATCTGAACAGGTCTGCCGTTGATACCTCTTGTGCAGGCTTCTTCACAGGGATGGCTGCAAACCAGGCTGCAAACGCCCTGCAGGGGACCCTTAGAGGTAATCAGATCAAATGCATCACGATATTCGCCCTTGGCAACCTTTTGAATGTAAGCCTGTGCCGGAACATGATGAGGACAAGCGTCCTTACAGGGACCTGCCAGGTTCGGCTCTTTAATGCGAGCGTAACCGCCATAAAGTGTAACCTCTGTAGCCGTTTTCAGCTGAGGAACAATGATGCCTCTAAACTGAGACAAATCGGTGTAACCATGCTCATCCATGTAATTCTTCATGCCGGAAATCATAGGACGAACAATGTCATAACCGCTGATTAAGGTTTCAGCGCAAACACCCAACAGGTTAGCACCGCACATAACCATTTCAACAGCATCTTTCCAGTTGGTGATACCACCGGCCTGCATGATTGCAGGATCCATGCCGTTGACTTTTCTGATTTCATATGTATCACGCTGTGCCAAAGGCTTCAGCCAGGGACCGCAATGACAGCTCATGCTGATTTCTTCCTGCAGATGATAATAAGCCTTTTCAGGATTATCAAGGTTAATGGGCGGAATAGCCATTCTGTTTGAAGTACCGCCAACTGCATCAGCACCGGCAGCATATAAGCTTTGAGCAACCTTAGCGATTTTACCGCCTTCCGGTGTCAGCTTAACAAACAGGGGGATAGAAATATTCTTTTTGATTTCACGAACAATTTCAGCAACGGCATCACCCTGCTGACCAAGGCTTGCGCCGGTCTTTTTCTGACTGGCAGTGTCTGAACCGCTGGTTAACTCAAGGTTGTAGCTCATGTTGGGGCAGCACATGTTCAGCTCGATGATGTCAGCACCAACTTCTTCAAACTTTTTAGCCATGTTAACCCAACCTGCAACGCCATCGTCACCGGCATAGGTAATGTTTGCCATAAGCTTAAGGTCTGTTAAAACCTTCTTCGCATCTTCCATCAGCTTTAAGCCTTCAACAAAGGTAAGACGCTTTTCTGTTGTGAAAGCCAGCGCGTTTCTGTCATTAAACATGGCATAACGGGGCTTACGGTTGATATAGGGGGCGGGATCGATTGTCAGCTTGATGCTGGCAGCGGCCCAACCTGTTTCTTCAATTCTCTGAAGCTGTTTTACAGACTTTGTGGTGGGACCTGAAGCAACATAGAAAGGGTTTTTAAAGGTAATACCACCGACTTCAACTGGAATAATGATATCTTTTGCCATTTTACTTTACCTCCAATTCATCGTTAACAATTTTGATACCCTCACGGGCTGATTTATAAATCAGGTTAATAACCTTTAAGGCTTCATAGCCGTCAATACCGCGAAGACCGATATCGGCTTCTTTCTGCTCTGCAATACAATCCATGAAATGTTCAATTTCATTAACATAACCAAGATTGAACTTTTCGTCAACTGCAGGGTTTGACCAACCGGTTGTAACCTCTGCTTTTTCTACTGTATAGTCAAAGCCGGGAATGCTAAAGCCTTTTAAAGCACTTGAGAATGTGAGGTCAGCATGGAGGCAACCCTTGGTGCCGTAGAAATCAATGATGTCTTCCATACCGCCGCTTGTAACAAAGTTTGCCTCTAAGATGGCTGTTGTGCCATCAGCAAATTTCATCATGGCGCCTGCCCAGTCTTCACCCTCCATGGTGCGATGAATCAAGTTCTCTTCTCCACCGCCGGAGGTAAGAGCAACAAGCTCTTTCCACTGGTTGTTTTTCATGGCCAGCATAAAGCTTACAGGATGCACGCCCAAATGAACCATGCAGCCGCCGCCACAGAATTTAATAGTTTGAGCAAAGGGGCTGTGAGAACCACAATGACTCTCTCTGGCACGAACAAATACCAAATCGCCGATTGCGCCGCTGTCAACTAAAGCTCTTGCCTTGGTAAGGGCAGGACAACCGAGCCAGTCCTCTGCATAGTAAATATGTCTACCCAGTTTTTCTGCCGTTTGAATCATATCAAGGGCATCTTCAACTGTTGTTGCCAACGGTTTTTCACAAATAATATCACGACCGTGTTTTAATGCTGCGATGGCCGCATCGTGATGCAAAAAGTTCGGCAGACAAATGTCAACAACATCACAATCGCACTGCTCAATGGCTGTGTTGAAATCATCATAAGTTTCATAGTCAGCAAAGCCGTAACGGTCTGCCAGTTCTTGAATCCGTTCGGGTGCTTTGTCTGCAATGCCTACGATTTTTGCCTTGTCACGCAGTCTTGCATACGCGTCAGAATGGAGGTCTGCTGAGAAAGCAGCGCCCACTAACAATACCTTGATTTGTTTCATAACAACAAAACTCCTTGCTTATGTAATTTTTGCTTTTCAAAAAAGAAAAGCTACCGCATCTCTTTGCAACATTTTCAAAGTCCCTCACTGCCGAATTATTCGGCTTTCCCGGGCGCACTGAATGCCATTTTTTACCAAAAATAACACCTTCAAAAAACGCTGCAATTTTTTCGAACCAAATGGTTCGGTTTTTCTCTTTTAAATATATCATAAACACCTCAAAATGTCAACTGTATTTGAATTTTTTTTAAAAATATTTCCTTAAGTTATTGACATTTTTACTTATTTATGTTTACAATATAAAAAAACGAAAGGGAGAGTTTTTACACATGATTAGTTTTGATATCAGTGGAAAAGTTGCTGTTATTACAGGCGGAGGCGGTATTTTGTGCTCAACCATGGCCAAAGAACTGGCTGCGCTGGGCGTTAAAGTTGCCGTTTTAGACATTGCTTTGGAGGGCGCTCAAAAAGTTGCCGATGAAATTGTTGCCGCCGGCGGTGAAGCCATTGGCGTTGGCGTTGATGTTCTCAGCATGGATAGCTTAAAGGCTGCCCGCGAAGCGGTTATGAAGCGTTTTGGCCGCGTTGACATTTTGATTAACGGTGCAGGCGGAAACAAACCCGCAGCCACCACTAGCCCTACCCAGTCTTTCTTTGATATTCCGCAGGATTCTCTGCAGTGGGTTATGAACCTTAATCTTTTGGGAACCGTTTATACCACCCAGGTTTTTGGTGAAATTATGGTGGAACAAAAGAGTGGCTCTGTTGTTAACATTTCATCTATGGCAGCATTCACTCCGCTGACAAACACCATTGCTTACAGTGCAGCAAAAGCGGCTATCTCAAACTTCACCCAGTGGATGAGCGTACATTTTGCGCAAGAATATTCTTCCGCTATCCGTGTTAACGCCATTGCACCCGGTTTCTTGCACACACAGCAAAACCACTTCTTGTTAGAAGACGAAAACGGCAATCCCACTCCTCGCGGTCAGAAAATCATCGCCGGCACACCCATGGGTCGCTATGGCAATCCCGAAGAGTTGGTTGGCGGTATCATTTATCTTTGCTCTGATGCTGCATCTTTTGTAACAGGCGTTGTGTTACCCATCGACGGCGGTTACAATGCATATTCAGGTGTTTAAGAATGAAAAACGCTGAGCTGAAAAAGCAAAGAATTTTAGATGTTGCTTTAGAAGAGTTTGCTGAAAAAGGACTGTATGGTGCCAGAATTAACGACCTTGCCGAAAAGGCCGGCGTGAATAAGCGCCTGATTTACGAACACTTTAACAACAAAGAAGAGCTTTATTCTTCTGTTTTGACAATTGTGTATGAACGCCTTGCAAAGTTTGAAGATGCGGCTGTTTCTCAAAACCGTTCCTGCGAAGAAACCATTCAAAACATCATCGCTACATATTTCAATTTCTTTTATGAAAATCCATGTTTTATCAAGTTGGTTATGTGGGAAAATTTAAACGATGCTGCCTACATTGGCAAGTCGCAGGCCATCTCACTTAAGAAAAATGCTTTAGACTTTGCAAAAGACATTTTGATTAAGGGCAAAAACGAAGGCGTTTTTAAAGAGACGATTGATGTTGACGAAGTGGTTATGTCCATTAACATGCTGACTTTTTCATATTACAGTAACACACATACTTTGGCTCATATTTTGCACCGCGATTTCGATACCCGCGAGGCTATGGAAAAACGCTGTGCTCATGTTACGGCCATGATTATGGACCACATTTTGAAAAAATAACCGAGGCGAAAACCCTCAAAAATAAACACCGGGAAAAACGGCAAACTGTTTTCCCGGTGCTTTTTTATTGCTTGCTATTGTGACATGTTGTTTTGACGGATAATCTCACGCATCTCCGTTTCGGCCGCTAAAACCTCTTCATAAAGCTCTTTGGCAGACAGACGGACAGCGCCATGACCAAAGATAATGATTTGCTCTAAATTATCGGAGGTGGCTACCTTCACCCGATAGTTTTTACACAACTCTTTGGTTGTTTTTTCAATGTAGCAATCGGCGGTTTCGGCCTCTTTAGTGTATACAACACTGACACCGTGCACGCTTTCAACCTCTCTTTGATTGCCTTTAACTTTATAGGCATCAAAGACCAAAATCACATTGGTTTCTCTTATGGCACGAAAGTTTACAATGCGCTGAATGAGTCTGTCCCTTGCATCTTCCAAACTATCCTCTGCCAGTTTCTTTAGCTCATTCCAGGCAAAAATAATGTTATAACCGTCAATTAACAAATATTCAGGCCCCACAGGCACATTCTTTGCCTTATAAGTGGAATTTTTTATGGTTTTAAGCTTTTGGGCGGCACCGGGCAACCGTCTTTCAACCGGGCCATAGGTGCTTTCAAAAATCCGCAAAAGCTCTTCATCACCCACTGGCTGCACTCTTCTCTCCTGGGGCTTTGCAATGGGAGTTTCTTCTTCCTGCTTGAGACAAAGCGCCGGAATATCCATGTGCGCAAAAACCTCGTTCCAAGGCACAGTAAAGCTGCTGCCATGGGCACAAAAGACAGAATTTGCTGTATTTTCTAAATCGGCCTCCGATTCATAGCCAATGCTCTTTATAATCTCCTCTTGATTTTGGCACGGTTCATATCCCTTAAAAACACAAGACAGCCGACCAAGACCATGGGTGTAAGAAACCACCTCGGCATGATAATCCCTTATTTTTGAAACTGGCGCCACACCTGTAATCACCGACATTTCTTTTTTCACTTCTGGGGCCGAAAAAGTTGCCTCCATCCGCTGCAAATCGTTTAACGCCCGGCCGGTTGACTCTGTGGGCACCTGCAGAGTAAAGCTGTAATAAGGCTCAAGCAAAAGACTTTCTGCCTGCATAAGTCCCTGGCGAATCGCCCGGTAAGTCGCCTGACGAAAATCACCGCCATCGGTGTGTTTTTGGTGGGCACGACCATTGACCAGTGTAATCTTCATGTCTGTTATGGGCGCACCGCTTAAAACACCACGATGTGTCTTTTCGGATAAATGGGTCATAATGAGCCGTTGCCAGTTTCTTTCTAAAACATCTTCACTGCAGTTTGATGAAAAAACAAGTCCGCTGCCTCTTTTGCCCGGCTCCAAAAGCAAATGCACCTCGGCATAATGCCGCAGGGGTTCATAATGGCCCACACCCTCAACGGTGGTTTGAATGGTTTCTTTATAAATAATGCTACCCTGTGCAAACTGGGCTGAAAGTCCAAAACGATCTTCTAAAATTCGTTTCAAAACCTCAAGCTGCACCTCACCCATAACCTGCACATCTATTTTTTGCAAATGCTCGTTCCAGATCACATGCATTTGTGTTTCTTCTTCTTCAATTTTCCTAAAAATTCCCAAGGCAAGTGTCATATCCGTTTCTGGCGGAAGCACAACTGAATAGGTAAAAACCGGCTCTAAAACCAGGGCCTCTGACTCTGGTTCACAACCTAACCCTTCGCCGGGATGCGTTTTTAAAAGGCCGGGGACAGCACAAACGCTGCCGGCATAAACCACCGGCTCGCTTTTATATTTCGCACCGGAATAAATCCGCAGTTCATTCAGCTTTTGGCTCCACTCTTTACCGGCAATAACCTCTTTAACCCGCAGGCAGCCGCTTGTTATTTTCATAAAAGCAAGCCGCTGACCCTTGTCGTCCTCGGATATTTTAAAAACCTTGGCGCCAAAGGGTTCGCCATATATTTTCTCTTGTGTATAGGTTAAAAGGCCATTTAAAAAGGTATCAATACCCTCCATTTTAAGCGCTGAACCAAAGAAACAGGGAAACACCTTTCGGGAAGCAATTGCCTTTTTTAAAGACTCTTCTGCTATTTCCTCGGTTTCTAAATATTCATCTAACAGTTCCCCCGAGGCCATGGCCACATTCTCAAAAAAAGCGGCATCTTTCTTTGAAAAATCCATACACCCTGCATCCAGTCTTTCGGTCAAATTCTCTAAAATGGACTGTTTCTCTGCCCCTTCTAAATCCATTTTGTTTACAAAAATAAAGGTAGGGATATCATAATGATGCAGCAGACGCCACAAGGTTTCGGTGTGGCTTTGCACACCCTCTGAACCGCTGATGACCAAAATGGCATAATCAAGCACCCGCAGTGTTCTTTCTGCCTCTGCTGAAAAATCCACATGCCCGGGCGTGTCAACAAGAGTCATTTCCATATCCCCCATCGTAAGCATAGCCTGCTTTGAGAAAATGGTAATGCCTCTGTCTTTTTCCATTTTATCTGTGTCTAAAAAAGCGTCCCCATGGTCGACCCGGCCAATTTTTTGGGTGTGCCCTGTGTGATAGAGCATCGCCTCTGAAAGAGTTGTTTTTCCAGCGTCGACATGGGCGAGAATTCCAATGACTAATCGTTTCATACGCCCATTCCTTACTTGTTGTTTGATTGATGAAAAAGCTTGTTTTACGATTCAATCAACATTATTGTACCATAAAAGCAGAAACTCTTCAAGATTTATTAAGTGGATTTGATTTAACAAAAAGTTCCCTGTAAATGAAAGGAAAAAATGCAAAAAAATCATAATAGCCCTTGACAGAAGCGGCTGGATGAGATATAATAGGTAAAGTGGTTAGGCAATATGTTATGCATTTGCCGGTGTGATGGAATTGGCAGACGTAGTGGACTCAAAATCCACCGGTGGCGACACCGTGCCGGTTCGAGTCCGGCCACCGGCACCACGTCGAAGCAAAGTTCGCTTTGCTTCGATTTTTTTATACAAAAAAATCATTCGCCCGCTTCCTTGCTTCTCCTTTGTCACAAAAATTCTCGCTCGGCTCGTCTGCTTCGTTGTAAACGCCTGCGCGACGACTCACCGTCGCTACCAACTTTTTGTGAGTTTAATATTTTACATAAACACCAACACCGTAGCCGGAGCAAAGCTTTCTTTGCTTCGATTTTTTTATGCAAAAAAATCATTCGCCCGCTTCCTTGCTTCTCCTCTTTTACGAAAAATCATCTGTACGATAATCCATAATCCCTTAAATATTTATAGAATCCCTCCACCGTCTGCGACGGTCCCCCTCCCTTTAGGCAAGGGAGGCTTTTTTTATGCAAAAACAGACCATTAAAAAAATGGTCTGTTACATGTTTTTTATTTAATTTTCGTAATATCATAAGGTGTTACCTGATACACAAAATAGTTGAGCCAATTGGAATATAAAAGATTGGCATGGCTCCGCCAGGTAACCTGCGGCGGCTGCGCCGGGTCATCATTTGGGAAATAGTTTTTGGGCACCTCAATGGGCAAGCCTGCATTAACATCCCGCTGATATTCCTTTTGCAAGGTGTTGGCATCATATTCTGAATGACCGGTGACAAAAATCTGCCGTCCTCGTGCCGTGCTGATAACATAAAGACCTGCCTCATCTGATGAAGATAAAATCTTTAGTTGCGGCACCTTTTCAACATCCTCGCGCCGCACTGTGGTGTGACGGGAATGAGGAGCCAAAAATTCATCGTCAAAGCCACGGAATAAAATGGATGACTTATGCTCTACCTGATGCTTGTAAATGCCAAACAGTTTCTTTTCCAAAGGATATTTGGGAATGCCAAAATGATAGTAAAGACCGGCTTGCGCGCCCCAACAAATATGAAATGTGCTGGTGACATGGGTTTTGCTCCATTCAAAAATTTGGCACAGCTCATCCCAATAACTAACCTCTTCAAATTCCATTTGTTCCACGGGGGCACCGGTAATCACCAAACCGTCGAAGGTTTCGTCTTTAACTTCTGCAAAGGTTTTATAAAAAGCGAGCATATGCTCTTCGTTAATATTTTTGGATTTGTAGCTTTCGGTGTGCAACAGCGTCAATTCAACCTGCAGGGGTGTGTTGCCCAAAAGACGAGCCAGCTGTGTTTCTGTTTCAATTTTTGTGGGCATCAAATTCAAAATCGCAATTTTCAAAGGACGAATATCCTGTGTTAAGGCCCTTGTTTCAGTAATAACAAAAATATTCTCTTCTGTCAGCGTTTTGGTCGCCGGAAGCTGATTGGGTATTTTAATCGGCATACACTCACCTCTTTTTTACATATATTTAATGAAAACTGACCCCGGCAAACCGGGGTCATCAATTCTGCAAATTACTTACTTGCCAATAACTTTGTGATAAACCTTTTTGCCTTTTTTAATCACAACGCCCTTTTGCAAAGCGTCTTTGGTCAGGCGGAAGGTTACATCGGTGATTTTAACATCATCAACCGATACACCGCCCTGCTCAATCAAACGACGACCTTCGCCCTTCGAACCGATTAAACCAGCCGTTTGCATCACATCTAAAAGACCGTAATCCTCTTCTGTCAAAGCCATTTCTGTGGTGGGCATGTTGTCTGTGCTGCTCGAGCCACCAAAGAGGCTTTCAGCCGTTTGCATAGCCTTGGCCGCTTCTTCTTCACCATGAACAAGCTTGGTTACTTCAAAAGCCAAAATTCGTTTGGCCTCGTTCAATTCCTGACCTTCCAGTTTCGCCAGACGGTTGATTTCGTCCATAGGAACAAAAGTAATCAGCTTTAAGCAACGAATAACATCTTCGTCGTTGACATTTCTGAAATATTGATAAAATTCATAAGGAGAGGTTTTTTCAGGGTCTAACCAAAGGGCACCGCTCTCGGTTTTACCCATTTTTTTACCCTGGCTGGTGGTCAGCAAGGTAAAGGTCATGCCATAAGCCTGTTTACCGGTTTTTTTGCGAATCAATTCAATGCCGCCAATGATGTTGGACCACTGGTCATCGCCGCCCAATTCCAAAACGCAATTATAATCCTGATTGAGCTTGTAAAAATCATAGCTCTGCAAGAGCATGTAGTTAAACTCTAAGAAAGTTAAACCCTTTTCCATTCTGGATTTAAAGCACTCTGCCGACAGCATGCGGTTAACAGAAAAATGTACCGCAATGTCCCGCAGAAATTCCATGTAGTTTAAAGGCAAAAACCAATCGGCATTATTAAGCATTAAGGCCTTTCCATCTGAAAAGTCAACAAATTTAGAAAGTTGCTTTTTAAAGCATGCCGCATTGTGTGCCAGTTGGTCCACCGTCAGCATGCGACGCATGTCGCTTTTGCCTGTGGGGTCACCAATCATGGCAGTTCCGCCGCCCAAAATAGCAATGGGACGGTGACCGGCTCTTTGCATGTGGGCCATAACCATCATCTGCAAAAAGTGACCTACATGAAGGCTGTCTGCAGTGGGGTCAAAGCCTATATAAAATGTGACTTTTTCCTTACCCAAAAGTTCTCTGATTTCTTCTTCATGAGTGGTTTGGGCGATCAAATCACGCTCTTTTAAAATATCAAATACATTCGTCAACAGTCTCTCTCCTTCTTTTTCGCATGTTCTTTGTTATTGTATCATAAAACAAAAACAAAAACAAGTCTAAATTACATAAAAAGATGCATGACCAAAACCGGCATATTGGATTATAAAAAGCCCGAAGCCAGTTGGGGCTTCGGGCTTTAAAGACAGAGTTATGCGTTCAATCAATTGCCGCGGAAAATAATCACTAATTTTGCGCTATTTGCACTTCTGTAAACAAACACTCTGTTTGCTTCTGCGTTTCCGCTGCTTAAGTCTGTTGCATAGGGAATCACTTCACCAATTTCTGCATTGGTTGAAATGTTTTTCACGGTGCTACCATCCATGGTAACGGCAACAGTTGTTACACTGCCAGGAGCTCCGATGCTCTTTAACAAACCGGCATTACCCAGTGTAAGTTCTTCCCATGTTTCACCTTGTGTTAAGTAGTCAAGAGCAACCCGTAACTGTGTGCCATTATAGCTATAAACTGTACCGGCCATGTAGGAAACATCAGCATTGTCTTCTGTATATTTTCCACCTTCACGGATTTCCTTAGCATAGGAACCGCTCTTATCAACATAGTGAACTTTAGCACCCGTTATCAGCTGATGTGCACCAACTTTAACATATTGACTGCCACTGTAAATTTCAGAGGCAACTGCAACGATTTCAACATCGTCGATGATGTTTTGACTATCAGCTGCAACGCGGATAACATCACCTATGTTAACTGTATTAAAGAAATTGGTGTCGTCTTCAAGATAAACTCTTTCACCAAAAGAACCGTAAACGGTAATTTTGTCATAGTTTCCGTCGCTTGACTTTTTGGTAACAATACCGGGCAGATTGTTAGCCCAATCATTTGTCGTAATGGTTGCACCGCTTACATTGTAAACAATAACTAAAGATGGTGTGCCCGAGCTGTTTAAGTCAACTAACATCAAGTGATATGTGGTGCCTGATGTTAAACCGGAGGATGTACCGTTCTTTAATGTATATTTGCTGTAATCGTTTAATTGATTATTTTCAGGCAACCACAGCACCTTTGTGTTGGAGTTCAAGGTGTAAATACCGGCAAGACCTATATAATTGGTTGTACACTTGATTGCTGTATCTAAACCAACATCATTAACCTTAAGTTCTGTATCGCTGGTGCCGCCAATCAAGATGTGAGAAACCGCTCCGTCTGTCAGGTAGTATTTAATGGGCTGATATACCTCGCCTACACCGGCACCAAAGTCTTTACTAGAGATTGTGCGGGCATATTCGGCAGCCTTTGTCTCTAAAAGAGTTTTAATAGTTGAAAACTCTGTGTTTGTTTTATAGTTTCGGTTGTTAATTGAAACGGTGTCGGCCAAAGGATAATTATCAAAACCTCTGATAGCACCGCTATCTAAGTTAAGAACCTCTATGCGAAGGTCGGTATCAATACCGGTGCCCACATTTCGGATTCGAGTCAGATAAGCATAGGAATAGTTAACCGATGCAGCCTGAATCTCATATTTAGCAATTCGGCCAAAAGCATCTAAATATATCTTTACATTAGAGCCAACTTCAATGTCAGTACCGAAAGTTGCACCAGCCGCAAAAGTATAATCCTTAGAGTTAACTGTCAGCTTGCCTTCGCCACGAGTCATAGCAGAAACTCGACCATTGAAAGGATCGGGACCGATTAAAACTTCAATGAAGTTCTCATTGGTGTCCCTATCTTTTGCAATAGACAAAATCTGATTCTTATTGATAGCTGAAAAGGCTGCTGTCTTGCCATTCTTTAAGATGCTAACTGTTTTGTTTCTGGCGTCATCATCAATGACCATAGATGTAACGGCCGTACCATCATCTAAATATACTGTCTTGCTGGTTCGGCTGACGGATGTTACCTGATAATTTTTGTAGGCTGAAATGAAAACAACATCAGCTGCACCGCCGACGCCGCTTGTTGACAGGAGGCGAATGGTACCGGAATTGTTGATGTTATCATCAACTAATGTTTTAAAGCTGCTACCGGACAAACTGCCATTATATATGATCTTAGCATCCGAAGCAACAACAATTTTATCTTGGTCGCCGTCTTCATCTTCACAGATTAAAGAGGTATTGCTTTCTGCCTCGACAACATCATCTAAATTAACAACAATCTCGTCGTTTTTGCCTCTTTGTTCAATAATGCTTGTTAAGACTTGCCGGTCTACAGCCATTTCGTCTTTATAATAAGCAATGACCATCTTACCAAGCAGCGAACGCAGGTCGTCTTTGTTTGCCAGGTTTTCACCGTTATAAATGACGGTTTGACCATCATTCTGTTTAATCTTAATCTGATATTTAGTCAGTGTTGATAAAGAAGCTTCAACAGATGCACCATAAACAGCAACAACCTGACCTTTAACCTCTACCTGTTGTTCAGACTCAACAGCGGTGGGGTCATCGGTAATTTCAGACAGCTTAACGCCCATCATGTTATCAACCAATTTTGCAATGGTACCGCGTTTTGCAGGTTCATCGAAAACGCCATCAATAATATTTTTTGTAAAGCCATAGCTGTTGGCAACTTTTCTGTAACCGGTAGGATAACCGCCATTTTTCATAGCTGCTTCACCCAGTTTGTCATATTTGGCACAAACTGTCATTTTAATGGCCTGATCATATGTAACCGCTTCGCCGGGCTTAAAGGTTCCATCATCAAAACCGTTAATGATTTTTAAATCAAAAGCTGTTTTAATGGCACCGGCAGCCCAGTGTTCAGGAGCAACATCGGGGAACCCGGTTTCTGTAACAGCTGACTCTGCCATGCTGGAAAGACCAATGGAATAAATAATCATTTTACAAAATTCTGCACGGGTAATGGTTGCTTCGGGTCTGAATGTAAATGTGCCATTCTCTTCCTCATAACCATTGATAATGCCACGAGCTACTAAGCTTTGTATGGAAGCATAGTATTGGTAATTTTCAGGGACATCAGTGAAGTCCGCTGCCATAGCTGTGGGCACTGCCAATGAAAGCAACATTGCCAACGCAAGCAAAAGTGACAAAAGTCTTTTTGTTTTCTTCATGTCTTACCCTCCATTTTTTATTTGTTAATTTGGCATAAAACTGGCGTAAAACCACTTTTATTCATTGTATCATATGAATAATAAAAGGTCAATTCCAAATATTTTACTTTTTTGTTACAGCTTGGCTACGACATTAGGACAAAAACCAGCCTTCAATGCCATAAAAAACATCTGTAGCAGAAGGAATGATGCTGCCCTTTACCCTGCCATCAAGCACCAGCTGTTCATATTCAAAATAAAGACTCACAAGAGGCATGGCAGCGTTAACCGCATAGCAAAGTTCGTGAAACAGTTCTTGCTTTTGACCTTCCCCTTCGGCTAAAACCAATGCATTTAAAGTCTGGTCAATGTGCTCGTTTGAGATGCCACAAAAATTCTCATCTGTCTTTAATAGAAAGGATAAATCATAATTTTCAGAAAGTTCTATCTCACCGATAAACAGGTCAAAATCACCGTCAGCAATCCGCACCTCATAATCGGCAAAGGGAACAGCCGTTACAGTTGCAGGAATGCCCACTTCACGCAGCGAACGCCTAATTTCCTCTGCAACTTTCCGCCGGGTTTCGTTTTCCTCATTCACTAAAATTTCGGGGGCAAGATGTGTCAATTCGCCATAAACTTCTTTCGTGGGGGCGCTATTTTCAGATAATAGCCATCCATCATCTTTTAATAATTCCCTGACTTTCTCTAAATTAAAAGTTCTGTTCTCGCTTTGAGGCTGGCTCCAAAAAGAGTGTGGTGGCAAAGGCAAATCCGATGCTTCTGCATACTGCACCTTGCAATTGGTGATAACCTTGGCTCTATCAATGCCGTCAGCCAACGCTGTCCTTGTTAGTGCTGACAAGAATGCCGGTTTTTGATTGTTAATGCCCAAAAAGGTAAGGGCACCTCCGGAAACATCCACAGAAGACAAATTCCGCTTGGGTGTATACGCATCCAAGTTAATGACATCCGAAGGCAAAAGGTCTATTTGTAAATTCTCCAGCATGGAAACGGCTGTTGCCTCATCCTTAAGCAAAAAGACCTTGATGTTAGAAATATAAGGAATGAAGGATTTATGATAGTTTTCATTCACTGTCAAAAACATTTCCTTGCTTTTTTTATAGCTTTGCACCTTATAGCGTCCTGTTCCATTAGGCACATAAAATTCCGGCGCGGTTTGCAGGTCGGCTTTAGACATAATAGGAAAATGCAAAAGTGCAGGAAAATTGGCTACCGGCCAGCGCAAATGTATGGTCAGCGTCATGTTTTGACTGCTGTGTGAAGCAATGCAGGCAAGCTGTCGGCTATAGGCGCCCCCTGATGCTAAAAGAGCTGATAAGGTGGCCTCTGCATCGGCCGCCGTCAGTTTGGCACCGTTGTGAAAGCTCACATTATCCTTTAAATGAATGGTATATGTGAGACCATCGGGGGACACAGAATAGCCCTCACACAAAACCTTCTCTACCCGATGATTAGGCGTTGTGCAGAACAGACCGTCAAAAATCAGTTTTAAAACATGAAGATTGTTTTCACTTTGTGTGGTGATGGGGTTTAAGGGTTGCGCACCCGTCACAGCAAGCCGAAGAACGCCGCCTTTTTTCGGTGTTTCGTGATTATCCTCATATTCTACCACCTGCTTTGGCAAGCTGGAATTTTTCGGTTCTGCCGGCTGGCATCCCGACAAAAAAAACAGAAGGGCGGATAAAAGCAAGGCCGCCGGTTTAACACCGCTAAACCTTCTCTTTTTCATTGGATCCACTCCCTTCTGTTACAATATCCTTATGATTTCGCTGTAACAAGCCGTCTTTATTCTACATAGTCCTCATATTGCGGCGGATTGCAAATGGGACACTGCCGCAATTGAATTTGTTTCACCATATCCCAAGAAATTGAGCTGTATTGCACATCCAGCAATTCAGGACAGTTTTCTAAATGATAGGCAGCATCCATAGCCCAGAAAACCTCGGGTGCCTCTTCATCGCTCACAACATCTTTATTAGAAGACGGTGCCAATGTTACGATGGGCTCTGAAGCCTCGGGTTCTTCGGTTGCAGGTGCCTCTGTCACAAGATCCGGCTGTGCTTTTTCTGTGCCAACACCGGCAGGATCATAGCTTGGTTTTTTGCTGCAGGCAGACATTGAAAACACCAGCACAGTAGACAGCACAAATAATAAAATTCGTTTCATAATTTTATTTCTCCTCAAACTCAAGTTGGGCACGGATCCAGTCCACGGCCTTTTGAATCGCCTCTTCTGCAGGCAAATCGGTGCTTTCCGACTGAGAGCGCAATTTATATTCCACAACGCCCTCGCCAGCCATTTTACCGGCTGTGATGCGCACAGGAATGCCAATTAAATCAGCGTCTTTAAATTTAACACCGGGGCGCTCATTGCGGTCATCTAACATAACCTCAATGCCCTGTGCCTTTAATTCGTTATACACTTTTTCAGCCAGCTGCATTTGCTCTTCATTGCTGCAATTTACCGGCACAACAACCGCCTGATAAGGCGCTGCGCTAACGGGCCAGATAATGCCGTTTTCGTCATTATACTGTTCAATAACAGCCGCCAGTGTGCGGTTAACACCAATGCCGTAGCAGCCCATAATGGGTGTAGCCGCCTTACCATTTTCATCTAAATATGTGCAATCGAGAGCTGTGGTATATTTGGTGCCCAGTTTAAAGATGTGACCCACTTCAACGCCACGGGTGGTCTCCACAGGTTGTCCGCAACGGGGACAAACATCACCATCGGTAATGGTGCGCAGATCAGCAACTTTTGCAGGTGTAAAGTCGGAAGCATTAACATTTTCATAGTGATAATCCGTGTCGTTAGCACCCACAATATAGTTATACATTTCTGCAATTTCCAAATCGCAATATACCGGAACAGAAAGACCAATGGGGCCGGCAAAACCTACGCGGGCACCTGTAACCTGTGTAACCACATCAGCTTCAGCTAAAGCCAAATCCTGCTCATTAACACCTAAGAGATTAGCCAGCTTGGTTTCGTTAACCTCTCTATCACCCCGAACCATAACCGCTACAGGCTCACCGGCAGCTACATAAATCAGTGTTTTGGCAAAATGCTTGCTGTCGGTACCTAAAAATTCTACCAATTCTTCAATGGTGCCGGCCTTGGGGGTATGTATTTTATTCAGCTTTTTAGGCGCTTCAGGTGCCATCTTTTCAGGTACGCAAGCTGCCTTTTCGTCATTAGCTGCATAATTACAATGGGGACAGAAAGCAATAACAGCCTCACCGGATTCGGATTTAACCATAAATTCCTGTGAACCGGAGCCACCCATAGCACCGCTGTCGGCATCCACCACGATGTAATCAAGACCCAAACGGTCAAACACACGGCAATATGCCTTATACATTTGCTGATAGGATGCATCAAGTCCTGCCTCGTCACGGTCAAAGCTGTAAGCATCTTTCATGATAAACTCACGGGAACGCATAACACCAAAACGGGGGCGGCGCTCATCGCGATATTTAGTCTGAATCTGATACAATGTCAAAGGCAGTTGGCGATAGGACGAAACCTCACTTTTCACCGTTTGGGTGAAAATTTCTTCATGAGTGGGGCCTAAGCAAAAATCACGGTCATTCCGGTCTTTTAAACGGAACATTTCAGGACCAAACACATCCCAACGACCGGATTCCTGATAATATTCAGCAGGCAAAATGGCAGACATAAGAAGCTCCTGCGCACCGGCTGCATCCATTTCTTCACGAATAATCTGCTCCACCTTGTGCAGGGACTTAAGGCCCAATGGCAGATACGAATAAACGCCGGAGGCCAGCTTTCTCATAAGGCCTGCACGCAGCATCAGCTGATGGCTGACGGTTTCTGCCTCTGCCGGTGTTTCACGAAGTGTTTTAAACAACATTTTTGATACTTTCATTAACAATATCAATCCTTTCAAAAACAGCTTGACCCAATGTTTGAAGCATGTCTGCATGGGTCATCTGTTCATTTTACGATAACAATATTATGTACATTAAACCTCATTATATATAATAAACCTTAAAAGCTTCTCTGTCAACACTTTTGCGGAAATTTAATTGACAAAATTAGCGATTTCAGTTACAATAAAATGGATATGAGCAAGGAGTGAGAAAATGAAAATTATTAAAAATGCACACATTGTAACAATGGATGCAGCCGAATATGAAAACGGATATATTATTATAGATAACCAAACCATCAACTCCATTGGTCACATGGCTGATTTAACCGCAAAAGACGCTGACTTTGACGAGGCTTATGATGCAAAGGGCGCCATGGCCCTGCCCGGCTTTATCGATGCTCACTGCCATGCCGGTCTATGGGAAGAAGGTGCCGGTGGCGAAGGCGATGACGGCAATGAAGATACCGACCCCATTTTGCCTCAGCTTCGTGCCATTGATGCCATCAACCCCTTTGATGCTGCTTTTAAAGAAGCTTTGGAGGCTGGCGTCACCACCGTTGTAACTGGTCCCGGCAGTGCCAATGTTATTGGCGGCCAGTTTGCGGCTTTAAAAACAGACGGTCGCTGGGTGGATGAAATGATTGTAAAGGCACCGGTAGCTATGAAGGCTGCCCTGGGCGAAAATCCTAAAATGGTGTACGGCGGCAAAAAACAAGCCCCCACCACACGAATGGCCACCGCTTCCATTTTGCGTGAGGCGCTTTTTGAAGCAAAAGAATATGTGCGCCTGTGGGATGAATACAAAGAAAACCCGGAAAATGACCGCCCCGATTTTGATTTTAAAATGGAGGCACTTGCCCAGGTCATTCGCGGGGAATTACCTTTAAAAATTCATGTGCATCGTGCTGACGATATCGGCACAGCCATTCGCATTGGTGAAGAGTTTCAAATTGCCATTACATTAGAGCATTGCACAGAAGGCCATTTAATTTTGCCCCTCCTGGCTGAGAAAAAGCTGCCGATTATGTTAGGACCCACATTAGGCGGAAGAACAAAGCCTGAACTGCGCAATTTAAGCTTTGCTATTTATAAAGCCTTTGAAGATGCCGGCATTCCCTTTGCCATCATCACCGACCACCCCGAAATTCCCTTAAACCGTCTTTATCTTTGCGCTGCTCTGGCGTGTCAAAGCGGGCTCTCCCCCATGAATGCCTTGGCGGCCATTACCATTCAGGCTGCCAAAAATGTTGGCCTCCATAACCGTGTGGGAAGTCTTGCCGTTGGCAAAGATGCTGACATTGTTATCCATAGCGGTGCACTGTTTTCATTAGATGCAAAAATCGAAGCCGTCTTTTTAAACGGAAGCAGAAAATTTTAACACATAAAATCCCGGTTTTTGTCACAAAATAAGGTTTTGTCGAAAAGTTACCCCTATTCGACAAAACCTTTTCTTTTTTTATGAAGGAAATTGGACAGGTCCGACGAATATATAAGGGTGCCAAAATCACAGGCACAAAATTTTTACATTTTGAAAGGAGAAAATGTTTTGCAAATTACACTAAAGCTATGTCACAAAACATTGATTGTCAAGTTAATCGGTGAGCTGGACCACCACGAAGCCGAACCCACACGAATGGTGATCGAAAGAACCATTGCCGAACGGGATGCTAAAAACCTGATTTTTGATTTTTCTGACCTCTCTTTTATGGATAGTTCCGGCATTGGCATGATTATTGGACGCTATAAACTCATTCACTCTTTAGGCGGTCAGGTGGCACTGGTTTGCACAAAGCCGCAAACCGAACGCTTAATCACCATGTCCGGCCTGAAAAAACTCATGACCGTTTATCCCGGCGTTGAAAACGCGCTGAAAGATTTAAAGGAGGCGTGAACATGGAAAACAAAATGAATTTAAGTTTTTTAAGCAAATCAGCAAACGAGAGTTTTGCCCGTGCCGCCGTATCCGCTTTTGTGGCGCAGCTTGACCCAACTTTAGAAGAGCTGGCTGATATTAAAACAGCCGTGTCAGAGGCGGTCACAAACGCCATTGTTCATGGCTACGGTAACGGTAACGGAATTGTAACCATTGCCTGCACCTTGTCGCCGGATAAAACCGTGTCTCTCACTGTTTCTGATTCCGGCCATGGAATCCAAAATGTTGAACAGGCTCTAAAGCCAATGTACACCACTGCCGCTGATGACGAACGCTCCGGCATGGGTTTTACCGTGATGGAAACATTTATGGACAGTTTAGTTGTGCAATCTGAAATGGACAAAGGCACCACTGTCATCATGACAAAACAGATTGGCAGTGACAACACTCTCTCTTAAAGGGAGGGATGCACTATGTCAACCGATTTATTACGCCGGTGTGCCCAAGGGGATGCCGACGCCAGAAATCAGTTATTTGAACAAAATCTGGGACTTGTACATATGGTTGCCAACCGTTTTTTAAATCGTGGCATTGATGCTGAGGACTTGTATCAAATTGCCTCAATGGGCATGATTAAGGCTTTAAATGCTTTTAATCCCGATTTTGGCGTTAAGCTTTCGACCTATGCCGTGCCGGTTATGTTAGGAGAGATTAAGCGTTATATGCGAGATAACACAACCGTAAAAGTCAGCCGTTCTTATAAAATCATTGCCGCCAAGGCGGCATATATGCAAGACCTACTCACAAAGCAAATCGGGCGTGAGCCAACCATTTGTGAACTTGCCGAGAGTCTATCAATGCAACCGGAAGAACTCAGTAATGTCTTAGCTGCCACACAGCCAACTCTTTCTTTAGATGAGCCTCGTGGCGATGACGACACCACTTTGCAAGAGCAGGTTTCGTCAAACGAAAGCATTTTAGACAATGTGGACCGGCTCACCCTAAAACAGTTGATTGACAAATTGCCCCCGCGGGAGCAAACCATTATTCTGTTGCGTTACATAAAAGGTGAAACCCAGGAGCGAATTGGCAAGCGCCTGGGAATTTCCCAGGTGCAGGTGTCAAGGCTTGAAAAAAACATTATCAAAAAACTGCGCAAAGAATTTTATTTAAATAGCTGATAAATAAAACAAAGCCGCCCGGCGAATGCCGGACGGCTCTATTTTTTTGCATTATTTACCTGAAACAACATCTTTTAAAGCTTTGCCGGCTTTAAAAGCAGGAACAACGCTTGCCGGAATTTTGATAACAGCTTTTGTCTGTGGGTTCTTACCGGTACGGGCTGCTCTCTTTCTTGCTTCAAATGTACCAAAACCTACCAACTGAACTTTATCACCCTTTTTCAGGGTTTCACCAACGATGTCAACAAACGCACCCAGCACTTTTTCTGCATCTTTCTTTGTGATGTCAGCTTTTTCTGCCAGTGCAGCTACTAATTCTGCTTTATTCATTTTTTCCCCTCCTTTACATAATATAAAACACTAAATATCATTATATGACAAAATTCGGCATTTGTGAAATGTTTTTTTCTTGTTTACATAATCTTCATTTAATATCACCAAACAGGACTACCCTTTTTTGTCTATTTTAACGGCCTTTTGCCGCATCCCATAAGGCATCCATCTCGGCAAGGGTCATTTCTTCCAGTTTCTTGCCTGCTTTTTGAGCCTCTTTTTCAACAAAAGAAAAGCGGTCGATAAACTTGCGGATGGTCTGGCCTAACGATTCTTCCGCCGAGCAGTTAAAGAAACGAGCCACATTAACAGCCGAGAATAAAACATCGCCCAGTTCTTCGCTGACATGTGCTTTATCCTGCTGCGCTGCCGCCTCGGCAAGCTCTTCTACCTCTTCCCGCAGCTTTTCGATTGCCCCATCGGCGCAGTCCCAGTCAAAACCGGCTTTGGCCGCCTTTGACTGCACCTTTTGGGCACGAATCAGCGCCGGCAGATAGGAGCAGACGCTTTCCATGCTTTCGGTATAGCTTTTTTGCCCTCTTTCTTTTTGCTTGTTCTTTTCCCAGGTGTCAAGCACCGCTTCCGGTGTTTCGGCAGTATCGTTTCCAAAAATGTGGCTGTGCCGCGAAATCATTTTATGGCAAATATGATACAGCACATCATCCAGCGTAAAGGTGCCGGCCTCTTCACCAATTTGGGAATGAAACACCACCTGCATCAAAAGGTCGCCCAGCTCATCAGCAAAGGCATCCGGCGTGTCATGGTCCAGGGCTTCCATGGCCTCATAGGCCTCTTCAATCAAATTCATTTTAATGCTCTGATGGGTCTGCACCCGATCCCACGGGCAACCGTTTTCGCCCCGCAGAGCCTTCAAAATATCAACCAAATCGTTAAAGCTATAGCGTTTTTTCTCTTGTTCCATAATGCTTTTGCTCCTTTAATTATTCAATCCGTAATCGGCATATATTTCTCTTTTAAGAAAGCAGACGGAATTTATCCAAAAGTCCTGCCAGTTTTTCGCCTTTGGGCATCATCAGCACATCTTCGCGGCGAATCAGCTTAAAGACAAAAACCATAATGCCATAAAGCAGTGCAGCCACCAAAATGGCAACTCCAAGGGCAATAATCATTTTGAGTCGAATGGCGGAAGCCACCGGTGTAATCGGTGCACTTTGGGGCATGAAGTTAACCGTCAACGACATGGGGGCAATGTTTAAAAACTTGGCCGTCAGTTGATAAGCAAAGTATCCGCCAACACCCATGATGCCGCTGGCAACAACCGGACGCAAAACAAAGCTTGAAAGGGGCATTTTAGCGCCCATAACCCGCCGCACGCTGTTTAAGTTTAGCACAGCAATCACCAGATAACACAAATTGGTGCTGATGGGTGCACCGCCAATGTTAATGCCAGGAATGGCGATTAAAACAAAGTTAGTAACAATTTTAACCACACCACCAATGGCCATATTCCGCACCGGAACCATAACCCTGCCCGCCGCCTGCAGCATGGCCGTTGAAACAGAAACCAGGCTGACAAAAATGACAGCATAGCCCAAAATGGTCAGCATGGACGCTGCACGGGCATTGTTATAAACCGCTGTTAAAATGGGTTCACTTAAAACCGATAATCCTACGGCGCAAGGCAATGAAAACAGCATGGTAATGCGCAAGGTTGACTCGGACAGCTTTTTAACTTCAGCAAAATTTCTCGTGGCAAAAGCCCCAGAAATAAAAGGCACCACACTCATAGAAAGGGACATGATGATGGTGGGGGGCAAATTGAACATGGGAATAGCAAAGCCTGAATAAGCACCGTAGAGTATTTCAGAAGGCTTAATAGCCATGGCGTGTCCAATGAGAGCCTCAACCGGCGACACACCATAAAACTCGGTTAAGGTGTTATACATGTCCTGTGTCACCGAAATGGTTTGCAACCGCTGACGAATCATAACCACATCAATCACATTGGTTAAAGAGGTAACCGCCGCACCGATGGTGATGGGAACGGCCAATTTTGCAAGCTCGGCAAAAATTGATTTTGTGCTTCGGGACTGGGGATTATAAAGGCTTGCCTCTTTGCTCATGGTCTTTCGGCGGGCAACAAAGGTTACAACCATGATGATGCAGGCAAAAAATGTACCTGCTGTTACACCCAAAACCGCACCGGCTGCTGCATTTACTATGCCAGTGGGTAATAAAACATAGGCCAACAAAAGACCAATCACCAGCTTACCCAAAGCCTCGGCCACTTCAGACAAAGCCGTGGGAAGCATGTCAGAAAAGCCCTGAAAATAGCCCCTGAATGCCGAAAGCAGCGACACAAAAAAGATTGCCGGGGCAATGGCAATAATGCTCAAATAAGAAGAAGGAGAATTCACAATTTGAACCGCAAAAATTTTGGCGCCCAAAAGCAAAACCAACATGCCGGCCAAACCGATTAAAAACAACAGCAAAAGAGCCGCACGAAAGATTTTCTTTGTTTCGGTGTAATTGTTTTTGGCAACGCTGGCCGAAACCATTTTCGAAACCGCCACAGGCAGTCCTGCCGTTGCAATAACAAACATGCAGGCATATAGGTTATAGGCTGTACTGAAAATGGCCATACCCTCTTCGTGAATGATATTGGCAAGGGGAATTTTGAACAACGCCCCAATGACTTTGACCAGTGCATTGGCCACAACCAAAATGACTGCACCCTTTAAATAAGATTGTTTTTTCAATCTTGTAACCTCCCCACTCTTCCAAACTGATTTGGACAGGATTTACTCCGTTAATTCATTGTATTGTTTTAAAGAAACGAATAGACTATTTCCCCAGACAAAAACGGGAGAAAATTTCGTCCACAATTTCTTCTGAAACGGTTTGACCGTCAATGGTGCCCAGGGCCTCCATGGCTATGCGCAAGTCCACGGACAAAAGGTCTGTGGGCATGCCGGCACACAAGGTGGCAAGGGCATTTTTGAGGGCCGAAAGTGCCTCACTGATGGCCTGTTTGTGTCGCAGATTGATAACCGCAGCGTCTTGCCTTTGGGTAATTTTGCCCAACGAAAACAGCTGGGTCACCGTTTTTTCAAGGTTCTCTATGCCCTCATTATATTTGGCAGACAGCACAACCTGGGGAAGCTTTGCCACTCTTTCCGGCAACCCGCAGGTGCGCTCTAAGTCTGATTTATTCAAAACAACAATTACATTTTTATGTTGAACCATTTCCAAAATGGCTTCGTCTTCCGCGTCAAATTGTCTTGAAGCATCCAACACAAAAAGCACAAGGTCGGCCCGTTCCATATATTCTTTTGCCTTCTTTATGCCCATTTCTTCAATGGCCTCTGCCTCGTTGCGAATGCCGGCTGTGTCAAACAAATTCAGCCGCAATTCACCCAAACGAACGGATTCTTCAATGACATCGCGTGTTGTGCCGGCCTGCTGGGTTACCAGGGCGCGTTCTGTGCCGGATAAACTGTTTAACAAAGAGGATTTACCCACATTGGGTTTGCCCACAATAACGGTGTTAATGCCCTCTCGAATCAACCGGCCCTGCTCGGCTTCACCCTGCATGTCCTTTAGCTTGGCAATTAGTTCTTTAAGGGTTGTTTGGGTTTCTGCCGTGGTGGTTTCTTCAACATCTTCTTCGGGATAGTCTGCCATCACATCAAGGCCCGCTGCCAAATGCAAAATTTCTTGGCGAATGGCTTCAATGGGTGCAGATAGGCGACCTTTAAGCTGATTCACCGATAAAGTAACCGCCGCATCGGATTCCGCCTGAATTAAGTCAATAACGGCCTCCGCCTGGGATAAATCCATTTTGCCGTTTAAAAAGGCACGCTTTGTAAATTCACCCCGGGTGGCAAGCACCGCCCCGTTTGATAAAACGGCCGTGAGCACACTTCGGGCTATGTAGCTGCCGCCGTGACAACTTATTTCAACCACATCCTCACCGGTGTAAGATCGGGGTGCACGCATAATGCCCACCAGCACTTCATCCAGCACGGTGTCGTTATGCACAATGTGACCATAAACTAAGGTGTGACTTGGGCTTTCAGCCAACGCCTTTTTGCTGCGAAAAACACGGTCGCAAACAGAAATGGCTTCGGTTCCGCTAACGCGAATCACCGCAATGCCACCTTCACCGGGTGCTGTTGCAATGGCTGCAATGGTTGTTTCTTTCAAAGTTGTCACCACCTGTTTAATTTCTGATAGTCTTCTAAAACATAGGATAAAGCGTCTAAATACCTCTCTACAGAGGGAATTTTAATAAGTAACCGGAAGGTGCGGCGCACCTCACGGATAAAGGCTTTGTCAATGCAATCGGCCGCTTCGGGATGGGTCAGAGGACAAATGTTTGCCCGGGGGTCGTGAATGATTTCCAGTGTTGACCCTTTCCGGTAAAAAGGAACGAGAGGAAAAATACGGCAGGAAAGAGGCCGCTCTTCTCTTTTGCAGGGACCGTGGCAGGTCACCAGGTCAACCGCTTTATCCCCCACCATAAAGTCCGTTGAGAAAACAGAAAAATTATCTTTCCCGACGAAAAACTTTTTTTCGCCGGGAAAGAGATACATGCCGCTCTCATCATCCCCCTCACAGCACAGCTTGCCGCAAAGGGCACCGCAATCAAAGGGGACGGGGGTTCGTGCATCAAATCGTCTATAAATTTCTTTGTATAGCTCACTTATATGCAGCTTCATGCTTTATCCAATTCTTCTTTCAGCAATTTATTGATAATCTGGGGATTGGCCTTGCCTTTTGACACGCGCATAATCTGACCAACTAAATAGCCCATGGCTCTGTCTCGGCCGGCTTTGTAATCGGCTATCGACTGCGGGTTCTGCTCTAAAACATCTTTTACCATCTGCAAAAGAGCGCCTTCATCAGACACCTGCAAAAGACCTAACCGTTCTACGATTTTTTCAGGCTCTTCGGGATTTGTAAACATCTCATTTAACACCTTTTTAGCCGCACTGTTGCTGATGGTTCCCTTTTCAATTAAAGCAATTAAGGATTTTAAATGGGCCGGTGAGAAGGGAATATCCCCTGCTTCTAATTCCCGGTCATTTAACACCTTTGCAATGTCGCCCATCAACCAGTTGCTGACGGCTTTCGGAGCAGCACCCTGGTTCACGGTTTCATCAAAAAAATCAGCTGTTTTCTTGGATGATGTCAAAAGAAACGCATCATATTCCGGCAGACCATAGTCGTTCATATAACGGCTGCGACGCTCTTCGGGCAGTTCGGGAATGGTTTTCCGGATTTCTTCAATCCATTCGTCTGAAACCACAATGGGCAGCAGGTCAGGTTCGGGGAAATAGCGATAATCCTGGGCATCTTCTTTTGTCCTCATAACAACGCTGATGCCCTTCACATCGTCCCAACGGCGGGTTTCCTGCTCAATAACGCCGCCAGCAGAGAGCACTTCTGCCTGGCGCTTTTGCTCATATTCCATAGAGCGAACCGCCGCACGGAAGGAGTTGATGTTTTTCATTTCGCAACGGGTACCAAATTCTTTTTGTCCAAAAGGACGCAAAGAAAGGTTAACATCGCAGCGCAGAGAGCCTTCCTGCATTTTACAGTCAGAAACCTCGGTATATTCCAAAATGGATTTTAAGGTTTCTAAAAAGATTCGTGCTTCTTCAGGGGAACGCAGGTCAGGTTCTGATACAATCTCAATCAGAGGAACACCGCAACGGTTATAGTCAGCTATGGAGCAATTGGCGTAATCATCGTGCACCAGCTTGCCGGCATCTTCTTCAATGTGAATACGGGTGATGCCAATGCGGCGGGTCTCGCCGTCAACCAAAATGTCCACATATCCATTCTGGCACAAAGGCAAATCAAACTGTGAAATCTGATAGGCCTTGGGAAGGTCGGGATAAAAATAATTTTTTCTGTCCTGCTTGCCGTATTTGGTGATGCTGCAATTCATGGCAAGGCCTGCCTTGATGGCAAAATCCACCACCCTTTTGTTTAAAACGGGCAAGGTGCCGGGCATGCCAGAGCAAATGGGACAGGTGTGGGTGTTTGGCTCGCCGCCAAACTCGTTTTTACATCCACAGTATATCTTTGTGTTGGTCTTGAGCTCGGCATGAACCTCAAGACCGATGACAGTTTCGTAATTCATGATTTGTCCTCCTATAGTGTGGGTCTGACTTTAGAAATAGTTTTTTCTAAAGCGTAAGCCGCATTCAAAATTGCTGCCTCGCCAAAGGGCTTGCCGATAATCTGCAGGCCGACGGGCAGACCTTTTGCATCATAGCCGCAAGGCAGAACAAGGGCCGGCAGACCGGCAATGTTAACCGATACGGTACAAATATCAGCCATGTACATCTGCAGGGGGTCATCGGTTTTTTCGCCAATGCCAAAGGCTGTGGTGGGTGTGGCCGGTGTAACCAGCACATCATATTTTTCAAAAGCCTTGTCAAAGTCTTGCATAATCATGGTTCTGACCTGCTGTGCTTTTTTATAATAAGCATCGTAATAACCGGAGGACAAGGCATAAGTACCAATCATGATACGGCGCTTCACTTCTGCGCCAAAGCCTTCGCTGCGGGTTTGTGCATATAAATCAGCCAAATCATCAAATTTCTCGGCACGGTAGCCATATTTAACGCCATCAAACCGCGCCAGATTAGAACTTGCCTCGGCAGAAGAAATCATGTAATAAGCCGGCAGGGCATATTCGTTTAAGGGCAGATGCATGTCTTCATATTCAGCGTCCAACGCCTTAAAAGAATCAAGGGCCGCTAAAATGGCCTTTTGCACCGGCTCGCTGATGCCCTCGCCCATATATTCGGCAGGAACACCAATTTTAAGACCTTTAACATCGCCTGTTAAAGCACTTTCAAAAGAGGCATATTCACGGTTTACGCTGGTGGAATCCATGGGGTCATAACCAGCAATTTGGTCATATACCAGGGCACAATCCTGAACATCTTTAGCCAAAGGACCAATCTGGTCTAATGAAGAAGCAAAGGCCACCAAACCAAAACGGGATACGGTGCCATAGGTGGGTTTTAAACCCACACAGCCGCACAAAGAAGCCGGCTGACGAATGGAACCGCCGGTGTCAGAACCCAAGGTGAACGCTGCTTCATCAGCTGCAACACAGGCAGCCGAACCGCCAGAGGAACCGCCCGGCACTTTTGTAATATCATAAGGATTTTTTGTTTTCTTAAAGTACGAATTTTCAGTAGATGAACCCATTGCAAATTCATCCATATTCAGCTTGCCGAGGAGCACCGTGTCGGCATCTTTCAGCTTTTGCGCCACTGTGCAGTCATAAGGCGGGCGGAAGTTATGAAGCATTTTGGATGAGCAGGTGGTTAAAATGTCCTTTGTGCAAAGGTTATCCTTAAGTGCCATGGGAACACCAGCCAAAGCGCCCACACTCTCACCTTTCGCAATTTTTTCATCCACTGCTGCAGCCTTTGCCATAGCTTCCTCAGGCAAAACGGTTACATAGCTTTCAACCTTGTCCTCCACCTTTTCAATCCGGTCTAAAAAGGCCTTGGTGATTTCCTTTGAAGACATTTCTTTATTTTTTATTTTGTCTCTGATTTCATGAGCCGTTAATGTATGCATAATCAAACTCCTTCTGTATTATTCAACAACCTTGGGTACGGTGTAGCCACCATCTTCTGCGCTGGGTGCATTGGCAAGCATTGCGTCGCGGTCATAAGAGGGCTTCACTACATCCTCACGAAAAGCATTGCTCATGGGAATAGCATGGGCTGTGGGCACAACACCATCTGTGTCCAGCTCGTTTAATTTATTTGCAAAACCAATGATGCTTTCCATGTCGGCAGAAAGAGCTTCTGCTTCACTGTCTGAAAGCTTGAGTCTTGCAAGTTTTGCAACATGTAAAACTTCTTCTTTTGAAATTTTCATATTTTTCGTCTCCTATTCTTCTAAAAGTCATTTGCTTTAAAATTTATACATAGTCACTTTGACATTATTTTCTTTTTAAACTGTTTTATTGATTCTGTTTTTCAATAATGGCAATTAAATCCTTCGGCGTTTCGGCCAAAAACTGTGCGCCACTTGCAAGGAGCTGCTCTTTTGTGCGAAAACCCCACAAAACGCCAATGGGAACCATGCCGGCGCCGACCCCTGTTTCCATGTCCACCTCACTGTCGCCCACAAAGGCAATTTCAGAAGGGACAAGACCCATTTCCTCTGCAACGGAAAGGGGCGCACCCTTATGCGGCTTTCTAGGGATGTTCTCTCGTTCACCATAAACACAGTTAAAATCGTAAGCTGAAAACCACTTTTCTACCAAAGCCTTGGTGGCACCATCGGGTTTGTTGGAAAGGACACCAATTTTTATCTGATGATTTTTTAAAAACGCCAAAACTGCATCAATATCCTCATAGGGCTTTGTTTTAACGCTTGAATTAGCTCTATAATCTTCATAATATGCCACCAGACACTTGTCAACCTGCTCATCCTTTTCCCGTTCAGACTCGGGCATGCATGTTTTAACATAATTTCTGGCACCATAGCCAATGGCCTGCTTCTGAAATTCCAAATCCTCACGGGGCGGATAACCAAAGCTGACCAGCATGCGGTTCATGGCATCGGCTAAATCGTCTATGGTGTTTAAAATTGTACCATCTAAATCAAAGATAATCCCTTTAATCAATGAAAACCCTCCGACCTATTTCACATCTTCAAAAACTGCTTCTTCCTGCTCTTCTTCTTTAGGGATGCGGGACATCATGTATTTATCCATAACATGCCAAGTATAATAATTCATGGTGAAGCCCGTCCAACTAATTAAAACAACAGCCATAAGCACGCCCCAAACAAGCGGTGTATACCACAAAAGCATAATATGAACGGCACCGATAATAAGCAAAAAGAACAAGTTTTGCGGCAGTTTTGCCACCGTAAAAATCCAGGCGTTTTTCAAAATGTCCTTAAGTTTCATATCGAAGGTAACCGCCATGGGATAAGTATAAAAATTCATAATCGCAAGCAGCACCGCCATAATGCCGAACAACAACAAAACCAAAGGCACCGGCAAGCCGGATTTTAAATAAAACAGCTCCACCGTCAAGAAAACATAGGTAACAACCGTGCTAATAACACTGAGGCAAAGCCCTTGCTTCCAGTTCTTTTTGGTGTGTTCAAGAAAATCAGAAAACAAAAAGGCATGCTCTTGTCTTGCCCAATTTCGCAATACATAGGTAAGCCCGGCAATAAAGGGGCCCATAAACAGAAAAGGGACAAAGGGCAAAACGGGCAATAACACAAACTGATTTTGAAAAAGACTGCTGATAACCTCTTTAAGGTTAAACAAGTATGGCAAAATCAAAAGGGCTGCCGCAACAACAAAAATGATGTTACACACAATGAACAAAAGGTTCAGTTTAACCAAATCCCATAAATGTCTGCCTATAATATCAAAATAGCTTCTTTGTGCCGCTTCTTCTTTGCTAATGCCTTTACCCGGTCTGTCAAAGTTGCCTCCAAATATACCCATAATGTTTCCTCCTTACTGGGTTAATCTCTCTTTTTTCGAAATAGTGACATAGGCGGCAGGGCCTGCCCAATGTTAAGCCGTAGCTTTTGACGCGCATGGGGTGCTGCCTCTACTTCGTTACCAAACTCATCCCGCAGATTGTCTGCCAAAACGGAAAAACTTGGCACAAACGGAACAACGGCTTCAATTTCATCGCCTTTAAAAAACCGATTGCGCTGTTCAAGCAGCAAATCACCTGTAGACTCATCATAGCCCACGACTACGGCAACCACATCATAATTTCGCACATAGGCACTGGTTTCATAATTCTGCGCCGTATCATCGGGCTTGCCTGTGTAAAAGCCGGTGGTGTAATGCCGGTTGCTGACCTTTGAAAGTTCCTCAAGCCATTTGGGATCCGTCTGATAGGTTTCGGGATTTTCAAAATAGCGGTCAATGGCCTCTCGATAGGTCTTAACCACCGTTGCCACATAATATTCTGTCTTTACACGGCCTTCAAGCTTTAAGCTGTCAATGCCGCAGGCAACAAGCTGTGGAATATATTCAATCATGCAAAGGTCCTTTGAGTTAAAAATAAAGGTGCCACGCTCGTTTTCATAAACGGGATAATATTCTCCCGGTCTTTGCTCTTCCATCAGACTGTAATTCCAACGGCAAGGATGGGCACAACTGCCCTGATTGGAATCCCGGCCGGTCATGTAGCCCGAGAGAAGACAGCGTCCGGAATACGAAATACACATGGCGCCATGGACAAATGCCTCAAGCTCTAAGGTTTCCGGTGTTTTTTCACGGATTTCACGAATCTCATCAAAAGAAAGCTCACGGGCACACACCACACGGCTGGCGCCCAACCGATGCCACGCAGCAAAGGTTTCGGCATTGGTGTTATTGGCCTGGGTGCTAATGTGCAGAGGAACATTGGGCGCTATGGACTTGGCCATAGAGAAAACGCCTAAATCCGATATAATCAATCCGTCAGGAGAAAGGCTTGATAACTCCTTTAAATAGTTTGCCAGGGCGTCTAAATCCTGATTATGAGGAATGATGTTCACCGTGATATATAGTTTTTTATTTTTGGCCAGGGTTAATTCTCTGGCACGCTTTAAATCATCTGAAGAAAAGTTTTTAGCAGCACTGCGCATGGAAAAAGCCTCACCGCCTGCATACACAGCATCTGCCCCAAAGGCAATGGCTGTTTGCAGGCGCTCAAAGGTTCCTGCCGGTGCTAATAATTCCGGTTTTCGCATAGCTTTACTCCTGCTTTAGTTGTTGTATAACTTCTCGGGCAATGGTCTTTGCATCCAAACCACAAGCCCGATATAATTCCTCTGTTTTGCCCTGGGGAACACATCCGTTTTCGTGAGCCTTAATCAAAACGGGAACTTTCTTGCCCACCATAGCTGCAATTTTTTCACCAATGCCGCCGCTTTTGACCCCGTCTTCAAGGGTAACAAGCATGGAATAGGTTTCCGCCCAGATGGCAAGGGTTTCCTTCGGCAAGGGCCAAAGGGTTTTAAGATTCATAACGGCTGTTGAAACGCCCGCCTCTTGTAAAAGCTTTTGTGCTTCTATTGCCTCCGGTAACATGTGTCCTGCCGATAAGAGACAAACCGTTTCACCCTCAATCACCACATCCGGCTGTCCCAAAACAAAAGCACGCTTGCTGCAAGGCACTTCTTTTGCGCTGCCCCGAGGATAGCGAATGGCGATGGGACCCTGGTGCTCGGTAACCGCATAGGTCAGCATAGCCGAAAGCTCTTCATAATCCGCCGGTGCTAATATGGTCATGTTCGGCATGTGGGATAAAAACGCCAAGTCATAAATGCCCTGATGGGTTTCACCGTCCTCCCCTACCAGACCAGCTCTGTCAATACAAAAAACAACATTTAAGTTTTGCAAGCAAACATCATGCAAAATCTGGTCATAGGCCCGTTGTAAAAACGAAGAATAAACTGCAACCACAGGCCGTAATCCTCTGGCGGCAAGACCTGCTGCAAAGGTGACAGCATGCTGTTCGGCAATGCCTACATCATAGCAGCGTTCAGGATATTGGCGACTAAAGGCGTCAAGCCCTGTTCCGCCCTGCATGGCTGCCGTTACAGCACACAGGTCCGGATGCTCTTCGGCCAATTTTACCATTCGCTGACCGAAAGCAGAAGAAAAAGAGGCTCCTCCGCCATTTCTTTCCCCTGTTTCAACAGAGAAACTGCCAACGCCATGAAAGGCTGCCGGCTTATCCTCTGCAAATTTATATCCTTTTCCCTTTTTTGTTTTAACATGCAAAAGAACAGGACCGTTAATTTTTTTCGCCTGTTCAAGCACATGGCACAAAAAGGGCATATCATGACCGTCAATGGGACCAAAGTATGTAAAGCCAAAATCCTCAAAGACTGTTGAAGTCATAAACAAATACTTTAAAGCATCTTTAATGCGCTTGGTTGTCATCAAAAGCCAGGGGCCAATTTTGGGGATTTTGCCAAACATGCGCTCCACTCTTGATTTAAAGCGAAAATAACCCGGTTTTGTTCGCATGCGGGTTAAATAATTTGACAAGCTGCCCACATTGGGAGCAATGGACATTTCATTATCATTTAAAATTACAATAAAATTCTTCTTGCAGGTGCTAACATTGTTCATTGCTTCAAAAGCCATACCGCCCGTCAGCGCACCATCACCGATAACAGCAACTGTGCGAGCCGCTTTTCCCTGCAGGGCAGCCCCATAAGTCATGCCGAGAGCGGCCGAGATGGAGGTAGATGAATGGCCCGTGTTAAACACATCATATTCACTCTCGCTCATTTTGGGAAATCCACTCATGCCACCAAACTGTCGCAGGGTGGAAAACTGCTCCATACGCCCGGTTAAAAGCTTATGTATGTAGGACTGATGCCCTACATCCCAAATAATGCTGTCATTGGGCAAATCAAGGCTTTTAAAAAGAGAAAGAGTCAACTCAACAACACCCAGATTCGAGGCCAGATGTCCGCCTGTTTTGGAAACGGATTGAATTAAAAATTCACGAATTTCCTCTGCCAGACTATCAAGCTCTGCAAAACTGAGTTTTTGTATATCCTGCGGTGTGTGAATTGTTTCTAAAAGTCGATACATATGTCTCACTCTTTAAAGACAAAAGACAAAGCAAATCGGCACAGGCAAAAGCCACATTCCTTTCTTCTTTTGTGCGGTTTTCACTCTGTCACAGGGCAAGGGCAAAAACACTTTGCCGCCCAATTTTGTCTGTTTTTTTATTGTTTCATCTGCAAACAGCGTATACCCATTTAACTATATCATATTTTCCTCTTTTGGTAAAGAGGAAAAAGCCATTTTTCTAATCTTTTTTTGATTTTTTTTCCTTTTTGAATATCTCGTAGCACCCCATGGCCAACAAAAAAACACCAAACAGACGCCTGAGGAGTTTTGCCTTTAAAATACCGGCTAGCAACGCACCTAAAACAGCGCCCAAAAGTCCAAATAAAATAATGGGAATTGATAGCTTGAAATTAACCGATTTGTTTTTAAAATGCACCCACAGAGAAACCGCCGCCGTAGGCAAAAAATATAAAAGATTAACCCCTTGCGCCTGGTGCTGACCAATCTGCAAAAACATGGTGAGGGCCGGAATTAAAATGGTGCCACCACCAATGCCCATGCCGCTGATAACACCCGACAAAAGCCCGGCTATGATTGCCCCAATCATCCGCTCACCACCATTCTGACGGCCGCAAGTATCATGCAGGCTCCAAAAATCTTACGAATCACACCACCGGACAGCCTTTTGAGTAACTTTGCCCCCACCAGACCGCCCACCACACCACCCGCTGACACCTTAAGTGCCAGCCAGTAATCCAAATGGTCGCGCATGCCGTAAAAAATCAGACTCACCAATGTAAAGCACAGAATAATTAAAATGGCTGTGGCATGTGCCTTGTGCTCATCCTGGTCTAAAAATTCTTCTAAAAAAGGGACTATAACAGTACCGCCGCCGGAGCCAAACAGTCCATTTAAAAATCCGGCTGTCAGGCCACCGACGGCGGCAATCCACAAAGTTCTTTTTTTCTTTTGTTTCATGTCACCACTCCGTTTCTTTAGCGGGTCTTTCAAAATTCTTTTAAAACACCCGATACACTCACGGATTTAGTATTTTCAAAAGGTGACAGTTTTAAACATTATGCTTCTATTTCTTCTAAATTTAACTCTAAAAGTTTTGAAACGCCTTTTTCCTGCATGGTAACACCATAAATCACATCAGCACTTTCCATGGTGCCACGGCGGTGTGTAACCAAAATAAATTGGGTGTGACGGCTGAACCGTTTGATAAAATCAGCATAGCGGTAAACATTGTTTTCATCAAGCGCCGCCTCAATTTCATCCAAAAAGCAAAAAGGCGTGGGTTTAATGCGCAAAATGGCAAAGAGCAGCGCAATGGCCGAAAGGGCTCTTTCACCACCGGATAAAAGGGAAAGACTTTGCAGTTTTTTGCCCGGGGGCTGCACATGAATATCAATGCCACATTCCAGCACATTTTCCTCGTCAGCTAAGGAAAGGTCGGCATGACCGCCGCCAAACAGCTCTGAAAAGGTGCTTTTGAAGTGATGATTGATTTTTTCAAACTGCTCTTTAAATTGCTTTTTCATGATGGTTTGCATTTCATCAATGATTTGCAGCAAATCCCGTTTTGCCTTGTGCAAATCATCTCTTTGCGCCGTCAGGAACTGGTGCCGTTCGCTCACAGCAGAAAGCTCTTCAATGGCATCAACATTCACATTGCCCAGCTCTCTAATTTTGCTCTTTAAGCTTGCAATTTGTCGCGACAGCACATTGTCAGCACCCAAATCCTGTCGCAGTTTTTCCGCTTCAGAATAGGTGATTTCATATTCATCCCAAAGCCTTGTTATAGCATTTTCAGATTCATTTTCCAGCTTTTCCTGCTGACCCAGCAAGCGTTCATGCTCTGTTTTCAGGTTATAAACCGTTTCTCTTGAGTCTTTGGCATCCCCTTGCAGGCTTCTCAACTTTTGTTCAGCCGCCTGGCGCTGACTCGCCAAATCACCAATCACACGGCGTCTTTCTTCCACTTCTTTTGTATAGGTTTCGTTGCGATTGGTTTTTTCGGATATGGCTTGCTTGTGGCTTTCATTGGCCGTATTGATTTCGTCGGCCTCTTTGCCTCGCAAGGTGATATGCGCTTCTTTTTGGCGCATCTCTTCTTCTAAAGCCGCCATCTTTTCATGACCGCTTTCTATTTCTTTTTGACAAGCGGCTTCTTCAAAACCTTTTTCCAAAATCTTGTCGCTCACTTTTTGTTTTTCGTTGGCAAAGGCTTCAACAGTTTGCTCAAGTTCGTTTAATGCAGCTCTCTTTTCCTGGATGGTTCTTTCCGCATCAGAAAGCTGCTGTGCTGCCTCGGCCCGCAGGTTCACCAATCCTTCGGTTTCCTGCTCGGCATTTTGAATGTCTTGTTTAAGAGTAAGCATGGACTCTGTCAAAGCAGACAGAAGCAACTCCTGATGCTCTTTGTCGCGCTCAAGTAGCAGAAGAACCTCTTTATTTTCCCGATAAACCAGTTCAGTCTTTTCCTGCTCTTCCGCTGCATCCAGCACGCGTTTTTCCAGTCCTTTTTGCTGCTTTGCCAAATCTTCTTTTTGGCGCTCGGCTTGGCTGATGTCTTTTTTAAGTTCAGCGATTTCCTGCTCTCTGCCAAGAAGCTGACTACCCTTTTGCTGCGAACCACCGGCAATGGAACCGCCGGGCGAGAAAAGCTCGCCCTCTAAAGTGACAATACGCAGGGTTTGTTTATACTTCTTTGAAACACTGATGGCCTGGTCAACCGTTTGAAATACCACTGTTTTTCCCAGCAGATTTCGCACAATGCCTTCATAAGCCTTGTCATAGGTAATCAATTCGGAAGCTATACCCACAAAGCCGGTTTCTTGCTGCAAGCGACTATCGTCTAAACAAGTACCTTTCACGGCAGAAATGGGCATAAAGGTGGCACGGCCGGCGCCCGACTGTTTTAAGCATTGAATGGCAGCTTTAGCGTCTTCTTCCGTTTCAACCACAATGTTTTGCAAAGCGCCACCGATGGCAGCACCAATGGCGGTTGCATAGGTCTTGTCCACCTGCAAAAGCTTTGAAACGGGACCATGAATTTTTGTTTTTTTCAGCATGCCGCTTTCATGCTGCTTCATAATTTCTTTAACGCTTTTATAATAGCCTTCAAAGTTTTGCTCCATTTCCTGCAGCAAATGAAGGCGCGTTTTCTTTTGATTGATTGAAAGCTCCAGCGCAGCTATTTCCTTTTCTTTCTCTTGCAGGCTACCTTCTAAAGCCTGCTCTTCGCTTTTTTGCTGGGCAAGCTGCTTTTCTAGGCTCTCAATAAATTCTTGTTTGCGGGCAAATTCTGCATCCAGGCTGCCACTTTTATCCTGCTTTTCTGCCAATTCCTTTTCTCGTTCTGAAAGTTCTGCCTGCAAATTCCGCCGTCTTGCCTGCAAATTTTGCTCTAACAAGTCCACATTCGACATTTTAATCTTGCTTTCTGAAACAAGGTCAAAAGCTGCGGTAATCTCTTGTTTTAAGGCCTCAATACTGTCTGATTGACCACCGGCATTTTCATCCATGTTGCCCAGTGCTTCTGCTAATTCTGCCTTTTCAGCCTTTAATTGCTCTAATTTTAAATGCAGACCTTTTATGTTCTCCTGCTCATCGGCAATGCTCTTTTGAATCGCCATTTTGCCGTCAAGCAGATCGGCCGTTTCTTGCTTGACACGCTCTAAAAGACGCAAATTGCCCTCTATGGTGTTTTTGAGCACTTCAATTTCACGCTGACCAATGACAATGTTTTCCTCGGCTGTGCGCAAGGCTGCATCCTGCTCTTTTGTCTTTTCGTCAAGCTCCTCAAAAAGGCTGTAGCACTGCTCTTGCTCGCTATCAGCCTGCGAAAGTTCTTTTTCGGCCCTTTCCAGCTGTTCTTTCACCGCAACAAGTTTTTCTGCGAGTTCTGCCCCTTGTGTGCGGCTGCGCTCAACGGTGCGGAGTGCCAAATTAACATCATAAGTTTTTAATTGGTCACGCAGATTTAAATATTTTTTTGCTTTCTCTGCCTGCTGCTCTAAAGGACCAATCTGCGCCTCCAGTTCCCCGATAATGTCGGCAACTCTGTCAAGGTTTTCGTCGGTATGGCGCAGGCGACGCTCTGCCTCTTCCTTGCGATAGCGATATTTGGAAATGCCGGCTGCCTCTTCAAAAATTTGCCGTCTGTCCTCTGATTTGGTGGATAAAATCTCATCAATCTTACCCTGACCAATCATGGAATAACCGTCACGACCCAAGCCTGTATCCATAAACACTTCATGAATGTCTTTTAAGCGACACGGCGTATCGTTGATGAGATACTGACTCTCACCCGATGCATAAACCTTTCGTGTTATGGAAATCTCGTCAAAATCCAGGCTGAAATGGCGGTCACGATTGTCAAGTCGCAGCGTAACTTCAGCAAAACCAAGGCGTTTTCTGGTTTGTGTGCCGCTGAAAATAACATCTTCCATCTTGCTGCCGCGCAGGGTTTTGGCACTTTGTTCACCCAGCACCCAGCGCACCGCATCGGAAATGTTACTCTTGCCACTGCCGTTTGGACCCACAATGGCGGTTATGCCGTTGCTGAAGGTTAATTCAATTGTATCTGCAAAGGATTTAAAACCTTGCATTTTTAAACCTTTTAAATGCATAAACGATTCCATGCCTTTCTGATAAACCCGTTCTCTGATTTATCAAATCTGTGTAACTTTTGTTTTGCCCCAGGGCACCGTTTCATCCTGAATAACCTCTAAAGAACGAAGCGAAAGCACTTCGGTTATTTTTTTAATATTCTTCCTGCCTTGTCCTAAAAACACCGATACATAACGGGGATTCACGGATATTTGCAGGGCATCCCCCTTAAAATTCTGCAGTTTTGCAAACAATTCTTCATAACAAGCAGCGCTCATAACCAGCTCACCAAAGGCCGGATGAAAGGGACCTGCCAGCACATCGTCTGCCGGCATCTCTAAAAGCCCCATGCGTATCACATCAATGTTCTGCTCGGTAAAATACCCATAGAGGGTCGCACACTGCGAAACCGCCTCATCTACAGTTAAAGGTGCATATTCACCCTTTTCATAAAGGTCTGCAAGGCCTGTCCCCCGAATGACCAGGGTGGGATAAATGCGGACACATTCTGCCTTCATCGCCGCAAAAGCCTCGGCTGTTTTCATGGCTTTTTCAGGCGTATCCTTCGGCAAACCGATCATCATTTGCAGGCCCAAGTGCAAGCCTTTTGCCAAAATAGCCTCGGCAGCCTTTCGTGTTTGTCGGGCCGTGTGACCGCGACGATTCGCAGCCAGCACAGCATCATCCATGGACTGTGCACCCAGCTCAACGGTAGTAACGCCATAAAAAACCAATCGTTCAAGCACGGATTCGTTAATATAATCCGGGCGTGTGGAAAGGCGGATACCATCTGCCAACCCTGCTCTGACTGCCTCTTGCGCCACCTTTAGCAGCGCCTCTTGTTCTTTCTCCGGAATGCCCGTAAAGCTGCCGCCAAAAAAGCCGATTTCCCAATATTCACCTTTTTGTCTGTTTTGCAAAGATGTCTCTATAATCTCTTTCGCCCGCTCCGGCGTCATGGCTTCTTGCTGACCTGTAATGCGGGTTTGGTTACAGAACAGGCAAGCACCGGGGCACCCTAAATGCGGCACAAAAATGGGAATTGTTTTATGTTTATTTTTCACGGTCAGCACCCAACTTTAAAAGCGCATCCTGCGCTGCCATTTGCTCGGCATTTTTCTTGCTTTTACCTTCGCCCATGCCCATGCATTTATCATCCACCAAGACATGCACTAAAAATGTTTTGCTGTGGTCGGGGCCTGACTCACCGGCAACCTCATAACGAATATCGGCTGCACCGTGGGATTGCACTTTCTCTTGCAGAGCTGTTTTATAATCCGTAAAAATTTTGCCCTTTGCAGCGCTTTCAATGGTGTCATAAAGCTGACCCAAAAGCCATTCTCGCACCACAGAAAAGCCACCGTCTAAATAAATGGCGGCGATTAAGGCTTCAAAGGCATCGGCTAAAATGGAAACACGGGTTCGACCCCCTGTCTGTTCCTCACCTTTGCCCAAAATTAAATAATTGCCCATTTCAATATTTGCGGCACACTCCCACAAAGAGCGTTCACACACAATGGTTGCCCGCACTTTCGTAAGGTCGCCCTCGGGCAATTTCTTATAGTTTTCAAACAAATAGTTGCTGACCACAAGACTTAAAACCGAATCACCTAAAAACTCTAGGCGTTCGTTATACTGAATTTTTTTCCCTTTGTTTTCATTGGCATAAGAGCTATGGGTAAGGGCTGTTTGCAACAGCATTTTATCGCTGAATTTATACCCAATAATCTCTTCAAAGGCTTTTAACTTGTTCATTATCTTCTCCTTTTGCCAATCCCTCATGAAAAGCCAGAAGGCTTCTGGACTTTCATGATATATCGGCTATTTCATATAGATTTAAAGGGGATGTAAAAAACCTCTGTTTCTTACAGCCCCTTTAGGCTAAACAATCTTTTTTTGCATTAAGAATGGGCTTTGATGTAATTCACAACATCGCCGACAGTTTTAATGTTTTCAGCCTCACCGTCGTCAATTTCCATGTCAAATTCCTCTTCCATGGCCATAATCAGTTCAACCACATCCAAAGAATCGGCGCCCAGATCATCCACAAAGGATGTATTTGTCGTAATTGTGCTTTCATCTGTTCCCAGCTGCTCGCTGATAATCTTTTTAACTTTTTCAAACTCCATTTTGTTACCTCCAATCAAGCTCTGCTCTCTTTTAGAGAGCCCTTACCCATAACTGCATATTATAGAGAATTTTACAGGGTAAAATTCAAGATAATCACTTTCTTACGCTTTCTCTTCCTCTGCCGGCTGGGAAGCTTCAATAACTGATTTAATTTTGTTGTTAATGCCGGCCGCCACATATGCTCTTGCAGCACCAATGGCATTTTTAATGGTCACAGCATCAGAGCTGCCATGAGCTTTAAACACAACGCCGTCGATGCCCAATAGAGGTGCACCGCCATATTCTGAATAATCCATTTTGGCCTTAACGGTTTTAAGGCCGGGTTTTAAAACTGCAGCAGCTAGCTTTGTGCCGATATTTTTATAAAACACCTTTTTCATCATGGAAAACAGCGAACCTGCCGTGCCTTCAATCAGCTTAATAACCACATTACCTGTGAAACCGTCGCAGATAACCACATCGGCGCTGCCCGATAAAATCTCACGAGGCTCAATATTGCCCACAAAATGAATGGGCTCTTTTTTTAATTGCTGATATGTCTCTTTTGTCAGGGCGTTGCCCTTTGCCTCTTCAACGCCAATGTTTAAAAGCGCCACACGGGGCTTTTCAATGTGCAAAACATGGGATGCATATACCGAGCCCATCTGTGCAAATTGCACCAAATGTTCAGGACGGCAATCGGCATTGGCACCAATATCCAAAATCAGACCCGGGTCACCCACCGTAGGCAAAATAGTGGTGAGAGCAGGGCGTTTCACACCCTTAATCCGACCCAGTGTGCGAAAAGCACCGGCCAAATAAGCACCCGTATTGCCGGCTGAAACCACAGCATCGGCCTCGCCGTTTTTCACAAGGGAAAGGGCCACCATTAAAGAAGAATCCTTCTTGGTGCGAATGGCCTCAACGGGCACATCGCCGGTTTCGATAACCGTTTCAGCATGGCGCACGGTAACGCGGCCTTCCGGCACGGATTGTGTTTTTAAGATTTCATTGATAATATGTTCACAGCCCACCAAAATAACCTCAACATCCGGCATTTGATTGGCTGCATCAACAGCACCTTTTACAATCTCTAAAGGAGCATGGTCGCCACCAAAGGCATCGACTGCAATTCTCATATTCACACCTACCTATTCTTACTACCAAAAAGTATATTATAAATCGGCAAAAAATTCAAGATGTTTTGTGAAAAAAGTCATAAATATTTTGCGACACTTTCTTCGAAATTCCAGGAACAGCCTGCAACATTTCAGGCTCGGCTTCTTTAATGGCGCCAAGAGTTTTAAAGTGACGAATCAGTTTTTTTCTTGTCTCGGCCCCTACACCGTCAATTTCTTCTAAAACAGAATGAATGCTCCGTTTTTTTCGCAGTTTTTTATGATAGCCGATGGCAAAGCGATGCACCTCTTCTTGCACAGAGGCAATAAGACGAAAAACCTCAGAGGTGGTTAAAAAGCCAATCTCCTTTCCCTCGTTTGAGATGAGTCCCCGGGTTCTGTGACGGTCATCCTTAACCATACCGAAAAGAGGAATGTCTTTATCCATCATGTCCATTAAAGGGCTAATAGCGTTCACCTGTCCTTTTCCGCCGTCTAACAAAATCAAATCGGGCAAGGGCAGAAATTTGGGTTTTTGCAGGGTGCCTGCTTCCATTTCATTTTGTTCTTCCTGTGCATGTCGAAAGCGACGGTAAATGGCTTCGGTCATGCTTTGGTAATCATCCCCACCGTTTGCTTTTTCGATTTTAAAGCGACGGTACTGGCTTTTCGCAGGTCGTCCGTCAACAAAAACCACCATAGAGGCCACCGGGTCACTGCCGGCGGTGTGGGATATGTCATAGGCCTCAATCCGTTTTGGCAAAACAGAAAGCCCCAGTTTTTCCTTTAACTCTAAAACCGCTTTGGGAATGTTTCTGCCGCTGTCTTTTAAAATGTGGTCAACGGCATTTTGACGAGCGTTTTTGCAGGCTAACTCCGTCAGTTTCTTTTTCTCGCCTCGTTTTGGACAACGAACGGTAATCTTTCGGCCGGTTTTTTGGGTCAGCCAATGGGCCAAAAGCTCTTCTTCCGCCGCTTCATAGCATGTGTAAACATGGCGGGGAATATCGCCTGATTCAGCATAAAACTGTTTGATAAACTCACTGCACAAAAGGGCATCCTCTGTGTCGCCCGTTTTATCCAGCACGGTGCTGTGGCGGCCGATCAAACGGCCTCTGCGAACAAAAAACACCTCACTATAGGTCTTATTGCCCTGGCGATAAAAGCCGATGATGTCTTCATCGGCCTGCTTGTCTGAAATGATTTTCTGCCGTTCATCCAGCCGACAAATGGCGTTGATTCTGTCACGCAAAAGTGCCGCTTTTTCAAATTCCAGTGCCTCTGATGCTGCTGCCATCTCTTTTTCCAAATCACGAAGGATTTCTTCATGGTCCCCCTCTAAAAAGCTGCATGCACGGGCAATCAGGCGCCGATAGTCTTTTTGTGATATGGGTTTTATGCACGGAGCCATGCATTGCTCAATATGAGCGTTTAAGCATTCCCGTTTTTTTCCCATTTCAGCCGGCATTTTCAGGTTGCAGGTGGGCAATTTGCAAAGTTTGCAAACCATGTCAATCGCTTCTCGCACCGTTGCCGCACTGGTATAGGGTCCATAATATTTTGCGCCGTCTTTAACCATTTTTCTGGTTAAAGAAAGGCGGGGGTAAGCCTCCTGAAGGCTCACCTTAATGTAAGGATAATGCTTGTCATCCTTAAGCAGAATGTTGTAATAGGGCTTGTGTTTTTTAATCAGATTGCACTCTAAAATCAAAGCCTCAATTTCGCTATCTGTGATAATATATTCAAAGCTTTTGATGTTTGACACCATAGCCCGCACTTTCGGGGTGTGATTTTCAATGCCGGTAAAATATTGCTTTAAGCGGTTTTTTAAAATTTTTGCCTTGCCCACATAAATAATGCGCCCATCTTTATCCTTCATCAGATAAACGCCTGGCTCTTCAGGCAAATTCAGCAAAAGCTCTTTATCCAAGCAAACACACCTCCCTAAAAAGTTTTTCATTACACGAAAAGGGGCCACAGCAACCCGATTCTATTCATCGTTCGCCACAGCCCCCATTGTTGTTTTGTTATGGATATAATCTTTAATTATGCTTCGGTTTCATCGTCAAGGCTTGTGCCGATCAATGCAGCTAAAGCATCCAGCGTTTCTGCCTCGTCAACCCCGTCGGCAATCAATGTGATCTGGTTCCCTTTGGTGATACCCAAAGAAAGAACACCCAAAAGACTCTTTGCATTAACCCGCCGTTCATTTTTCTCAACCCAAACAACAGATTTAAACTCATTGCATTTCTGTATAAAAAATGTGGCAGGTCTGGCATGGAGACCGACTTGGTTCTGCACAATAACCTCTCTTGATAACATCAATAACGCTCCTTCTCTGAATTACCTACAGTAATTCCTATACTAATAGAATACTAAATTTTCTGCTTTCTGTCAATATAATTTTCAAAAAATGTTTCTGACAGTGATTCCCTCATCAATCAAAGGATTTTCCGCCTTGTCGATTAGAACCGCAGGCGTTCTTCTAAGTAAGGAATAACCTCATCAATTTTAATGGTAATCTGCTCCATTGTATCGCGTTCACGAATGGTAACGGTGCCCTGCTCGGGGCTGTCGAAATCATAGGTAATGCAGAAGGGAGTACCGATTTCGTCCTGACGACGATAACGCTTACCAATGCTGCCGGCTTCGTCAAACTCACAGTTAAAGTGAGCTGCCAGCTTTTGATAGAGCTCCATAGCACCGTCAGAAAGCTTTTTAGAAAGAGGCAACACAGCCGCCTTAACCGGCGCAATGGCAGGATGGAAACGCATAACTACACGGCTGTCGTTTTCACCAATCTGCTCTTCATCATAAGCTTCTGTTAAAAATGCCAGGGTCATACGGTCAGCGCCCAAAGAAGGCTCAATACAATAGGGAATATATTTTTCCCCGGTTACGGGATCTGTATACTCAAAGTTTTCACCGGAGTGGTTTGCATGCTGTTTTAAGTCAAAATCTGTTCTGTCAGCCACGCCCCACAGTTCGCCCCAGCCAAAGGGGAACATAAACTCAATATCGGTTGTTGCATTGCTGTAATGGGACAATTCTTCGGCTGAATGGTCACGGAATTTCAGGTTTTCAATGTTGATATTCAAAGAGAGCAACCAGTTTTTGCAATACTCTTTCCAATATTCAAACCATTTTAAGTCCTCGCCCGGTGCACAGAAGAACTCAAGCTCCATCTGCTCAAATTCACGAATACGGAAAATAAAGTTACCCGGTGTGATTTCGTTACGGAAGGATTTGCCCACCTGACCAATACCGAAGGGCACTTTTTTGCGGGTTGTTCTTTGCACATTTTTAAAGTTAACAAAAATACCCTGTGCGGTTTCAGGACGGAGATACAGCTCCGAAGCGCTGTCTTCTGTAACGCCCTGGAAGGTTTTAAACATCAGGTTAAATTTGCGGATATCGGTAAAGTTCTTTTTGCCGCATTTGGGGCAAACAACATCGTTTTCATTGATAAACGCCATCATTTGCTCGTTGCTCCAGCCGTCAACAGCAGGCACCTCGCCCTTGGCCTTTAAATAGTCTTCAATTAAGTTATCCGCACGATGACGCGCTTTACATTCGCGGCAATCCATTAAGGGATCGGAAAAACCGCCAACATGACCGGAAGCCACCCAGGTTTGAGAATTCATCAAAATTGCCGCATCAAGACCGACATTGTAAGGAGATTCCTGCACAAACTTTTTCCACCATGCGCGTTTTACATTGTTTTTCAGCTCAACGCCCAACGGACCGTAATCCCAGGAATTTGCCAAACCGCCGTAAATCTCAGAACCGGGATATACAAAGCCACGACCCTTACAAAGAGCCACAATTTTATCCATTGTTTTTTCTGTATTCTTCATAATAACCTCCGTATCATTTTATGACGCAAATACGCTAAATGTCTATTTTATTATATTATCTGTTTGTGCCGAATTTGTCAAGCTTTTCCGCAAAAAAACAGAGAAAATACAAAAATAACACCGAAAAATCGGTGTTATATATGTAAGCAATCCTGTAAGCCGAGTTTTGTATTTGATGATCATCTATCTAGACCGCATATTACTATACGGTTCAAGCCACCGCCAAGTATAAGCATGCCGGGCCGACTCAGCTTATACGAGCCAATACGGTGTTGCTTCGGATGGGGTTTACAGAGCCGCAATGTCTCCATTGCGCTGGTGAGCTCTTACCTCACCTTTCCACCATCGCCGCCGAAGCGGCAGTCTATTTCTGTTGCACTTTCCTTAGAGTCGCCTCCACCGGGAGTTACCCGGCACCCTGCCCTATGAAGCTCGGACTTTCCTCATGAGCGCAAAACGCCCCCGCGACCATCTGGATTACTTAAGCTTGAGTATAGCATAACGCCCTTTATTTGTCAAGGCTTTCGCCCTCTCGCTTCATAAGCTCACGGGCTTTTAAAATGCCGATGACTGTTTTGGCATCTTCAATTTCACCGGCCATAATCATGTCGGTTAGCCCAGAGAGCGAAATCTTTTCAACCTCTAAAAACTCATCGGGGTCCGGGTGAGCCTTGCCTTGTGATAAGTCTCGGGCTAAATAAATGTGAATCCACTCCTGACAAAAGCCGGGAGACACCATAAATGCGCCTAAATAATCATATCTACTAGCAACCAAGCCGGTTTCTTCTTCCAGCTCACGCTTGCAACAATCGAAAACATCTTCTTCCGGGCCGTCCAGTTTGCCTGCTGGAATTTCCAAAATAACCTTTTCAAAAGGATGGCGATATTGCCGCACCATATACACATTTTCGTTTTCATCCAGGGCAACAACCGCCACGCCGCCGGGATGTTCCACAATCTCCCGGGTGGCCTGGTCGCCGTTTGGCAGCTCCACAGTGTCACGGCGCACTTTAATGATTTTGCCTTCAAAAATGGGTTCTGTTCCCACGGTTTTCTCTGTCAGATTCATCGTGATGCCTCCTTCTCCGTTTCCGTCAGCCATACCTCTACCTGCACTTTTTCCTTCTCGGTTAAATCGGCCTGTTCTAAAAGCTCCGGCCGTTTTTGACAAGTTCTTTTAATCGACTGTTCTCTTCGCCAAACACTAATATTTTCATGGTGACCCGAAAGCAAAACTGGTGGCACTTCACGATCCAAAAAAACTGGCGGTCTTGTGTATTGCGGATATTCCAAAAGTCCGTTATAAAGAGATTCTTCGCTATATGCTTCTTCTGAAGGCAGTACGCCTGGCACCATGCGTGCCACAGCGTCAATCACCGCCAGAGCCGGAATTTCGCCGCCGGTGAGCACATAATCTCCAATGGAAAGTTCTTCGTCCACAATCTCTTCCAGCACCCGTTCGTCCACGCCCTCATAATGACCGCAAAGAAGCACTAAATGAGGCTCTTCTGCCAGTTCTTTGGCAACAGACTGGTTAAAAAGGCGTCCCTGGGGTGACATATAAATCACTCTGGGGCGGTCTTTTGCCGTTTCCAGCACCGATTGAAAAGCACGGTAAATGGGTTCCGGCTGCATCACCATGCCCATGCCGCCCCCATAGGGCGCATCGTCCACACGGTTGTGCTTATTGCCGGCAAAATCTCTTATGTCAATATATCGAATATCCAAAATTCCTGCTTTTATAGCCCGACCGATAATGCTTTCTTCCAAGGCTCTGCGTAGCATATCGGGGAACAGGGTTAAGCAATCAATACGCATAATTGTCCATCCTTATGTACTTAATGTGTTAATCCAAAAGACCTGCCGGGATGCTAACCCGCATGTAGCCTTCTTCAATGTTAACCTCAAGCACCACATGAGAAAGTGCCGGCAAATAAATGGGCTTGCCCTCGCCCCGCACCTCATAAACATCATTGGCACCGGTTTGCAGCACATCGGTCACCTTGCCCAGCTCACCGTCTTCGGTTAAAACCCGTAGACCGATTAAATCCACAATGTAATATCGTCCCTCAGGCAGTTGTTCATCCCTTTCAACATAAAGGGTCTGCCCACGAAAGCGTTCTGCCTCACTCATAGTCTGAATTTCTTCTGTCTGAATGATGGCACAATTTTTATGAATGCGAATGCGCTCAACATGCAAGGGCTTTTCCTGCCCTTTATCCACATAATAAAAAACCTCTGTTTCTAAAAGTGCCTCTAAGCTGTCTGTCCATGGATTAAGCTTAATTTCCCCACGAACACCGTGGGTGTTCACCACTTGTCCAATTTCAATAAGTTTCATAACAATCTCCCCTCTGCATCAAGATAAGGAAAAAGGGCGGACCAAGCCGCCCTATTCATTTATGATACGGATTCATTCAAAACCTTCTGCTTTGTTTTTTTCTCTTTATAAATCACATCGGGTTTCTTTTTATCGGTAACACAGGCCTTGGTGATAACACACTTAGCCACATTTTCCTCTGAAGGCAGGGAATACATAATATCCCGCAAGGTTTCCTCCATAATAGAACGCAAGCCACGAGCACCTGTTTTGCGGTCTAAGGCCTTTTGCGCAATGGCTAAAACAGCCTCTTCTTCCACATCCAGTTTCACCCCGTCTAATTCAAACAGCTTTTTATACTGTTTTAAAAGAGCATTTTTAGGCTCGCGGATGATGTTAACCAGCGCTTCCTGGTCAAGCATATCCAGGGTTGTAATCACCGGCAAACGACCAACCAATTCCGGAATCAAGCCGAACTTTAACAAGTCCTGGGGCTCCATTAAGGATAAAATTTTGCCAATGTCACGGCTGTTTTTAGACAGCACCTCACCGCCAAAACCTAAGGTTTTTGTGCCGGTGCGACGCTCAATAATCTTCTCAATGCCTTCAAAGGCACCGCCGCAAATAAACAAAATGTTTGTGGTGTCAATTTGTAAAAACTCCTGGTGCGGATGTTTTCTGCCACCGGTGGGAGGTACAGAGGCCACCGTGCCTTCCAAAATTTTCAACAATGCCTGTTGCACACCCTCACCGCTTACATCACGGGTGATAGAGGTGTTTTCAGACTTTCTTGTAATTTTGTCAATTTCATCAATATAGATGATGCCTCGCTGTGCTTCTTCAATTGAACCGTCAGCAGCCTGAATCAGCTTGAGCAAAATGTTTTCAACATCTTCACCAACATAGCCTGCCTCGGTTAATGTGGTTGCATCGGCAATGGCAAAAGGCACATTTAAAATTTTAGCCAAAGTTTGAGCCAACAAAGTTTTACCCGAACCGGTAGGACCCAACAACAGAATGTTGGACTTTTGAATGTCAACATCACCTGTCTGCCGTTGATTTTCAATTCGTTTATAATGGTTATACACAGCAACGGCAAGGGTTTTCTTGGCATTTTCCTGACCAATGACATATTGGTCAAGCTGCTCTTTAATATCCTTGGGTTTGGGAAGTCCTGTTAAGTTAATATCACTTTCAATAAAGTCAAAATTGTTGCCCATGTAGTGATTGCACATGGCAATACATTCGTTGCAAATATTAACATTTGGCCCTTTGAATAGCTTCAGAACCTGACTTTCATACAGACCGCAAAAATTACAACGCGGCTCGTTTTTGCTGCCTTTACTTGCCAAAATACGCACCTCACTTACTTGTTTTTCCCATTTAGACGCGGGCACAAGCCCTTTGCCTATCTATGCTCAATGACCTGGTCAATCAAGCCATAGGCTTTGGCTTCTTCAGCCGTCATGAAGTTATCACGCTCTGTGTCGCGTTCAATCACTTCAAGAGGCTTGCCTGTTCTCTCACTCAAAATCTTATTCAAAGTTTCTTTGATTTTGATGATGCGGTCTGCATGGATTTTAATGTCAGTTGCCTGACCTTTCATACCGCCTAAAGGCTGATGAATCATGATTTCACTGTTTGGCAAAGCAAACCGTTTTCCCGGGGCACCGGCCGCCAACAAAAACGCGCCCATGCTGGCTGCCATGCCGATACAGATGGTTGACACATCGCACTTTATGTATTGCATTGTGTCATAAATGGCCATGCCGCTGGTGATAGAACCACCGGGACTGTTAATGTAAAACTGAATGTCTTTGTCAGGGTCTTCCCCTTCTAAGAACAATAGCTGTGCCACAACAAGACTGGCTGTTACATCGTTCACTTCTTCAGACAGAAAAATGATACGGTCTTTCAGCAGTCTTGAAAAAATGTCGTAAGAGCGTTCACCACGATTGGTTTGCTCAACAACAATGGGAACTAAGCTCATGCTTCTACCTCCGTTTTTTCCTTCTTCTCAGTTTTTTTAGCGGTTGTTGACTTGGTTGCTGTTGTCTTCTTTGCTGTGGTTGACTTTGCAGCTGTTGATTTTGCAGAGGTTGACTTGGCTGTTGTGGATTTCGCAGCCGTTGTCTTCTTTGCTGTTGTGGATTTTGTTGCAGTTGATTTTGCAGCAGTTGATTTAGATGCGGTCTTCTTGGCTGCGGGCTTTTCTTCAGCTTTTTCAGCCGGAGCTGCCTTGGTTGTCTTCGCAGCAGTTTTTGCCTTAGCCTTGCTCCACTTTGCATTGTCAACTAAGTATGCAACCGCTTTTTCCATCTTCATGTCTTCTTTAATGTTTTCTTTATCAATATCACGCAGATTTTCCTTTAACTTATCGGCTTCCATGTGATACATTTCTGCCATTTCTTTCACTTTTTCGTCCAGCATTTCGTCTGTAATTTCAAAAGCTTCTTTCTTAACAATAGCTTCTAAAATCAGGTTTGCTCTAACCTGCTTTTCAGCATTAGGACGCATCATGGTCTTAAACTGGTCGATAGATGTGCCGATGTAAGACAGATACTGTTCAAAAGAGATGCCCTGCTGTGCCATGCGCATGTTGTTTTCACGGATAATGGATTCAACACGGCTGTCAATCATGCAGTCGGGCACATCAATTTCAGTATCTTCTACCAGCTTATCAATAACAGCGTTTTCCCGTTCCTGCTTTGCTGCCTTGTCAGCCTGTTCTGTTAATTTTGCACGAATGTCAGCTTTTAATTCATCTAAAGTGTCAAATTCGCTGATGTCTTTTGCAAACTCATCATCTAAAGCAGGTAACTCTTTATATTGTATGCTGTTAACCTTCACTTTGAACACAGCCGGCTTGCCCTTTAAATCTTCAGCGTGGTATTCTTCAGGGAAGGATACATTCACATCAAATTCTTCGCCGATTGCCTTACCAACAATCTGGTCTTCAAAACCGGGAATGAACTGGCCGCTGCCAATGGTTAAGTCAAAATTGTCAGCCTTGCCGCCGTCAAATGCCACGCCATCAACAAAGCCCTCATAGTTAATGTTGGCAATGTCGCCTTCTTTAACGGCACGGTCGGAAACACTAACCAGTCTTGCGTTGCGCTCTTGTTTTTGCGCCAGCTCACGGTCAACATCTTCGTCAGATACAGTATGTACAATTTCTTCCAGCTTTATACCGGTATATTCGCCCAATTCAAATTCAGGCTTAACGGTTACGGTAACGGTCATAACCAAATCTTTGCCGGCACCAATTTCTTTAATATCCAGTTTCGGTGCATCGACAGGCTCTAAAGCTAATTCAGAGATGGCCGCCTCATATTCAGACGGAAAAACAAAATCAATTGCATCATCATAAAAAATTGCTTCGCCATAAGTTTTTTCAATTAACTTTCTGGGAGCCTTGCCCTTTCTGAAACCGGGCATAGCGATGTTCTTCACATTCTTGCGAAAAGACCGGTCAAGGGCTTCGGCAAAGGTTTCAGCTGAAACCGTCATGGTGAAGTCAACAATGTTTTTTTCCTTTTTGTCCAATACACTACTCATCTTTCTTTCGTCCTCCTACTATTCCTCAATTCGATTCACTTAGGAATCAAAAGTTTGGCTAAAAAACTTCCTTTTTAACCCACATTTTAACATTATAACACAAACAATATTCTTTTTTCAATAGTAAAAGCAGAATAATTTAACAAAAATTCATATATTTCCTTTATTCAAATTGCCAAAGAAAAGTCTACCATGTCCCCTCTTCTCCAAAACCATAAGAAAAAACGATTTCCAAATCCGGACTTTTGGCAATATCATAAGGGGTCACCAGCCAACCTTTATCGGCATCCAAATCCAGTCCCGCTTTATAATATGCCTGCCAGATTAAATGTGCACACTGGGTGCCGTCAATGGATTTAAGCTCCGATTTATCCTTTTTCACAATCCCGGTTAGCAGGTCATAGGGAACGCCTAACAGATGGGTGCGGGCATACTCCGTAACCTTGCGGCAATCCTCTTCTGTCATGTCCTTTGGCCGTAAAACCAAAAGAGTGGGATACGACAGCCAGTTGTCAATGGAAAGCCGTTCCGAAGGGCTCCCTATCATTAAAGACTCAATGGTGCTCCGATTGGGTTCCAGCACAAGCCCTGCATGACCATGCCTGTACAATAATGTTTTTGTTGATTTCGTAATTAAAATATCCCCTGCCTTAAGCGGTGGCAATTTTAGATAGCGCTCATGATTTTGCTCATCTTTTAACAGTTCCGCTGTTGTGGTGGGGAAAAACAGAAAGGTCTGTTTATAGTGCAGGGGTTCTTGCTTTTGGGCTTGAAAAGCCATAAGCTCTTTTGCAAAATCTTCTTCTTTTTGCAAAGCATCCACCGCCCCACGACCCAAACCCGTTTGCTTGAAAATGAGCTGATAGTCTGCCTCGGTGAAGGTGCTTTTGTCAAAAAGCGGTGACAAATCCTGCAGAACCGGCGTTTTGGTGTTAACCGCTGCAAAAAAATCGCAAACAACCCATACGATTAAAAGCACCACAACACTTATGAAAAAAATAATTTTTTTCTTCATTTTCTCACTCCTGTTATATTCACTTGGTCCAATACGCTTATATTGTACTAAAATGCCGAAAAAAAGACAAGCAAAAAGAATAAAAATTATCTTTTTTTCAAAACATAAGATACAAAGGGAGGAATCACTATGAAAATTAAACTTATGCGACTGTGCCTGCTTTGTGTTGCCGTTACCATTCTGTGCGCCGGCATTATCCGGGAATATCGCATGGCCGAGCAGGAATACAGAACCGATGCTGTTTTTGTGGCAGCTTACTGTAAATAACAATTGACAATTGCCTTGAAAGGAAGTTTTCTATGCAAAACATGACTAAGCAGGATTATAAAAAATATATTGATAAAAAAACACCCAATTCTACCCTGGGTAAAGATATTTTCTTTGCATTTTTATTTGGCGGAGGCATTTGCATCATCGGTCAGCTGATTGCTGACGGCCTGCGCATGACAGGGCTTGATGCCGAAACTGTTTCATCAACCACCTCTGTCATCATGGTATTTTTGGGTGCTTTTTTAACCGGCATTGGGGTGTATGACCGCATTGCCAAAATCGCCGGTGCCGGCACCATTGTCCCCATTACCGGCTTTGCCAATTCGGTGGTGTCACCGGCCATGGAGTTTAAAAGCGAAGGCCTTGTGCTGGGGCTGGCTGCTAAAATGTTTGTGATTGCCGGACCTGTTTTGGTTTATGGCATTCTGTCTTCCGTTTTGGTGGGGCTTATTTATTTTATCCTGTCACTTTTTTAAAGGCATATACCATAAAGGCACCGTTTTTTTCGGTGTCTTTTTTATTGGTCAAAAATCGTCTTGAAAATAACCTGCTGCACACAAAAATGGTATAGCCAAACCTTTCTCTTGCATACACTATAGATGAAAGGAGTGTATCTTCAAATGGAACTGCACTATTTTTTGACAACCAACGGCTCAAAAGGACACAAAAGCTTTAAAGAGCATGCCTTTGACAGTTATCGTGATGTGATTTATTTATCCGGTTATCCCCGCTGTGTTGCCGCCTCTCTTTTGCTGGAATGTTACACCATTGCCAAGCAAAGCCGCATGAACATAGATGTGATTCATAATTGCCTGGATAATTCCATGGAAGGCATTGCCCTTCCCGATTTAAAAACCGCTGTGCTGAATGTCCCTCTCTACGAACCCCGGACCGATATTACAGCGCTGTTTAAAAACGAGTCCTTATCCCTTTATAAGACGCAAATGCAAAAAGCCTATGATGCTTTTTCAGAAGCCAAAGTCATTCATGATGAGTGGGAAAAAATTTATATAACCGCCACAGACTATCCGGCTTTAGACCAATTTTCAAAAGAAACCATTGAAACGCTTTTATCCGGTCAAAGCACCACCCATCCGGGCAGCCTGTGTCACCGTTTTTTTGGTTCCGCCACCATTAACGGCTCCATTGATTATATCAACCTTCTTTCCGCCGGTACGAAACGATATTTCATTAAAGGCAGACCCGGAACGGGAAAATCCACCTTCTTGAAAAAAGTGGCCTCTGCAGCCTGCGACCGTGGTTTTCACGCCGAATGCTATCACTGCTCCTTTGACCCTGACAGTTTTGACATGGTGGTCATACGCGAATTAAATCTTTGCCTGTTTGATGCCACAGCCCCCCATGAATATGACCCCTCTTTGCCCGGCGATGAGGTGCTGGATATTTATGCAGCTGCGGTCAACCCCAATACCGACACGGATTTTGCCAAAGAAATAAAAGCAATTTCCCTGCGCTACAAAACCGCAATTGATAACGCCATCAAACACATCATCGCTGCAAACGAAGCCTGTTTGCGGGCTGAAAACGATTTGTGCAACCGGATTGACGGCGATGGTTTAATGTCTCTTCGCAAAAACATTATTTCCCGGTTATTGCCTTAAAGCCAAACACAATTTCATATCGGTGTACCAAATACCCATTTACACAAAAAAGGAAGGGAATGCCTGTGGGGCTGTTCTCTTCCTTTTTTTCCGCATTTAAAATCTGTTTTTTATCCGGTGGATAAATTTCAAATTACGAAAAAAAAGCTGGAAATTCTCCTTTATATGTGGTACAATAAATATGATACGAAAAAATATCTGCTCAAAAAGGAGATTCGATATACATATGGCAACTACAAAAAAGAAACAAACGAAAAAAACAACCAAAGCCAAACAGCAGGCTGTAGCTTCCCCTATGAAAAATGAATTTGTTTCACTTTTCATTGTGGTGGCCGGTCTTTTGCTGGGTGTTTTTCTTTATGTCCCCAGCGGTGTTGTGGGCGAAGGTATAAAAGCACTGTGCACAGGTCTTTTGGGCCTGCCGGCTTACATAACACCCTTGCTTTTACTCACCTTTGGCGTTCACCGTGCCATCGGTCGAAAATATGAAGAGAATAAGAAAAAATATGTTCAATGTTCCTTGGTGATTGTGGCCTTATCTTCCCTTTTTCAGCTTTTTGGGGGCATGGCGGCTGTGAATCCCTTCTATCTTTCCAGCCTGCAGGGTTATTGGAATCATGGAACTTATGGCTATGGCGGCGGTGTTATCGGTGGCATTTTGTGTGACATTTTTGCCAACACTGCAGGCAAAATTGCTGCGGGCATTATTTTGATTACCTTCCTTTTGGTGCTCATTATGATTTTAACCAAGTGGTCACCATTAAAGGCGCTGCTCCGTTTGATCGTCCGTTGCTTTATGGATGTTAAAACCGTGCAGAAAAAAGCGGCTGAAGAAGCACGGGCGCAAAACAAGACCGGTGAACAGATGGCTATTGGTCAAAAAAGCACCATGGCAAACTTCAGCGATGAAGAGGTGGCCCGTGATAGTGCCGACGATGTGAAATCCAAAATCATTAAAAAACCTTATGATGATGTAACCTACATCCCGGAGGCCATTCGAAATATTTCCATTGATGAGGATCCCTTGGATGAACCCGCCTATGACTTTAAGGATATAGATGCCCTTTTGGATAAGGTTCTGCCCGAAGAGTCAAAACTAGCTACCAAACCCTCATCCCCCGTGGTTACCAAATCTACCATTGGTTCTGACGCAGAGGACGAAGAGCTTGAAAAAACAAAACCAGCCGAGGAAAAGGTTGATCCCCTGACCGAAGAAGAACAAGCTGAAATGACAAAGGAATTAGACGAAGCCTTTGAAAAAATTCCGTATACATATCCCGATTTCTCCTTGCTTAACAATCCCACAAACGACGATGACAGCTTTGATTCACGGGCCGAGCTTAAAGAAACAGCCACAAAGCTCATTGCCACACTAAAAAACTTTAATGTGGATGCCAAACTTTTAAATGTGAGCAAAGGCCCCACTGTTACCCGTTACGAATTAAAACCGGGCGATGGTGTTAAAGTCAGCAAATTTGTGGGTCTTTCCGATGATATTGCCCTGCGTTTAGCCGCTACCGGCGTGCGTATTGAGGCACCCATTCCGGGTCGTGAAGCCATTGGCATTGAAATTCCCAACAAAACTGTTTCCACCGTCAGCATCCGCGAGGTGCTGGATTCGGATGAATTTGCCCGCTTCCCCTCTAAGCTTGCTTTTGGACTGGGCAAAGACATTACCGGCAAAAATGTTGTTGTTGATTTGGGCAAAATGCCCCACTTGCTTATTGCCGGTGCCACAGGTTCCGGTAAAAGTGTATGCATCAACACTTTGATTACAAGTCTTATTTACAAGGCAGACCCCAACGAAGTCAAACTGTTAATGATTGACCCCAAGGTGGTTGAGTTGAATGTTTATAACGGCATTCCCCACCTAATGATTCCCGTTGTGACAGACCCCCGGCGTGCTTCCGGCGCTCTTTATTGGGCTGTGCAGGAAATGACACGGCGCTATGCCATGTTTGCCGAATACAATGTGCGCGATGTGAAGGGCTATAATGAAATGATTTTAGAATCCGGTCAGGAAAATACCATGCCCCACATTGTCATTATCATTGATGAGCTGGCTGACCTGATGATGGTAGCACCCAAAGAGGTGGAAGATTCTATCTGCCGCCTGGCGCAGATGGCTCGTGCTGCCGGCATGCATTTGGTTATTGCAACCCAAAGACCCTCTGTTGATGTTATCACAGGTATTATTAAGGCAAACATTCCTTCACGAATTGCCTTTGCTGTTTCATCGCAGATAGACAGCCGTACCATTTTAGATACCGGCGGTGCGGACAAGCTTTTGGGTCGTGGTGACATGCTCTTTGCCCCTGTGGGTTCTGCTAAACCCACTCGTTTACAGGGTGCATTCATTTCTGACAAAGAAGTTGAGCGTGTGGTTGAGTTTATTAAAAGTGGCTCTACCGCTCACTATGATGAGGACATTATTGAAAAAATCGAAAACGGCAAAACTGTTACCATTGCCGATAACGACCATGATGCCGGCGACAATGATGAGCTTTTGCCCCGTGCTATTGAAATTGCCGTGGACACAGGCAAAATTTCAGCATCCTATCTCCAGCGTCGTTTAAAAATTGGTTTTTCCCGTGCTGCCCGCATTGTTGATCAAATGGAAGAACGGGGCTGGATTGGACCTCAGGACGGCAGCAAACCCCGTGAGGTATTACTCTCGAAAGAAGATTATCTTGAAATGAGCATTCAATCATGATGGGAATAAACGCCGGATTTTTACCGGTTACTAAAGAAGAAATGCAGGCATTGGGTTGGGATGCGCCGGATTTTTTATACATCTCCGGTGATGCCTATGTTGACCACCCTTCCTTTGCCGTTTCGGTCATCACCCGTGTGCTGACCGCCGCCGGTTATCGTGTTGGCGTGATTGCCCAACCTGACTGGCACAACACAGACGATTTTATGAAGCTTGGCTGCCCAAAATTGGGCGTGTTTATCGGCGCCGGCAACTTAGACTCAATGGTTGCCCATTACACCGCTGCCAAAAAGCCCCGCAGTCAGGATTTATATTCTCCAGGCGGCGTGGCTGGCAAACGACCTGACCGCGCTGTTTTGGTTTATTCAAACCGTGTGCGGGAAGCTTTTCCCGGTGTGCCCATTGTCATTGGCGGCATTGAAGCCAGCCTGCGCCGAATGGCGCATTATGACTACTGGCAGAACCAGGTGCGGCGTTCCATTTTATTTGACAGCCGTGCAGACCTTTTAGCCTACGGCATGGGTGAGGCCATTATTACAGAAATTGCCAACGCTTTAGCCGCAGGAAATCCTGTTTCAAAACTGCGGCACATCCGGGGCACTTGCTATGCCGCAGCCTCTTTGGATGATATACAGTCAGACTTTGTTATGCTCCCCTCTTTTGAAGCCGTTGCCGAAAGCAAAAAGCAATATGCCCAGGCAACCTGCACCATGTTTTATGAACAGGACCACCTGCGGGGCAAAACATTGGTACAACCTCACGGCAACCGGTATCTTGTGCAAAATCCACCTATGCCGCCCTTATCCACGAAAGAGCTGGACGCAGTTTATGAACTGCCCTATGTCCGCCGTGCCCATCCTATGTATGATGAACTTGGCGGCGTACCGGCGCTTTCTGAAGTGCAATTTAGCATTACCTCGTCCCGTGGATGTTTTGGCTCTTGCAACTTTTGCTCTCTTGCTTTTCATCAGGGGCGGGCGGTAACATCCCGAAGCCACGATTCCATTTTAAGAGAAGCTGAGATTTTAAAAGACTTACCTGATTTTAAAGGCTACATTCACGATGTAGGCGGTCCCACGGCAAACTTTCGCCGTCCGGCCTGCGATAAACAGCTGACAGAGGGCACTTGCCGTAACAAGCGTTGTTTATATCCCTCACCCTGCAAGGCTATGACCGTTGACCACACGGACTATGCCGTATTGCTGAAAAAGCTGCGCACTCTACCTTATATTAAAAAGGTTTTTATTCGCTCCGGTATTCGTTTTGACTATTTAATGGCGGATAAAAACGATTCCTTTTTTAAAGACCTTTTAAAACATCATGTCAGTGGACAGCTCAAGGTTGCCCCTGAGCATATCTCCGATTCGGTTTTAGCCGCTATGGGCAAGCCAAAGCACAGTGTTTATGAGGCCTTTCGAAAGAAATATAAAGCCTTAAATGAGGCTTTGGGCAAGGAGCAATATCTAGTGCCTTACCTGATGTCCGGACATCCGGGCTCTACCCTTTCAGAAGCTATCCAGCTGGCTATCTATTTGCGGAAGGAAAAAATCCGTCCCGAGCAGGTGCAGGATTTTTATCCCAAGTCGGAGGCCAAGCGGTCTTAGGAAGACAAATCCCCACTACAACTCCTTGGCTCACAGAACGACATGGCTACGATCCGACTTCGGGCTCTACCCTTTCAGAAGCTATCCAGCTGGCTATCTATTTGCGGAAGGAAAAAATCCGTCCCGAGCAGGTGCAGGATTTTTATCCC
>JAZNRE010000033.1:0-21569 GCA_045590535.1 Clostridia bacterium
ACACCCACGGCGCGCACAGAAAAGATTTTATCACAAACACCCATGAGCCGATTTGGTGAGGTGGAGGAACTGGTGGGCACGCTTTTGTGGGTTTTGTGCCCCGAGGCATGCTCTTTTGTTAACGGAACGGTGATTCCCGTTGATGGGGGCTTTTCAGCCTACAGCGGTGTGTAAGGCAAATGCATTACAGGGGAATGAAAAATGAAAAGGTCGTAGCGTTTTCGCTACGACCTTTCGTTATTGTAAAAACAATCCTATTCCCATTTTAAGGCATTGGCATCAATGTATTCCCATATTTTTTGATAATCTTCTTTGCCACGAATGATGTGGTCGTGGAATGACCTTTGCCAAATGTTCTCACCAAACTCTTTGTTGGAAAATCTTTTAAAAGTAGAAATGAATTTTGCCAAAACAGAATTTGTAGGGGACGGCGCCCTCGACGTCCCGTTTTCATCCGTTATTAACAGCAAAAGATGTATGTGATTAGGCATAATGACATAATTATCTACAGAAACATGGTTGAAAAATGCATTTAATTGGTGAATGTATTTTTCTGCAATTTGACCGTAAGGCGTTAAAATATTTTGCGGGACGTCGAGGACGCCGTCCCCTACGATTTTGGACAACAAGGGTTTTTTATCTTTGGTGCAAATGGTTACAAAATATGCACCCGGCGAAGAATAATCATATCCTTTTAACCGGGTTGGTTTGCGTTTTGGGAGATTATTTTTCATCTTCAATATTTTTAAGCGCTACCCTCACGGCCTCAACAACAAATGCAGTAAAGGTACAATTTTTACCCTTAATGACCTTTTCTACATGCTCAATTACATCATTGGGAAATCGTATGCATTTATTTGTTGTGGGCGGAATAGAAGGAATTTTAAATTTTTCCATATAAAATCACCTCTGCAATACAATTATATATAAAGATATTTTTATTGTATGCATAACAAATGTATTGCAAACAGAAGAATTGTGTGATATACTAAACATATAAAATATATTATGGAGGGATTTTTATGCCATATACAGAAGAAGAGATGAAAAACATGGAGGTGCTTGATCTTTCCGGACTGCCTCTTGAGGGAGCCATTACGGTTAAGATGTTTTATGATTATCAGTTAGCGATGGAAGAAAAAGAGCGCAGGGCAAAAGAGCAAAGCGAAAAAGCATCAGAATAAATAAAGGTCGAAGGGGCAGTGCCATAGGCGCTGCCCCTTCTTTTTTAGAGGTGTGATATATTATTGATTGGTCGGCTATAATTATTTCACAATAACGATTTCCTGTACCACATCTTTATACATTTTGATTAAGACGCGGCTGGGGTCTAAATCGTCATACTGTGTGATTTCGTTTGCATCAACCACACGAATTGTATTGGTGGTTTTACTTGTGTTCAGCTCGTAAACTGTAACATTTTCTAAGCTGTAGTTTACAACAGAGTTTTCGTTAACCTGAACATTGATAGAGCCGGGGAACTTCTTGGTTACACGACCATAAATCAGGTCAAGGTCATCACCGATTGTTGTTGCAAACTCAGTGGATTTTTTGGCAGCCTCAAAGAGAACACGAATGCCGGTAATCTGATTTTTGGTGTTGAGCTTCAACTGAACAATGTCACCTTTTTTCAGGGTTTGGCCTTCTTCGTTCACCAAGATGCCAAGACCGTCGGTTTCAAAGGATACGCGCTCGCCGTTCTGGTAAGCATAGAGCTTTTCAACATTTTCGCCAGCTGCATTGTGAATGGTAGCGATCTGGTCGATTACGGCAATGGGCGCCTCAATGCTTGCTTCGGCTGTAGAGCTTGTCACAATGACAACCTTTGCGCTGAAATCTTCAGCTACATCGTAAACAAACACTTCATAAGGCTCGTTATCTTCAAAGAAGTCGGCCTTTTCAACGGCATACTGTTCGGGGTCGGTTTCGCCTTCGGGAATGTTCAGCACCAGAGTGCTGCCGGTGATGCGGTAAGCACCCAGCTTGCCGGAGGCTTTTTTGTAGGTCATTTCGCCCTGCGCATTCAGGGAGAAGTGGTTTTTATCAACAGCGCCGGATTCGGTTAAATCTTTAGCTGTGTTAATCTGGCTGATTTCGCCTTTAGAGTTCAGTTCATAGGTGACCAGCTGGGGCACCATGTTGCCTTCGCCATCCTGCAGTTTTTCAAGAACTTCAGCAGGGGTTTTGCCGGAGGTGCCGTTGAGTCTGATTTTTTCGCCGGATTTTACAATAACAACTTCGCCGTCTTTGTTAAAGAATTTCACTTCTAAAACTTGGTCAAAGCCTGTGGAAAGACCGGCATCAACAGCGTAAGCATAGTTTGAAGAAAGAGTGCTGGCTGTGTCAACTGCTGCAATTTTGCCTTCAACATCTAAATAGAAGGTGCCTTCGTCGGCCAGTTTAATGTCTTCTTTATAGTTTTTGGCAATTTCATACTGCACGCCGTTAATGGTGCGCTTGTCGCCTTCGATTTCTTCTACCTTACCGGTAATTTTAGTGCTGGAAACTTCGATGGAAAGAATGGTTCCATCAACGCTTTTAGCCACACTTAACACATCCCATTCAGAAAGGTCAGAAAGGGAGATAATCTGACCGCCACGGGTTAAGGTGAATTTAACTTCTTTATCATCGGGGTCGAGCACCAATGAAGGATTGCCATACTTATCGGTAATTTTATGGCTGTTTGCAATCACGCTTTCAACAACAATGTTGGTAAGAGAGGTTACAAACACTAAATCATGCACATCGTCACCGTCAATATCCAGGAAGGTTACACGGCCGGATTCGGGTTTTAACAGAGCTGCATCAAAGCTTGCGGCTTTACCATTGTAAAGCATTTGGGCTTTTGAAGAGAGCACCAGAGTTTTGGTGTTTTTATCGTTTTCTTTGTCAACCCAATATTCAACAATTGTGTTTTTGCCTTCTTCTGTGGTTACGGTTTCAACGCTGCCGGCTAAAGCGGTGATGGCGTTGTTTTTGTTCTTTTCGGCACGGGCTAAAATCAGTTCGTGGTCGCCGCTGGCTCTTTCTGCCACATAGTAAGTTACATTAAAGCCTAAAAGATTACGAACAGCAGGCAGGGCACGCTCGGAAACAGTGAAAACACGGTCGCCGATGCGCACTTCGTTATCACGCAGGGAGCTTGAGCCAGTGATGCTGCTAATGCCCACAGCCTGAATCTGACCGCTGCCTTTTTCAACATCTAACACATCTTGCAGCAGGGTTTTGTCAACGATTTCATATTGCACATCGCTGCCGAAACCTGTCTGCTCCATCATTTTAATGGTTAAAGCATTAAAGGTCATTTGTGCAACCATGCCACGAATGACGGCATCGTTTGCATTTGCAACGGCGTTTTTAGAAATGCCGTTTTGAGAACCGATGACCATATAACCGCCCGGGAAACCGCCTTTGGCTTCTGCAGCCGGCTCAAAACCGGTGATTCGCACCAGCATGGTCATTGCTTCGGCGTAGGAAATGGAATCGTCAGGACGGAAGTTGCCCTGGTCATCACCAATGATGACGCCCTGCTCTGTTGCTACATTGATATAACCGTTTGCCCAATGGTTTTCAACAACATCAGGGAATTTTGTTTTATGGCCTGAAGCCTCGGCTACATTGCCAAGACCCATAGCTGTTACAGCTACTTTTGCAAATTCAGAACGCTTAATGGTTGCGGTGGGACGAAAAGCGCCGTCGTCGTCACCAATCATAATGTCTAACGCACCCAGGGTTTCAATTGCCTCTTCGTAAGGAGAGCCAACAGCGTCGCTGGGCACTGCTGCAAAACTGGAGATGGCTACGCTCATGGTCATTGCCGCAGAAAGAATGCCGGCAAGAAGTTTTTTTGAAATAGTCATGAAAAAAGTCCTCCTCAAAAAAATTTTTTCTTTTTCTTTTTTGTCGGCAAAGAGGTCAAGCTTTTTGATTTGGTTTACATAATGTCTTGGTATGGGCAAAACAAAACAGCCTGGTCAAGTAAGGTCAAGCTGTTTCATGGTATGTCATTTATCATGTTCGAGCGCCGTGCTGATACTCTTTATACGACAGGCGACTTTAAAAAGTTCCTGAAAAGCATTGAAATTATGCACTCCAATTTCTGCCATGGGGCAAAGTAGCGGAAAAAGGGTCGGGTGATTTGTGTTATTTCTGCGGCTTATATTGACTTATGAAGGCTTTTTCTGTACAATAAGGAATAGACTAATGAAAGAGGCGAAAGCCATGATGGTTCGAATCAATAACATTAAACTGTCGCCGGATGCAGAAACTGAAGAGATTCGCCGGGCGGCATTAAAAAAACTGAATAAAAAAGAAACGGACATAGAGGACTTTCGCATTGTGCGACGGTCTGTGGATGCCCGCAAAAAACAAGTGAGCCTGGTTTACAGCGTGGAGGTGGTCCTTTTACATCAGCAGGGGCTTCCGTCCTCTGCCGACATCCTGCTTTTGCCCGATGAAGAGCCGGAGCCACCATTTGTGAGTGGCTTAAAAGACCGCCCCATTGTGGTGGGAACAGGACCCTGCGGCTTGTTTTGTGCCCTGACCTTGGCCCGTGCCGGAGCGCCACCGCTGATTTTGGAGCGAGGTGCAACGGTGGAAAAGCGCACCGAGGCGGTGGAGCGTTATTGGCAGGGCGGACCCCTTGACACAAACACCAATGTGCAGTTTGGTGAGGGCGGAGCCGGCACTTTTTCAGACGGCAAGCTGACCACAAGAATCCGTGACCCGCGGAGTAAGCAGGTTTTAGAAGATTTTCACCGCTTTGGTGCAGATGGCGACATTTTATATCAGGCAAAGCCCCACATTGGCACCGATGTGCTGCGGCAGGTGATTCAAAACATTCGTAGCTATCTCATTGAGCTGGGCTGTGAGTTTCGTTTTGAAACGGCACTCACAGGGCTTGCTATAAAAAATGGTCATCTTATTGGGATTAAAACTTCTCATGGTGAAGAGATTCCCTGCAGTCATTTGATTTTGGCTATTGGTCACAGCGCAAGAGATACCTATGAGATGCTGTATCATCAGGGCATATCCATGGTGCAAAAGCCTTTTTCAGTGGGTGTGCGCATTGAACACCTGCAGGAAGATATTGACCGGGCGATGTATGGGGATTTTGCCGGTCATCCCAAATTGGGAGCAGCGGATTATCAGCTGTCTTACCGGGAGGGTGACGATGCCTGCTACAGCTTTTGCATGTGCCCCAGTGGCTTGGTGGTGGCCTCGGCTTCAGAGCCGGGGAGCATTGTGACCAACGGCATGAGCTGTCGGGCACGAAACGAAAAAAATGCCAATGCGGCCCTGTGTGTCAATGTAGACAGTCGCTATTTTAAAGACGACCATCCCTTAGCGGGTGTGGCGTTTCAGCGCCAGCTGGAGCAAAAAGCCTTTGCCATGACCAAGGGCAAGGGTGCCCCTGTGCAAACCGTGGGCGGTTTTATGGAAGGGCGCCTGATGCCTTTTGGCAAGGTGCAGCCCAGTTACACCGGATCTGTGGTGATGCAGGATTTATCACAACTTTTCCCCCGCCCCATTGTTTCTATGCTGAAACGGGGCATTACACAATTTGGTGGGAAAATAGAAGGTTTTGCAAGTGCCGATGCCGTGCTCACGGGACCGGAGACAAGAACAAGCGCTCCCCTGCGCATTTTACGAACGGAGGATTGCGAAAGCGTTAGCCTTTCGGGCTTATATCCGGCAGGGGAAGGGGCCGGTTATGCCGGCGGTATTATGAGCGCTGCCGTTGACGGCATTCGTGTGGCGCAGGCAATCTTGCGAAACTCTCAGGAAAAAGCATAAAAAATCTTGCAAAAAAGAAATTTTACCTTGCTTTTTCATAAAAGTTCCGCTATAATGGAAAAATACCGCAATTTTTGCCCCGTGGTCAAGGGCTCTAAAGCAAGACAAAAAGGAAAAAAAGAACGGCAAAGTGGACAAGAAGGCATTTTTTTCTCTTTCGCATCATAAGCTATAAAAGAACACTTGTGATAAGAAAGAAGGGATTTTTTGAGAACGGTCAAATCTTGGTCGGGACGGGCTCTTTCCTTTGCCGAAGCTGAGCAAAAGGTCTATATTTGGATGATGGTTTCCTTTGTGGTGGGCATGGCGCTGGCAACTGTTTCGGCTCTAACCATGCCAAAGGCAGCCTGCGAGGAAATGCTTTTATACTTAAAGGATTTTTTTCAAGCCATTGGTGAAAGTGGTGCCGATTCTGGGGCGCTGCTGAAAACCGCCCTGCTCATGCACGGAAAAAACTTTGTTTTTTTGTTTTTGTGCTCGGTTATGGTGATTGGCGCACCATTTATTGTTGTGTATGGGGCGTTTTGCAGCTTTATGCAGACCTTTACGGTGATGTTTTTGTTCCGGCTTTATGGGGTGCGGACGCTGCTATTCTTTTGTGCCGGCATGCTGCCCCACTATTTATTATCCGGCCCGTGTTACGGGCTGCTTTTTGCCTTGTGTCTGCAATTTTCGCTTGGGCTTTTTAGAGAAAAGCAGAGCTTTCGAAAAAAAGTGGTTTCCCTTTTGTGCAAAATGGGAATTTTGTTTGCCGTGGCTGTTCTTTCAAGCCTTTTGCAAGCATACATTGAGCCCCTTTTTATTGGGTTAATTTCAGGGTTATATACATAGGAGAAGGTCTTAGAGAAAGGATTTACAATGGCTGATTTGCTGCATCAATTTATTCGATATTTAGATAAAAACAAAAAACTCACAAAAAACACGCTGGATTCATATCGGCGGGACATAACCGCCTTTTTACAATATGCAGAAGAGGTGGGGATTGACCCTGTTTTTGCAGGGCGCAAGGCGCTGGAGCGCTACTTGCAAACAATGAAAAAGGCAGGGCGTGCCGCTGCCACCGTTTCAAGAAGTCTGGCAAGCTTAAAGGCTTTTTATGCCTATTTGATTGCCCAGGGTGCCATTGAGGCAAATCCGGCCATGGGCATTAAAGCGCCCCGGATTGAAAAAAAGCTGCCCCAGGTGCTGACGCCGGAAGAAATTGAGCGCCTGCTGGAACAGCCTGCTAACACAGATTTAAAAGGATTTCGCGATAAAGCCATGCTGGAGCTTTTATATGCAACCGGCATGCGCGTGACGGAAATGATTGAGCTGAGAAACTCGGATGTGAATTTAGACCTTGGTTTTATTCATTGCACCAGCGGCGGACGGGAACGAATTATCCCCATTGGCAAAATCTGCACAGAGGCTTTGACCGCTTATATACAAAAGGTGCGACCCATTTTGGTGAAAAACAGCCAGGAAGAAACGCTGTTTGTGAACATGCAGGGACAAAAAATGACCCGGCAGGGTTTTTGGAAGCTGTTAAAACAATATGCCGAAGAGGCGGGCATCAGCACACCCATCACACCTCACACCCTGCGCCATTCCTTTGCAGCGCATCTTTTGGAAAACGGGGCAGACCTGCATTCCATTCAGTCCATGCTGGGACATGCCGACATTGCCACAACCCAGATTTATGTTGAGCTTGTGAACAATAAACTGAAAGATGTGTATAAAAAAGCACATCCCAGGGCATAGATAAAAAAGATTTTTAGAAAAAGACAGCTTTTTAAAAGGTGGCTCCGGCTGCGTTATGATGAAAAAGAGCTGTCTTTTTTTGAGCGAAGAGAGGCTTCGATATAATGGAAATAGCGCATAACAGCCATGCGACCGTCCGCTGAAAGAAGCGAAAGATTAAGCTGCTTGCCGCAACCTTCTAAAACGGATTTTTGATTGACCAAACTCTGCATTTCACTATCGGACAAATTAAGGCGGCGCAGAGTGGTTTTGTTCATTAAATAATCAGTCATGACATGAAAAACATCGGCAATTTTCACCAGCATGTCGTTATCAGGCTGGCGGTTGCCGGTTTCATAATTGGCAAGGCAACTGCGAGAGATGCCCAGCTCTTTTGCCAGACGCTCTTGCGATTTGCCGCTTTCTAAACGCAACATTTTTAATTTAAAAGAAAGAGAAGACTGTGAATCTTGATTCATAAGTGGCCCTCCAATCAAAAAAATTTGTACTCTTTGCTTTATTATACAACAAAGTCCAAGAAAAATCAAGCTATTTTTCCAAAAAACAACATAAAAATACAATTATATTGGATTTTTATAGGTGCATTCTGCCTTGACGGATGCTTTTTGATGTGATACAATACAATTAGAAAAGGCCAAAAGGTGACAGAAATGTCAGAAAGGAGCAAACAGTATGGAACGGTTTTTTTCAGAATTAAAAAGCAGAATGAATGTGGCTGTTAAAAAATCAGGAGAACTGGTGGAGCTTACAAAAATAAAGTTAGCCGTTGGTGACACAAAAAATGCCATTAAGCTAAATTATGAAAAATTGGGCGAGTTGGCCTATTTGGCGGCAAAAGGTGATGACATGTCCGGCGGCGAGGCCGAGGCGTTGGTTGTGAAAATTGATGAGCTGCGTGAGCTTTTGGCGCAGCAAGAGGCCAAGCTGGCCGAGCTGGCAAACAAAAAAATCTGTCCTCATTGTGAAAAGGTTTGCCAGGATGAAGCGGCTTTTTGCTCTGCTTGCGGCAATCCCTTTGGAAATGCAGAATAACAAATGGAATGAAAAAACGGTGCAGCTTTAGGCTGCACCGTTTTATTGTGTAAAGAAAACCACTCGTGCGAAGTGACACGGGTGGTTTTTTGTAACCTTTTCTTTTAGCGTTCGCTAATGGGGATATATTCGTGGACTTTGGTAACGCTTTTATAAGCCGGACGAATAATTTTGCCGCCATAGAGCACTTCTTCCATTCGGTGTGCACACCAGCCGGCCATGCGGGCAATGGCAAACATGGGGGTGTACAGTTCCGGGGGAATGTGCAGCATTTTATACACAAAGCCGGAATATAAATCCACATTGGCACACATCACCTTAGAGCCACGCATTCTTGCAAAAATCTGCGGGGTCAGCTCTTCAATGAGGCAATAAAGCCGGAATTCTTCTTCGTTACCTGTCAGCTGTGCCAGCTCCTGAGCCTTTTTCTTTAAAAGAACGGCTCGGGGGTCTGACAAAGTGTAAATGGCATGGCCCATGCCGTAGACTAAGCCGGAGTGGTCATAGGCCTCTTTTCGCAGGATTTTTTCAATGTATTCAGCAACCTGGTCGGCATCATTGATGTTTTCGAGGTTATTTTTAAAGTCTTCAATCATGCCCATAACCTTTTCGTTGGCGCCGCCGTGACGAGGTCCTTTAAGCGAGCCCAGGGCTGCCGCAATGGCGGCATAGGTATCACTGCCGGAAGAGGACACCACACGGGTAGCAAAGGCAGAGTTATTACCGCCACCGTGTTCAGCGTGCAGAATCAGGGCTAAATCTAAAATTTCAGCCTCCAGGCGGGTGAACTGGTTATCGTCACGAATCATATATAAAAAGTTTTCAGCCGTTGAAAGTTTTTCCTGCGGATGATGGATATAAAGACTTTTGCCATCATAATAATGCAGCTTGGCCTGATACGCATAGGCCACCATGGTGGGAACACGGGCAACCAGCAGCATGGACTGACGGATAAGGTTTGAAAGGCTGGTATCGTCAGCGGCATCATCATAAGAATAATTGGTTAAAACGGCACGGGTCAGCTTGTTCATAATGTTGGGGCTGGGGCACCGCATAATAACATCTTCACGGAAATCATACGGTACGGGGCGCAGGGTGCTCAAAAGCTGATTAAAAGCATCCAGCTCTGCTTTGTTGGGCAACTTGCCAAACAAAATCAGATAGCAAACCTCTTCGTAGCCAAAGCGGTGCTCATGCTCACAGGAGGCAACAATGTCATAAACATCAATGCCACGATACAAAAGGCGACCTTCATCAGCGACCTTTTCATCTTCAGACACAATGTAACCGTGAACATTACCAATGGCTGTGAGACCGGCCAAAACGCCGGTGCCATCGCTGTTTCGTAAGCCTCTTTTCACCTTATAGTTATTGTAAGACTCTGGTGCAATGTGCACATTTTCTAAAACCGTTGACTCAAAAGTCTCCAGTGCTTTTGTAAACATACTGTTGTTTTCCACAAGACCACCACCTATTATATGTAGTAAAATATAATTGTAAACGAAAACGGCTGTAAAGTCAAGGAAAAAAATGAAATAATGTGGTTAAAATGCAGAAAAGTGGAAAAAATTCTTGCAAAAAACAAAGGGATGTGATACGATTAGCGTATGAAAACAAAGGGAATAAAAAGGAAAAACAAGGTGTTTATGCCTTTTAAGAGAAATTGGGTGCAATCTTGCGACAGATGGCACAAAAGGCAGAGTGTCGGCACACTTTGTGCCTGATTCTCTGCTGTTATCATATTAGAGAAACAGAGGGTTTAACATGGAACAGATAATCACGCCCGGACGGCTTGCGGGCACCGTTTGCGTGCCACCTTCAAAAAGCCAGGCACATCGGGCCGTTATGGCGGCGGCACTGGCCGGTGGCGGTTCGCAAATTGAAAACTTGGTTCTTTCACAAGATATTCGTGCCACCATGCAGGCCATGGCTTGCTTTGCAACCCTTTCTTTTGCCGATGGCGTGCTAAAGGCGGAGGAGACCAAAGTGCCCCAGGAAGAAGAGCTGACCTTTGACTGCAACGAATCGGGCTCTACCATTCGGTTTTTAATTCCCCTGGCGTTAACCTTGGGAAAAAAGGTGCATTTTACAGGTCGGGGTCGGTTGTTAGAGCGCCCCTTAGACCCCTATTTTGATATTTGCGATAAAGTTGGCATTACCTATGAGCGCACACCGGATCGGGTTTCATTCTGTGGCAAGCTTTGCGCCGGGGACTATGCACTGCCCGGCAACATAAGCTCCCAGTTTATCACCGGATTGCTCTATGCCCTGCCCCTTCTTGCCGGCGACAGCACCATTACCTTAACCACAGAAGCAGAGTCGGTGGGATACATTGACATGACCTTGGATATTTTATCCCGCTTTCAAATTCAAATTGAGAGACGAGACAATCGACATTATTACATTCCCGGCGGACAGATTTATAAGCCCCACTCCATGCGGGTGGAAGGGGATTATTCCCAAGCCGCTTTTTTCCTCTGTGCCAATGCTATGGGCAGTGGTGTGGAGGTGCAGGGGCTTTCAGAGGATTCATGCCAGGGAGACAGAGCCATTCTTTCGGTTATCCGTCAGTTTGGTTCGCCGCTAAAGGCCATCGATTTGGATGTGAGTCAAATTCCGGACCTGGTGCCGGTTTTAGCTGTTTTGGCCACCCAGGCAGAAGGCACAACCCACCTAACCGGTGCGGCACGCCTGCGGATTAAAGAAAGTGACCGCCTGCAAACAACAAAGGACATGCTTACCCGATTTGGTGCGCAGGTTATTGAAGGGGCCGACAGCCTGACCATTGTGGGTAAAACCCCTCTTTCAGGATGTGTTATTGATAGCCACAACGACCACCGCATAGCCATGGCAGCAGCCATTGGGGCAACTGTTGCCTCGGGGGAAGTGACCATTTTGGGCAGCGAGTGTGTGGCAAAGTCTTACGGCAACTTTTGGCAGGACTATGAAGCCCTGAAAAAATAAAAGGTGCAGAGGGCAAAAGAAATGGAGAGATTTTTCATGAAGCGTAACATTGTGTTGATTGGCTTATCCGGCTGTGGCAAAAGCACGGTGGGACGGACGCTGGCCAAAAATCTTCACAAAACCTTTGTGGATATGGATGAATATATTGAAAAAAAAGAAGGCATGCCCGTGAGCAAAATTTTTGAAGAAAAAGGGGAAGCCTACTTTCGGCGTTTGGAAACGGAAACGGCCGAGGCGCTGTCGACGGCGGAGGGCAAAATCATTGCCCCCGGTGGCGGTGTGGTGCTGGATGAACAAAACATGGCACATCTTGGGAAAAATGGTTTGATTGTGTTTTTAGACCGTTCCCCCGAAGCCATTTTAAAAAAGATTAACTTAAAAAAACGCCCGCTTTTGGCGCAAAACCAAAACCGGCTGTTTGAAATGGATAAAAAGCGTCGTCCTCTTTATGAAAAATATGCAGACCTTACCGTCCCCGGAGCTCTTTCTGTGCCGGAAACGGCAGAGCGGCTAAAAGAGGCGCTGAAGGCTTATTTAAAAGAATAGAAGAAGGGGCGCCGGCGCCCCTTTTTGCTTTTGGGGCGTGAACCCTTTTCGTCTGTTCATATAATATGCTGCCTTTTCATAGTTTAGTAAAGAGGTGGCAATTATGATGAACTATATCTGGAGTGGCATGATTATGGTGTCGGTTTTGTTCGCTTTTTTGGGCGGTCGCACCGAGATTGTGGCACAAAGCGCTTTAGAGGGCGCAGAAAATGCGGTGAAAATGGCCTTTTCCCTTTTGGGCATGATGTGTTTTTGGTCCGGGATGCTGGAAGTGGCGAAACGGGCGGGATTAACAGAGAAGCTGGCAAGGCTCATCCGTCCCCTGACAAAGCTGCTTTTCCCCCGGTTGCCGGCAGGGAGCCCGGCGGTTACGGCCATGGTTATGAACATGACGGCCAATTTTTTGGGCCTTTCCAATGCGGCAACGCCTTTGGGGCTGGCTGCCATGGCAGAGCTTGAAAAAATAAATCCCCATCCGGGTTGTGCCACTGATGAAATGTGCATGTTTGTTGTGATTAACACGGCTTCCATCAGCCTTTTGCCCACAACGGTGATTGCCTTGCGGGCGGCAGCCGGTTCAACGGCACCCTTTGCCATTGTGGTGCCGGTTTGGATTTGCTCTTTAGTGGCTGTCACGGTGGGCGTGGTGGCGGCCAAGCTCATGGCACGCAGGGAAAGGGGGCGGCGATAGGTTGCTTTCGGTTCTTTCTGCGGCGGTTATGCCGGCGGTCATTTTGATTATTTTAGGGTTTGGACTTTATCGGCGCGTTGATGTTTTTAATGCCTTTTTGGCGGGGGCACAATCGGGGCTTAAAACCTTGTTTGGCATTTTGCCGGCACTGGTGGGGCTGATTGTGGCCATCACCATGTTTCGAACTTCCGGGGCGCTTGCCTGGATAACGGGGCTTTTGTCACCCCTTACCACTCTTTTGCACATTCCGCCGGAGATTATGCCTCTTGCCCTGTTGCGGCCGGTTTCGGGCAGTGGAGCCCTTGCTATTGTCAACGATTTGCTCGCCTCCGCCGGTCCTGATTCTTTGGTGGGGCGCATTGCTTCGGTGGTTATGGGGTCAACCGAGACCACTTTTTATACCCTGGCGGTGTATTACGGTGCGGCGCACATCCACAAAACCCGGCACACCGTACCGGCGGCTTTGCTTGCCGACCTGACAGGGCTTTTGGCTGGGGTGTATATTTGTTTATTCTTTTTTTAAAATAAAGAAAACAATGTTTAACAAAGACAGGGAGAGAATTTTTATGAGTCAATTTTATGAAATTACACCGGAGCAGATTGAAAAAAATCCCTTTACCATGATTGGTAAAGAGTGGATGCTCATTGGCGCGGAAAAGGAAGGCAAGGTGAATGCCATGACAGCCTCCTGGGGCGGTGTGGGCGTTTTGTGGAACAAAAATGTGAGCTTTTGCTTTATTCGTCCCCAGCGGTACACCCGGGAGTTTGTTGATGCGGCAGATCGGTTTTCACTCAGCTTTTTTTCGGAAGAGTACCGCAAAACCCTGACCCATTTTGGTCGTGTTAGCGGGCGGGATGAGGATAAAATTAAAACATGTGGCTTGACCGTGGCTCACGCTGAAGGGGCACCCTATTTTGAAGAGGGCAATCTAGTTTTAATCTGCAAAAAACTCTATGCAGGCAAGATTGAACCGGACAGCATTCTTTTGCCCGAAATTGATGAAACGGCCTATCCCGAAAAGGATTATCACGAGGTTTATATCGGCGAAATCGTTAAGGTTTTAATGAAGGTTGAGGATTAAATCATCGAAAGGCTTTAAAAAGCATCCCTCTATGGCGACATATGGGGTGCTTTTTTGTGTAACGAAAACGATGCATCGCAGAGTTCAAAAAAGAGTCATCAAAGAACAAAGCCTCCTTTACAATGTCCTCTTTTGCCTCCCTTGCCTAAAGGGAGGGGGACCACCGAAGGTGGTGGAGGGATTCTCTCGGGGACTGTTTGTGGTGGCCGAGCCGGATGCGATATTAAACAGGGGGGCTGTTACCTCTTTCGGTTTTGTATGCCCTGTCGGGCAGGCCTACTTTTGTGCGACAAAAGTAGAAAAAACATGGGGGAATTTCGATTCTCCCTCATACCCCCACAAAACGACACAGGAGCTACGCCCCTGGACCCCTTCACATAGAAAAACAGTCTACATAACCCGTTTATGGGAGGCAAGTAGCGACTCTATGACTGGCTAGCCAATCGAAAACACGAATGCAGCGCAACCGGTAGCATTAGGACTTTGCCTGAAAATGAAAAAATTTCTGTTATATGAGGTGTACTGTTAAGGACAGTAGGGGCGATTCACGAATCGCCCGAAAATAAATTGACATAATACGGTGAAAATACAAAACAAATCATTGAAATATTACCCGACAGATTTCATGTGTCAATTCCTAAATATGTTATTATGCCAAATCACATTCATTTGATTATAGAAATTAACAACGATAACGAACAACGGGCGATTCGTGAATCGCCCCTACAATACCATCGTTCTGTTATTGACAAAATGGTAGGATTTCTAAAAATGAATGTGTCAAAGAAAATTCATAATACATACTCCGATAAAATATGGCAGAAATCATATCACGACCACATCATTCGTGGCGAAAAGGATTATCAAAAGATATGGGAATACATAGACACCAACCCTTTAAAAAGGGAATTGGATTGTTTTTATAATGACGAAAGGTCGTAGTGAAAATTCACTGCGACCTTTTACTATCCTTAAGAGTACACCCCATAGGGGGCGTTTTTTTGTGTCTGTCGTCCTGTGGAGAGGGTTGGTGATTGCGTTTTTCCACAATATGTCGATGTTACAGAAATGTAATGTTATTTTGAAGGTCTTAAAAAGCCCTTAACCATCGCAAAAACACAGCTTTTGGTAAAAATTGCCACGCAAAATAATCACAATATATAGTATTTTTTTACTTTTTATGTTGACAGCACATACTACATATGCTATAATGAAAAACAGTCACCCCAGAGGAGTGAAAAACATGGAATTCGCAGCAATGCAAAAGCTCACAATCCTGGATTTTCCCGGTACGGTGGCCTGCATTTTGTTTACAAAAGGATGCAATTTCAGATGTCCTTTTTGTCACAATGCAGCGCTGGTTACCCCCATGGATGCCGAGCCAACCGTTGACGAAACAGAAGTTTTGCAATTTTTAAAAAGCCGCCAGGGTCTTTTAGAGGGTGTGGTTATCACCGGCGGCGAGCCTATGCTCCACAAGGAGCTGCCGGCGTTTTTGGCAAAGGTTAAGGACCTGGGCTATAAGGTCAAGGTCGATACCAACGGCTCACGGCCGGACATGCTGAAGCAGGCCGTTTGTGACGGACTGATTGATTATGCGGCTATGGACATTAAAAACGCCCCGGATCAATATGCAAAAACCATAGGCCTTTCCGAGATTGACATGCAGGATATTGAAAAGTCGAAAAACTTTTTAATGGAAGACCATGTGACCTATGAATTTCGTACAACTGTTGTAAAAGGCATTCATACAGGCGATGATTTAGAGCGCCTGGCACAGTGGATTGAAGGGGCCAAAGCCTACTTCTTGCAGGGCTTTAAAGACTCGGGCCAGCTGCTTGCGCCCGAAGGACTGGGTACCTTTACAGAACAGGAAATGAATGAGTTTGCAGAACAGATCAAACCCTATGTTCCCTCGGTTCGGGTCAGAGGATATAATTAACAGACACTAAATAACAAAAGGAGAAAAGGATATGTATCAGATCGTCAAACGCGACGGCAAAATTGTGGATTTTGACATTAACAAAATTGCCAACGCCATGAAACAAGCCTTTGAGGCAACAGAGACAGATTATACAGATAACATCATTGACTTTTTGGCACTGAAGGTTTCAGCTGACTTTTTGTCAAAAATTAAAAACGGCAAAGTGGCTGTGGAAGACATTCAGGACAGCGTGGAATCCGTTTTATCCCGCGGGGGTTATGACGGTGTGGCAAAGGCCTACATTCTGTACCGTAAACAGCGTGAAAAACTCCGTAATTTAAAAAATACTTATTTAGACTATAAAGAAACCGTTAACAATTATGTTAATGTTCTTGATTGGCGTGTAAAAGAAAACTCAACCGTTACCTATTCGGTTGGCGGATTGATTCTTTCTAACTCCGGCGCCATCACAGCGAACTATTGGCTGACCGAAATTTATGATGAAGAGATTGCCATGGCGCACCGCAACTGCGACATTCACCTGCATGACCTTTCCATGCTCACCGGTTACTGTGCCGGCTGGAGCTTAAAGCAGCTCATTCAAGAGGGTTTGGGCGGCGTTCCCGGCAAGATTACCTCTTCACCTGCCAGCCACTTATCCACTCTCTGCAACCAGATGGTTAACTTCTTGGGTATTATGCAAAATGAGTGGGCAGGCGCTCAGGCATTTTCTTCTTTTGATACCTACCTTGCTCCTTTTGTTAAGGTTGATAACTTAACCTATAAAGAAGTGAAGCAGTGCATTCAGTCCTTTATTTATGGCGTTAACACTCCCTCTCGTTGGGGTACGCAGGCGCCGTTTTCTAACATTACTTTAGACTGGACCGTGCCCGCTGACTTAAAGAACCTGCCGGCGATTGTTGGCGGCAAAGAGATGGACTTCACCTATGGCGATTGCCAGAAGGAAATGGAAATGGTGAACAAGGCCTTTATTGAAATTATGATTGAAGGCGATGCAAACGGCCGTGGTTTCCAGTATCCCATTCCCACCTATTCCATCACCCGTGATTTTGACTGGTCACCCACTGAAAACAACAAGCTGTTGTTTGAGATGACCGCAAAATATGGCACACCTTATTTCTCCAACTACATCAACAGCGACATGGAGCCCAGCGATGTTCGTTCTATGTGCTGCCGCTTGCGCCTTGATCTGCGTGAACTGCGCAAAAAATCCGGTGGCTTCTTCGGCTCAGGTGAAAGCACCGGCTCTATTGGTGTTGTAACCATTAACATTCCCCGTATTGCTTATCAGGCGACGGATGAGGCTGATTTCTTCAAGCGTTTAGACCGCATGATGGATATTTCGGCACGCTCATTAAAAATCAAGAGAACGGTTATCACCAAGCTTTTGAATGAGGGTCTTTATCCTTACACCAAGCGGTATTTGGGCACTTTGGACAACCATTTCTCCACCATTGGTCTTGTGGGCATGAATGAAGCCGGCTTAAATGCGAACTGGGTGAAAGCCGACATGACAACCAAAGCTTGTCAGGAATTTACCAAGAAAGTGCTGAACCACATGAGAGAGCGTCTTTCTGATTATCAGGAAATGTATGGCGACCTTTATAACTTAGAGGCAACCCCGGCTGAATCTACTTCTTACCGTTTGGCTAAACATGATGTTGAGCAATTCCCCGACATCATCACAGCGGCAGAAGCCGGTGGCGCACCCTATTACACCAATAGCAGCCATCTGCCCGTTGGCTACACCGACGATATTTTCTCGGCGTTAGACATTCAGGACGAAATGCAGACTCTTTACACCTCCGGTACTGTATTCCATGCCTTCCTGGGCGAAAAACTGCCGGATTGGGAAGCAGCTGCAAAACTGGTGCGTAAGATTGCAGAAAACTACAGATTGCCTTATTACACCATGTCACCTACCTATTCTGTTTGCAAAAACCATGGTTACCTCACCGGTGAACAGTTCACCTGTCCCACCTGTGGCGAAGCTGCTGAGGTTTATAGCCGTATTACCGGTTACTATCGTCCGGTACAGAACTGGAATGCAGGTAAGACACAGGAATATAAAGAGCGCAAAGAATATAACATTGAAACCAGCGTGCTGACACCGAGAGATTTGGGCGCAAAGGAAGAAGAGACAAGCTGTGCCGCTTGCGCAGCTGCACCCAGCGGTGAAAAGCAGGTGCTTCTCTTCACAACCGAGACCTGCCCCAACTGCCGCATCGCTTGTGGCTATTTAGACAAGGCAGGCATTGGCTATGAAAAGCTACTGGCCAGCCAAAATCAGGACCTGGTTGAGAAGTTTAACATCACACAGGCACCCACCCTGGTGGTAACCGATGGCGCAGAAGCTCGCATTTTTGCCGGTGCCGGCGCAATCAGACAATATATTGCAGAGTGCGGAGCGTAAACAATGAATAATCTTTATGATGTAATTGTAATCGGCGGCGGCCCGGCAGGGCTGACCGCCGCACTCTATGCCCGTCGGGCAGGAAAAAGCGTTTTGGTGATTGAAAAAAGTGCCTTTGGGGGTCAGATTGCCTGGTCACCCAAGGTGGAAAATTATCCGGCGATGCCCTCTGTTTCGGGTTTAGAGCTTTCAGATAAGCTCACCGAGCAGGTTTTGTCCCATGGTGCTGAGCTGGAGTTGGATGAAGCAGTCAGCATTCAAAAAGACGCTGACGGGTTTTTAATTGAAACCGCCTTTGGTGGCACCTTCCAAAGCCGAGCTTTAATTGCGGCGGCGGGTGCAGCACCCAAAAAGCTGGGCATTGAAAAAGAGGAGCAGTTTATTGGTGCCGGCATTTCCTTTTGTGCCGTTTGTGACGGCGAGTTTTATCGCAATAAAACCGTTGCAGTTAACGGCGGTGGCAACACGGCGCTGCAGGAGGCGCTTTATCTTTCTGATTTGTGCCAAAAGGTTTATCTCATTCACAGGCGGACAGAGTTCCGCGGGGATTATGCCTTGGTGGAGGCCCTGAAAAAGCGAGAGAATGTTGAGCTTGTTTTAGGGGCAACCATCACAGGTCTTTCGGGAGAAAGTAAGCTGACAGGGATTACCGTTTCTGACGGCAACAAAGAAACGGATATTGCTTTAGACGGTTTGTTCGTTGCCATTGGTCACAAGCCTGAAAACGAGCTTTTTGCACAGTTTATGGCCCTGGATGAAGGAGGTTATGCCGATGCAGATGAAAGCTGCTTGACCAAAACCGCAGGCTTGTTTGTGGCCGGGGACTGTCGGCGCAAAACCTTGCGGCAGCTCACAACGGCTATGGCTGATGGGGCTTCAGCAGCCATTGCGGCTTGTCATTATTTAGATGCATGAAAAAGTTAAACCGGGATTGCGAAAGGCAATCCCGGTTTTTGTATACTGAAAATCATGCTAAATCGGTAAGTTCAAAATAGGTTAAGCGGTGAATCCTAAGCCTTCTCCTTGAGGGGAAGGTGTCAGCGAAAGCTGATGGATGAGGTGTGAGTATTAGTTAAACGGGAGATTTGTTACCTCGTTCCGTTTTGTATGCCCTGCCGGGCGGGCCTACTTTTGTGCGACAAAAGTAGCAAAAACATGGGGGAGTTTCGATTCTCCCCCATGCCCCCACGAAACGACACAGGGGCTCCGCCCCTGGACCCCTTTTACATGGAAAAAGCAATCTACATAACTCGTTTATGGGTGGTAAGTAGCGACTTAATGACTGGCTGGCCAACCGAAAATGCTAATGTAATGTGACCGGTAGCATGAGGGCTATGCTTAAAATGTAAAACCACCCGCTGTGCGGGTGGTTGTTTATTGTGTTAAAAGCAATAGTTTTGATGAAACTGAGAATAGTTTTGGGCGTTATCATAACAAACGCCTTCAATAATTTTTTTAAGCATTTTGGGATCGTTGGGATATTCCTCTTTTTCCACCCAGTTGCCGATTAAATTGCAGAAAATACGGCGGAAATATTCGTGGCGGGAATAAGAAACGAAGCTTCTTGAGTCGGTGAGCATGCCAACGAATCCTCCCAGCATGCCTAAATTGGCCAGGGCCTTTAGGTGCGCCTCCATACCGTCGCGGTTGTCGTTAAACCACCAGGCAGAGCCAAACTGAATTTTGCTTAATGTGGGGGCTTTTTGGAAGTTGCCCAGCATGGTGCCGAGGACATAATTATCCTTGGGATTTAAGGTGTACAGGATGGTTTTTGGCAGAATGTCCTCTGTTTCAAGATAGTTCATAAGTGCCGATAGGTTTTGGGCAATGGGCAAATCGTTAATGGAATCAAAACCCGTATCGGCACCCAGGCGATTGAACATTTTTGTATTGTTGTTGCGCAGGGCACCAATGTGGAGCTGCATGGCCCAGTCATATTTTGTGTAAAGGGCGGCACAATGCTTGAGAACGGCTGTTTTAAATATATCCACTTCGTTTTGTGAAAGAAGACCGCCATTCATCCTTTTTTCAAACACGCTTTTTGCATCGCCAATTGCAAAAGGCACATAAGAAAGGGCGTGGTCAGACAGCTTGCAGCCGCAATCATTAAAAAATGCAATGCGCTGACAAAGCCAGGAAAGAAGTCCCTCGTAGTTTTTAATGCCGCAGGAATGCACATAGGGCACAAAGGCATCGTTGCCAATTTCCACCGCCTTGTCGGGCCGAAAGGTGGGAAAAACTTTTGCACAAAAGCCCTCGTTTTGCAGACGAATGTGGTGCTCTAGGCTGTCTGCCGGGTCGTCGGTTGTGCAAATGATTTTGACATTTGAATTTTTTATAAGGTTCTGGGTCGTCATGTTATCCTCTGCCAGCATGGCGTTGCAGGTATCCCAGATGCTTTTGGCGTTCTCGCGGCAAAGGGGTTCATCAATGCCGAAATATCTTTTCAGCTCCAATGCCGTCCAGTGATAAAGAGGATTGCCGATTAGATAGGGCAAAATTTCGGCAAAGCTCATCCATTTTTCAAAATCATCGGCTTTGCCTGTGATTTTTTCTTCGTCTATGCCGCCAGAGCGCATTTGCCGCCATTTATAATGGTCGCCATCTAAAAAAAGTTCATAGGCGTTTTTGAATTTGTGATTGTCCGCAATTTTCTTGGGGTCAAGGTGGCAATGATAATCAATAATCGGCAAAGGAGCAGCAAAGTTGTGGTAAAGCTCTTTGGCACAGTTGTTATATAACATGAAATTTTCGTTAATAATGCCCATAACACATACATCCTATGATTTATTTTATATTGTTTTCATTTCCAAATCATGTGATTTCTATACATTTAGACTTTTGAATAATAAAAAACAGAGAGCATGCAAAATGCATACTCTCTGCTTTGGTGGGCCTTCAGGGACTCGAACCCCGGACCGACCGGTTATGAGCCGGTTGCTCTAACCAACTGAGCTAAAAGCCCTTATATGGTGACCCGTACGAGATTTGAACTCGTGTTACCGCCGTGAAAGGGCGGTGTCTTAACCGCTTGACCATGGAGCCAATATAATTTAAAAAAACTCCCCGAGTAGGGCTCGAACCTACAACCCCACGGTTAACAGCCGTGTGCTCTACCATTGAGCTATCGAGGAATATTTTATATGAATGTACATTATACATACAAAACTACACACTGCTTTAATCTTTACATCCTTATTCTTCTAAGAATAACTCCTCAAACCTTTATGGTTAAGCAATCGACCTATTAGTATCAGTCAGCTACGTATGTTACCATACTTCCACCTCTGACCTATCACCTCGTAGTCTTCAAGGGGTCTTATTACTTACGTAATGGATATCTCATCTTGAGGGGGGCTT
>JAZNRE010000034.1:0-38503 GCA_045590535.1 Clostridia bacterium
CAATGGGAAGAGGCAAAGCACATTACCACCGAGTTTTTAGAGGTTCACTTTGCCGAGGGCGATCCCTACATAAAAGAAAAAGAGCCCGTGGACATCACAGTGACAGAGCCTGATTATGAAGAAAAACTGCGTCTTATGACAGCCTGCGGCGAAGATGCATGCTGCTATGCTAAAGATGAAGGACCTTATTGGATTTGTGTTTGCGGTCGTCCCAACCTTGATGGTGTGGACCGCTGTGTGCGCTGTGAGCGTGAAAAAATGGATGTGATGCGCCGGTTTGGTTCTCGTGATGCTTTAAACAAAACCATAGCCGAGCAAGAAGAAGAAAAACGCCTGGCCGAAGAGGCAGAAAAGCAGGCCCAAGAAGAAGCTTGCCGTGAGCGTAGCCGCCAGATTAAAAAACGGATTATTGGTGCTTTAATTGGCATTGCTGCTTTGATTGTTTTGTGTGGATTGCTGTTTTTGAGCTATGTTGGTGTTATGAATCTTTTAGGTAACAGTGCTGCTAAAAAAGGCGATATGCTGGCAGCGTATAAACGCTATGCAGCCGTTGGTATTAACAAAAAAATTGCAACAATTTCAGAAGAGGTAAGGGGCAACACCACAGCCAACCTGTTGCAGTCCGGTATTTTGGCGGCTGATGAAGAAAACATTTATTACATCGACCCCATGTGTGCTATTTATAAAGAGAGCAAGAAAACCGGAGAAAAAGTTCGCCTGGGGGATGCAGAAGGTATCTTCTTAAATGTGTCAGACGGCTGGGTTTATTACCTTGACATTGTTACAGGGCAGGAAATTCACCGTATCAGCACCGACGGTGCTACCAAAGAAGTTTTATATAATTGTGGAGAAGACGCCTTCATCGGCAATTTAGCCTTAGTGGGTAACGACCTTTATTTTGCTGTGCAGGAAATTCGCGATGACATGACACCGGAGCTGCAGGAACAAATGATGCAGCAGGGTGGCGGCGATATGTATCAATATCGGTTATATAACCTGACCATTGGCAAGAAAAAAGCAAAACGCGTGTCTGAAGAATTTGACATTAACCAGTTCATGTATTATAAAGGAAGAATTTACTTCATTGAAATGTCTGAAAATGCGCTGTGCAGCATGGACCGTAACGGCGACGATGTGAAAAAACTGGTCAGCGGTCCCGTTTATGGCTTTAACCTGCACCGCGACACCCTTTATTATGTTGACGGAACAGTTGACGAAGCAACCGGTCAGCCCAAGCTGCCTTTAATTGCAGCGGAAATGGACGGCACCTACCGTGATGCTGTGGTTGATGACAAAATGGTTATGATTTTTGGCTTTGATGGTGACACCATGACCTACTTAAGCTATGAAAATGATAACTTTGTTTTATACCAAGAGGCAGGAGAAGAAGATATTTTCCTGGCCGAAGGCTGTCAGCTTTATAATCAGATTGACGGATACACCGCCTATCTCAATGTAACCGGTCAGCTGATGAAGAGCACCTATGACAAGAACGGCTTTGAAGAAGTTACGGTTGTAGCTGAGCAGCCTGAGGAGACTCCGGGCGAAACCCCTGGCGAAGAACCCGTAACAGAATAAGAGGGAACAACTTTTTGAAGTGTTTGTGTATAGTCTTTTTAAAAAGGGGTAAACTGAAAGTGACCTCACATTATACATGACTGTATTGTAGCCCTCTTTCAATCAGGTAAACCCTATTGGCCCTGCTCTGCACACTGTGCAGAGCAGGGCTTTTTTTATAGCAAAAAAGGGAAAAAAGGGTCAAAGACCGCTTATTTGCCCATCTTTTTATTGTTTTATAAACATCTGCGTCCAGTAGTTTCCGTCAGCCACATAGCCAACACCAATCTTGGTATATGAGGCGTTTAAAATGTTTGCACGATGCCCTGCTGAATTCATCCATGCGTCCACAACAGCTTGTGGCGTTCTTTGACCTTTGGCGATGTTCTCTGCCGCAGCTCTATAGGAAATTCCAAAATTTTTAATCATATCAAAAGGGGAGCCGTAAACGGGGCTGGTGTGCGAAAAATAGTTGTTATCTTTCATGTCCTGTGATTTATATCTTGCCACGCGGCTCAATTCCCAGTTCGTAGCAAGAGTTTTCAAGCCATTTTTAGCTCTGATCTCATTCACAAGCCGAATGACCTCATTTTCGTGGCTTGTCACTGTGGAATCGGTTTTCGGAATGTTCAAAATCTGTCCGGGATAAATCAGGTCAGGGTTTGCGATGTGCGGATTTGCGCTTTTGATTTCGCTTAAACCCACCTCGTATTTAACGGCAATTTTCCACATGCTGTCGCCCGATACAACCTTATGGGTCACCATCGATGCGGCGTAACCGGGAAGTGCTGATATCATTTGTGTTATGGCAATGAGTGCAATTAAAATTCTTTTCATTTTGAGTCCTCCAATCGTATATATTTTTGTATATCCGCTTGTATATATAATAACATAAGGTTTACATAATATCAAATGTAATATATGGAAGACGAAAAGACATACTCATAAAAGAGTGGCAGAGAAGCAGGCGACGGAGTTCTTGACATAAAAAAACGAAACAAGCAGAGCTTGTTCCGTTGAGGGTTTCGCGCTTGACATAGACACAATATATTTTTGGTGAAATATCTCGCTTCGTTCGTTGTGAAATAATTTACGGACAGTCGAGGACGCCTGTCCCTACAAGTAAATTATGAAATAGAAAGGTGATGCTTTTTTCTGGAAAGGTAGAACGATAAAGATGCATTGCATTTTAAATGAAGCATCGCCTACGGCAATATGATGCCTTTGCTTCGCAAATATGATGTTACTCGTTCTCTCGCAATGATGTGGTGTTTGCCATTATGTGCCGTCAGGCACACATCATTAGCGTCAGCGTCATCATTAGTGAAGCGACATCATTTGCCGAAGGCAAACACAATTGAAAAAACCGCCAACTTCGTATCAAAGTTGACGGTTTTTTCTGGAGGCGCCACCCAGATTTGAACTGGGGGTGAAGGTGTTGCAGACCTCTGCCTTACCACTTGGCTATGGCGCCATACAATATCAATATATGCAATGACTCTTAAAAAGAATCATATGTTAACAAAAAAACTTGCCTCTAAAGGCTTAGAAGCAAGTTTTAAGTTGGAGCGGAAGACGAGATTCGAACTCGCGACGTTCACCTTGGCAAGGTGACGCTCTACCACTGAGCCACTCCCGCATCTTAACCAAGCATAAAGTTGGTGCCTCCGGGTGGAATCGAACCGCCGACACAAGGATTTTCAGTCCTTTGCTCTACCGACTGAGCTACAGAGGCAAATTTGGCGACCCGAGGGGGGCTCGAACCCCCGACCTCCAGCGTGACAGGCTGGCATTCTAACCAACTGAACTATCGGGCCTTACTCTGGATGAAACATGGTGGGCGCAACAGGGCTCGAACCTGTGACCCTCTGCTTGTAAGGCAGATGCTCTCCCAGCTGAGCTATGCGCCCAATGAGTACATCCATCAGAGTTTTTGTTCATCGCTTAGCGACAGATAGTATTATACACGAATCAAAACTGTTTGTCAAGAGAAATTTTTATTTTTTTTAATATTTTTTTTAAAAGTCCTCAAAACCGCACAGAATAAGGGTTTTTAAATGGTTTTTTCAGGAAAAATAACAGTAAATTTCAAAAAAGTTTTATAAAAATTTCAAATAAGTTGAAAAATATTGCGCCTTAAATAAAAGGCAGACTAAAAATTTTGTGCTGTGTCCGTTGAAAAAACAAAGGGTTTGTGTTACAATTACATTCATAGCAAAAAAAGAGGAGCGCGTCATGAAAAAATGTAAAATAACCGTGATGAAGATGGCACGGCATGATGACCTGATTGAAAAATATGAAAATCCCATTGAACATGCCTGCGATATGCAGGTTGGACAGAGCTTTGTTTCAGTGGATGGAAAAAAGCCCGAAAAATTTTGCGATTCGGCGTGGGACAGCATGGTCGGCTTTGTTAAAGAATTGGCACAGGGTGGTGGTAACTTTTATGACGGGTGGATGAAAAATCCCCACAGTGCCATGATTTCTTGCAATGACGGATTTCGTCCTGTCAGTTTTTTAATTGAAACCATTGAAGAATAACCCTTTTCCTGAAAGCAAAAGGAAAAGACATATTAAAGGGAGGAAACAGCATGATACATTCATTTTTGTTAATCGGGCAGTCGAATATGGCCGGCAGAGGCTATTTAAATGAGGAGCCGCCCATTGAAAACGAAAGCCTGAAAGTTTTGAAAAACGGCAGATGGCAACCTATGTTCAGGCCGATTAACTATGACCGTCCCTTTGCGGGCATCAGCTTGGCAGAGTGGTTTGCCGACTGCTATGCAAAAGAGCATGGTGCTACCGTTGGCATCATTCCCTGTGCCGATGGGGGCACCTCTTTAAACCAATGGTGCGAGGGCGGTTTGCTTTATGACCACGCTGTGTGCATGGCCAAGCTGGCCCAAAGAACATCCACCATCGCAGGTGTGCTGTGGCACCAGGGTGAGGCGGATTGCCGGGACGATTATTATCCTTTTTATCAGGAAAAGTTTACGAAAATTATGGCGGCTTTGCGCCGGGATTTAAACCTTTATGATGTGCCTTTCCTGCTGGGCGGCTTGGGGGACTTTCTGCAAAACTGCGGAACAGAGTCCGGAGCAGCCAATTATGTGCACATCAACGAAAGCCTTAAAGCTATTGCAAAAAACAACGCCATGACGGGCTTTGTTTCGGCAGAGGGTTTAACCTCAAATCCGGACAATCTCCATTTTAATACAAAATCTCTCATTACCTTCGGCTTGCGGTATTATGATGTGTTTAAAACTTTAGAAGATAAAACCAAGGTTTTTGAAGAAAAGTGCCACGAAGATGATGCCATCAGAGAAGCCGAAACATCCTTTTGACATTTAAAAGAGAATAAGAAAGACCCCATCGTAAAGGAAAATTCCTGAAAGATTGGGTCTTTTTTTAGTTAAATTGTCATTACTGTGATAAACTTAAGGATGCTTTGGTGAAAAGCGAAGGGTCAGGCTGTCGCCATCTAAAGAGCGAACGCCTGCAGGTAAATCCAGCGTAACTGTAATCTTGCCGTCTTCATCCAAAGCATGAAGGGAAATAGGTTTGGTTTTAATGGCGGTTAAGTTATCAACCAGTGTTTGCGCACCGGCAATTTTAACCTTTTTTATGCTGCTGTCATCTAAAACAAAATCATCCACAAGACCCAAAGAAGAATCCTGGAAAACTGGAACAAGGTCAACGGTTTTTGATTTTAAAATCTCGGCATGCACTTCAATCTCTGTGGCAGAAGCCGTTAAAAGCTGACCAGTGATTTCTTTGTTGTTTGTGCCTAAAAACTGCAGGGGCACCCGTTCGGCGATGTCAGCGGTTTTGCCGTCGACATCCACCATGGCAGCCACGGACTGAATGCCGTCTAAAATTGTCTTTGGACCGCGAACCGAAACCGTTTCGGGATTGGCCTTTAATGTGCCAACTACATGCGAATCTTTCGGCGTGCCCTGAGGGAGCACCTCCACCGGCTTTTCAACAGTGACTAAATCGTCCACATTGATTGCCAGGGTAGAGGGATTTTTATTGATAATATCAAGACCGGCATAGGGCAGAACAACATTAGTCAGCACCACATGGCGTCCTGTTGTGCCAATGTTACCCACATCCGCCAGCACGGTGATGTTTTTGTTGTCAACTTCCATCACATACTTACGGGAGCCTTGAATTTTAACATCAATGGTATATTCAGCGTCGTTTAAAATAATCAAATTTTTATCTTCCAGCACATCTTTTTGCGTAAAGACTACGGGAACGCCTTTCACAACACGGTCCATTTCGGGACTTTCCACCTGCACCACATAAAACCAAAGGCAAATGGCGATGAAGGCAGAAAAGAACTTGAGAACAGAATCGCTTTTAATTTGTTTTTTCATTGGCGAACCCTCCCTTTAAAGAATTTAGAGGGGCTGTTTTTCTCATTGGCTTCGTTAGCCAAAGCTTTGTTTAAAAGTTTGCTTAAAGAGGCGATGGAAAGGTTTCTTATCATGTCACCGTTAATCATAACAGAGATTTTTCCTGTTTCTTCCGAAACAACCAGGGCCACACAGTCGGCAGCTTCTGAAATGCCCAGAGCAGCCCGATGGCGCGTGCCAAATTCCTTGCTTAAGTTTTTATTAGAAGAAAGGGGCAACACGGCAGATGCCATGTAAATATGTTCGTTGCGAATGATAACCGCACCATCGTGCAGAGGTGTGTTGGGCACAAAAATGTTCTCCAGCATTTCAGAAGAAATATCGGCATTCACCAGCGTGCCGCCGGTTAACACATCATTTAAGCGCATTTTTCGTTCAAACACAATGAGAGCGCCGGTTTTGGTTTTTGAGCAATTTGAAACGGCAATGCAAACCTCATCAATCATGTCAGAAAGTTTGCGGGGCTCTTCAAAGGTGAAGATGCCGCCCAGTTTGCTGCGACCCATGTGCTCAAGACCGCGCCGAAGCTCCGGCTGGAACACAATCAAAAGGGCGGTAACACCAACCTGCATGGTGTTGATCAAAATAAAGTTAATCACATTCAGCTGCAGCCAATCGCTGACATACATAACAACCAGCAAAATGCCAATGCCTTTTAAAAGCTGAACCGCGCGTGTCTGCCGAATGAATTTCATGACATTGTAAATGATGAAGGCAACAACGGTCACATCAATCACATCGGTAAGCTGTATGCTTTTAAAGAACGGAAAAACAACGGTTTCTAAATAGTTCACGGAATCACTCCTTTAACCGGGCGGGGTTTATTCGGCCTCGCCTTTTAACAATTCGCTTTGATGGGTTGTAACCAGTGTATCAATAATTTCGTCCAGGTCGCCGTCTAAAATGGCGTCCAGCCGATGCAGGGTTAAACCAACACGGTGGTCAGTTACACGGCCCTGGGGATAGTTATAAGTACGAATACGCTCGCTGCGGTCACCTGTGCCTACCTGACTTTTGCGTTCCTGGGCAATTTGGGCCTGCTGCTCACTCTGCATCAGGTCATAAAGGCGGGAACGAAGAATTTTCATAGCCTTATCTTTGTTTTTATGCTGTGATTTTTCATCTTGACAAGAAACCACGAGTCCTGTGGGCAAGTGGGTGATGCGCACCGCTGAGTCGGTGGTGTTAACGCACTGACCGCCAGGACCGCCGGCACGAAAAACATCAATGCGCAGGTCGTTTTGGTTAATGTCAACCTCCACTTCCTCCACCTCAGGCAAAACGGCCACAGTTACCGTTGAGGTATGAATACGACCGCTTGATTCAGTAGCGGGAATGCGCTGCACACGGTGAACGCCGCTTTCAAACTTCAATCGTGAATAAGCGCCGCTGCCCTGGATGCTGAAGGAAATTTCTTTATAGCCACCCATGTCCGGTGCATTTTGACTTAAAATTTCAATTTTCCAACGACGGCTTTCGGCATACATGGAATACATGCGGAAAAGGTCGCCGGCAAAAAGAGCTGCCTCGTCACCGCCGGCACCACCACGGATTTCTACGATAACATTCTTCTCATCGTTGGGGTCTTTGGGCAGCAGCAGAATTTTTAATTCTTCCGAGAGCTTTGCAATATTTTTCTGACCCTGTGCCATTTCATCTTCTAAAAGCGCACGAAATTCTTTATCCTGGGAGCCGTCTTCTAAAAGCATGCGGGCTTCATCAATGGTTTCTTTCACCTGTTTATAAGCCCGGTATTTTTCAACAATGGGGGTAATATCAGAATGTTCCTTGCAAAGTTTGCGCCAAACCTCTTGATCTGCAATCACGGCAGGGTCACTGATTTTTTCGGCAAGCTCGGTAAAGCGCTCTTCTATAAACGATAATTTTTCAAACATATTAGACTCCTTTTTCGATTTATGTCCTCAGCTACAGGTGCATTTTCTTTTGTAAAATCCCTGCTCATTTCGGTGGTTTTGTGCCTGCCAAAAGGGCATGCACACTTATATGTAGTCATTATATCATATTGACAAAGTTATTGCAAGCAGATATAATACAAGAGGTAGAATATTTTGCAGTATTATTGATAAAAGGAGACTGGTTTTTTCATGCAAAGGCAAAAACGAGTGGCAGCAGTTCATGATATATCTTGCTTCGGCAAATGCTCTCTCACGGTTGCGCTTCCGGTTTTATCGGCGGCGGGGCTTGAAACCTGCTGCATTCCCACAGCGGTGCTTTCAACACACACCGGCGGGTTCACAGGCTATACCTATCGGGATTTAACCGAAGACATTCTGCCCATTGCTGCCCATTGGAAAGGCCAGAACATTCAGTTTGATGCGGTTTATACCGGCTTTTTGGGGTCAGTTGAGCAAACCGACATTTTAGAGCAGGTGATTGAGCAGATTGCCGATAAAGAAACACTGGTGATGATTGACCCTGTGATGGGGGATAACGGTGCGCTTTACACCGTGTTTTCAGATAATTTCCCTGAAGCCATGCGAAAGCTTTGCCAGCGGGCAGACATCATTGTGCCTAACATGACCGAGGCCTATCTGCTTTTAGGAGAAAACTATCGCCCCGGACCTTATACTGAGGAAGAAATTGACCGCTTGCTTGTGGCGCTGTCCGGCATTTGTCGGGGTCAGGTGGTGCTGACAGGTGTCTATTTTGATGAAGAAAAACTAGGCGCTGCCACTTATGACGCAAAAACAGGGCATAAGGCACTGGCTATGCGCCAACGGGTAACGGGCATGTATCACGGTACGGGGGATGTGTATGCCAGCGCACTGCTGGCGGCTGTTATGCGGGGTTTTTCGTTAGAAGAAGCTGCCGGCATTGCTGCCGACTACACCATTATGTCCATTGAAACAACCAAAAAAATGGATAAAGATTTGCGCTATGGCGTTAATTTTGAATATAACATTCCCACCTTGATTGAACTTTTAGAAAAGGGGAACCCGCAATGAAAAAAGTCATGATTGCCTTAAGCGGCGGTGTTGACAGCTCGGTGGCAGCACATCTGTTGCAGAATACAGGCTATGCCCTTTGCGGCGGCACCCTGAATCTGACAGGGGCGCCGACGCAGGATGCGGCACAAGCGGCAGAGCGGCTTTCCATTCCGTTTTATGAATTTGATGAGCAAGAGGCCTTTAAAGAGCAGGTCATTATCCCTTTTGCCGAAAGCTATGAACGGGGTGAAACCCCCAATCCCTGCATTATCTGCAACCGACGGATTAAATTCGGCATTTTGATGGAACACGCCCTTTCTTTAGGCTGTGATTATGTTGCAACGGGGCACTATGCCAAGGTGAAACAAGATGCAGCTACAGGCCGAATGTTGCTTTACAGAGCAAAAGACACCAAAAAAGACCAGACCTACATGCTTTATCAGCTGTCGCAAGAGCAGCTTGCCCATGCGCTGTTCCCTTTGGGTGATTACAGCAAGGATGAAATTCGGGCATTAGCAACCGAGATTGGGCTTAAAAATGCGCAAAAGCCCGATAGTCAGGATATTTGTTTTGTGCCGGACGGGGACTATGGCGCTTTTTTAGAAGCGTTTCAGGGTAAGGTATATCCCCCGGGTGATTTTGTGGATGAAAAAGGGCAGCGTCTGGGTCAGCATCAGGGCATCATTCGTTACACCGTTGGGCAGAGAAAGGGCCTGGGCATTGCTTTGGGCGCCCCTGCCTTTGTTTTAAGAAAGGATGCGGCGTGCAATCGGGTGGTACTGGGCGCAGAAGATAGGCTGTTTACCAAGCGGGTTGCAGCCGTTGATGTGAACTGGATTGCTTGGGAAAAGCCGGTTGACGGCACAAAAGTGACCGCCAAAACACGCTATAGTCAAAAAGAGGCAAGTGCTAAAATATATGCAACCGAAACCGGCGTTATGGCAGAATTTGATGAGCCCCAGCGCGCTCCGGCACCGGGTCAGGCCATGGTGTTTTACGATGATGATGTGGTGGTGGGCGGTGGCACCATTATTCCGGATTTGAGCAAAGGATGAACAAAATGGAAACCATGAAAAAGCTGATTGACAAACTGGCAGAAACACGGGCACTAACAAGGGAGGAATATAGAAGTCTGCTTCTTTCCTCTTCGGATGATGCCCTGCGTGCTTATGCAGCAAAGCGTGCCGGCGATGTGGCTGTGAAGCGGTTTGGCAAGGGTATTTACATTCGTGGTTTAATTGAAATCAGCAACATTTGTAAAAACGATTGTTATTATTGTGGTTTGCGCCGTAGCAACACAAAATGCCGTCGGTATCGCTTGACCGAGGAAGACATTTTGGATTGCTGCCGGCAGGGCTATGCACTCGGCTTTCGCACCTTTGTGTTGCAAGGGGGCGAGGACGGCGGTTTTTCTGATGAAAGCCTTTGTGTTTTGGTGAAAGAGATAAAAAAATTGTATCCCGACTGCGCCGTCACCCTTTCAGTGGGGGAACGGGAGCGGGCGGTGTATCAGCGGTTTTTTGATGCCGGTGCCGATCGTTATCTTTTGCGGCACGAAACGGCAGATGATGACCATTACAGCAAGCTGCACCCTGCTAATTTATCTTTGAAAAAGCGCAAACAATGTCTTTATGATTTAAAAGAGATTGGCTTTCAGGTGGGAACAGGCTTTTTGGTAGGCTCGCCCTACCAAACCATTGACCATTTGTGCAGCGACTTATTGTTTATTCAGGAATTCCGACCACAAATGATTGGCATAGGGCCCTTTATTCCCCATCAGGATACGCCATTTAAAAATGAGCCGGCCGGCTCACTCGATTTTACGCTTTTTCTTTTGTCCCTTTTGCGGTTGGGACATCCCAACGCGTTAATTCCGGCAACCACAGCCGTGGGCACCCTTTGTGAAGATGGCAGGGAGCAGGCAATTTTAGCCGGTGCCAATGTGGTTATGCCCAATTTATCACCCAGCTTGCACCGCAAAGACTACATGCTTTATGACAACAAGCTTTCAGATGGAGCAGAGGGGGCAGAGGCCACGGATGTGCTTGCGGCACGGCTTAATAAAATCGGCTATCACATTGTGACAGACCGGGGGGACTTTAAAGCCATAGAAATTAAATAATAAAAGCAGTGCAGATGTCGGTTTTTAAAGGTCGCTTTGCACTGCTTTTTTAATGCTGTTAAAACCCCGCAAAAATGGCACAATTATTGTAAAAAAACCCAAGTTAACAGTTGAAACTGCAGAAGAAATATGATACAATGACTATGTATGTTTTATAGTCAAATGGAGAAGTGTTTCAATGAAACAATAATGAGGTTTGTCGAAAAGGAGAGAAACCAATGAAAAGTGATTTTAAAAGCGTTAATGCCTGGCGAAAAATTTGCGCAACCACTCTGAATAATTACATACACATGGAAAAAAGATTGTCTCAAAGTGAAAAAATGTCAAACTTCATGCTCACTTATTACAGCGTGTTTTTAATCATCAACTCTTTAAACGCTGCTTATTTTGATTTTTATAACAACCAGATGTGCGAATATTTCGGTGTGATTCTATCGGTTATTATGCTTGCATATTCTTTAATTAACGGCAATGCAAACTATGCCCAGCGCATTGACCGGGTAACGGAAGCCATCAATGAACTGAAGTCATTAAGAAAAAAACTAAGCGATGAAGAGCTGGATTCGTTTATTGACAGCTACAACAGCGTTGTGAATAATGTGGAATTCAGAAGCGATGTTGATTTTTTTAACACCGTCAAATCTATGTGCAGAGAAAAGAACATAAACTGTTTTCAAAAGCCCTCAACAATTGAATCCGGCGGCGACGAAGATATTGAACTCATCAAAGGCTATTTAAGTGAAATTTCACCTCGTCTTCTGCAGCTTAAAATTTTTGCAGACTTGGCACTTAACCTGCTACTTTTGGTTTTTCCCGTGGTGGTGGTTATTGCCTGCATCACGCTGTAAAAAACGGGTTGATTTTTGCGGGTTTTTCGGCCGGGTTTGGCTGGGTGTTACATTTTAGGAGGTCATTTTTTGAACGCAATTGTGGTTTACAAAACAAAATACGGCTCCACAAAAACCTATGCGCAATGGATTGGCGAGGCACTTAACTGCAAAGTAGCCGATGCAAAGGACATAACCATAGATGAGCTTGAAAATTATGACACCATCATCTATGGCGGCGGACTTTATGCCGAAACCATTAACGGATTGGGGCTCATCACCAAAAATATAGAACGGCTTAATAACAAAAAAATTGCCGTGTATTCCACCGGTATAACACCCCTTGATTGTCGTGATTATTACGACAAGCTGGTTTTAGAAAAGAATTTTAAAAACGGCGTGCCTGCGTGTATTAAAATTTTTAATTTTACCGGCAAAATGCTGATGGAGGAGCTGAGTCTTGTCCACAGAACAGCCCTTAAAACCTTAAAAAAGATTATGAGCGCAAAAGAAAACCCCACAGAAATGGAAAAGCTTTTAATTGAGCTTTGTGATGTGAATGCAGACCTTAGTGACCGCACCCAAATCAGCGGTTTAATTGACTATGTAAAAGAAGCATAACTGAGTAAGAACATGAAAAACTTTTAAGGAGAAATTTATGCGAAAGACAAAAATTGTATGCACCATCGGTCCTGCCAGCGAATCAGCAGAAATGCTCACCGGTCTTTGCAGAGCCGGCATGAATGTGGCAAGGTTAAACTTTTCTCACGGCACTCACGAAGAGCACCAAAAGAGAATTGAAACCATTAAAAAAGTTCGCAGTGACCTCTGCTTGCCTATTGCCATTATGCTGGACACAAAGGGCCCTGAATATAGAATTAAAACCTTTAAAGACGGAAAAGTTATTCTTTGTGCAGGGGATGAATTTACCTTCACCACAGAGGATGTAGAAGGCAGCAAAGAAAAGGTTTCGGTTACCTATGAAAACTTGCCGGACGAGGTTGAACCGGGGGACACCATTTTGCTGAACAACGGCTTGCTTTCTTTTCGGGTTAAAAAGGTTAGGGGGCCGGAGATTCTTTGCGAGGTGATTTGCGGTGGCGAACTTTCTAACAGAAAGAGCATGAGCTTTCCCGGTAAAGTCATGAAGCAGACCTATCTTTCAGAACAGGATAAAAAGGATATTGCCTTTGGCATCAAAAACGATATTGATTATCTGGCCTGCTCCTTTGTTTCGAACAAGCAGGATTTGATGGATGTCCGCGCCTATTTAACTGAAATCGGTGCAGGCGACATTGAGCTGATTGCAAAAATTGAAAATCAGGCAGGTTTTGATAACATTGAAGAAATTTGTGAACACTGTGACGGGGTTATGATTGCCCGTGGTGACATGGGTGTGGAAATTCCCTTTGAAAATTTGCCCTACATTCAAAAACAGCTCATCACCAAATGCCGCTTGCTTGGCAAACGCGTGATTACGGCAACGGAGATGCTTGAAACCATGATTTATAATCCGCGCCCCACCAGAGCCGAAATTTCGGATGTGGCAAATGCGGTTTATGATGGGACAAGCGCCATTATGCTCTCCGGTGAAACCGCTGCGGGGAAATATCCCATTGAGGCTGTTAAAACCATGGCGAAAATTGCCGAAACAACCGAGAGCAACATACATTATCAAAAACGCTTTCACAATTCGGCCTTTAAAATTAAAAACACAGTGGATGCCATTTCACATGCCACCTGCGGCATGGCCATGGACATTGACGCCAAAGCCATTGTGGCCTGCTCCTTATCCGGTATGACAGCACGAATGGTATCGCGCTTTCGTTCGCCAGTTGACATTGTGGGCCTGACCACAGACGAGCGCACCTGGCGCAAACTGGCACTCTCCTGGGGTGTTACACCGGCTATTTGTGAAAAGTTCACATCCACCGAGGTTTTGTTTTACACAGCAAGAAAAATTGCGGAAGAAAGCCTGGATTTAAAACACGGCGACAAAATTGTTATAACCGGCGGCGTTACCGGAGAATCGGGCAACACGAATCTGATTAAAATAGAAGATATTTAAACAATAGAAACGCGTTGATTGAATCAATCACAGTTTGGGAGGGGTTCGCTTGAAAAAGATTAACATTTTGGGTGCGATGGTGGATAGTGTTACCATGGAAGAAGCGGTGGAAAAAGCCTTGGGATTCTTGAAAGAAGAGGGTAGCCACGCCATATACACCCCTAATTCTGAAATTGTTATGGCGGCCTACCGTGACCCGTCTTTTTGCCAGGTTCTAAACAGCGGCAGCTTAATTATTGCTGATGGCATTGGTCTTGTGTATGCTTCAAAAATTTTAAAAGAGCCTCTTCCTGAGCGTGTGGCGGGTTTCGATTTGGCATCACGGTTGATTCGGGAATCAGCTGACGGCGCGCATTCCCTTTACTTTTTCGGCGGACGCCCCGGCGTAGCCGAAAAGGCCATTGAAAATTTAAAGGCAGAATATCCTGAGCTCTCTGTTGTCGGCTGCAGCGACGGATATTTTGATGCAGAAAAAGAAAAAGTAATTATTGATGATATAAAGGAAAAGAAGCCTGACATTCTGTTTGTTTGCCTTGGTGCACCCAAGCAGGAAAAATGGATTGCAGCCCATCGTGACGAGCTGGGCGTGCCCCTACTTTTAGGGGTTGGTGGCAGCCTGGATGTTTGGGCAGGCGAGGTCGAGCGTGCCCCTGAAAAATATCAAAAGGCCGGCCTTGAGTGGCTTTATCGGTTAATGAAGCAGCCCTCACGGTTTTTCAGAATGCTTGATTTGCCAAAATTCGGCTTAACGGTTTTGTTTAAAGGAAAAGCGGTGCAAAAGAAAGGAAAGAGCCATGAGTGAGTTTAAATCCGGTTTTGTCAGCATTGTGGGTCGACCCAATGTAGGCAAATCCACATTACTTAATCAAATTATTGGGCAAAAGATTGCCATTATATCCGACAAACCTCAAACCACCCGCAACAACATTCTGGGTATTTTGCATGAAGATGACATGCAGATTGTTTTTATTGACACCCCGGGTATTCATCGCCCTTTCACCAAGCTGGGTGAGGTTATGATGAAATCGGCAGACAGCGCCGTACGGGATGCGGATGTGGTGTTGTTTTTGGTTGAGCCAAACGGAAAACCTGGCCCGGCTGAAGAAAAAATTATGGAAGATTTGCGGGCTTCGGGGCTGCCGGTCATTTTGGTTATTAACAAAATTGACAAGGTGAAAAAGGAAAGCCTTTTATCTGTCATTGCCACCTATCAGGCGGCGTTTGATTTTGCGGCTGTTTACATGATTTCAGCCAAAGAAAACGACGGGGTTGATGCCCTCATTAAAGAGCTTTCCGGCTATATGCAGGAAGGCCCCATGTATTTCCCCGAAGATGCGGTGACAGACCAGCCCGAACGGCAGGTGGTGGCAGAACTGGTGCGAGAAAAGCTGCTGCAGCTTTTGGACCAGGAGGTGCCTCACGGCATTGCCATTGAAGTTTTTTCCATGAAAGAAAAGGAAAAGCTTTATGAAATTGAAGTGAACATTTATTGCGAGCGTCAAAGCCATAAGGGCATTGTCATCGGCAAGGGGGGTTCTGTTTTAAAAGAGGCAGGCTCGCTGGCCCGTGCCGACATTGAGGACATGCTTGAAAAAAAGGTTTTGTTAAAGCTTTGGGTTAAGGTGAAAGACGATTGGCGCAACCGTGAAGGTTCTTTGCGCAATTTTGGCTATACCGGTGAATAGTTTTTGTTTTTTTCGATTTCTTTATGGAAATTTTTAGCCATAAATTTGTGGTATAATGAACGCATACATTAAGAAATTTAATCGGTTGCGTTTATTGCACCACAATTTACCTTAGACAAACTTTTATAAAAAAATTGTGGTATATTCCCCTTATTACAAGTCAAAATAGTAATAGACTGGTGATAAGGCGGGATGAATTTGATGGAAGAATTTGCATGGAATTTTTTTATGAAAACAGGCAATATCGACGGATATTTACTTTATAAACAAAGCATGAACAACAAGGAAAATTGTGATGAGCATGGAACTGATCAAGACGAGTGGGGTTGTCATCCGGCGGACCAAGGTGAAAGACAATGACCTGATGTTGACAATCTTCACAAAAGATTTAGGCGTGATTCGGGCTTCGGCCCGGGGCGCCAGCGGTTTTAAAAATAAGCTCACAGCGGGAACGGCACTGTTTGCTTACAGCGAGTTTGTGCTGTATCCCGGTCGGGAGCTTTATAAGGTGAACAGCTGTGAGCTGATAGAGAGTTTTTACAGCTTAACCGCCAACATAGAAAGGCTTGCCTTTGCCACCTATATTGCCGATTTAACCGGTTATACGGTGCAAGAAGAGGCGGGATGTGAAAGGCTTTTATCCCTGTTTTTAAACACTTTTTATCTGTTTGCCAAATGGGGTGGTGAGCTTAGAACGGTTAAGTGCGTGTATGAGCTTAAGCTTTTGGAACACATGGGTCTTGCGCCCTGCCTAACGGAGTGTGTTGCCTGCAGCAGAGAAGAGACGGCTGTTTTTTCGGCAGATGAGGGTGGCCTGCTTTGTGAGGGTTGTCAGGGCGAGTTAGGTAGCGGACGCAGGATTTCGGCAGCCTGCCTGGATGCCATGCGGCATGTGCTTAATTCGGATGACAAACGCGCCTTTGCCTTCAGGCTTTCCCCGGATGTTTTAGAAGAGTTTGAAATGCATGTGGCGGATTTGCTCTCTGCTTTTATTGACCACGATTTTTATTCCTTAACCTATTTAAACACAGTGCTGGGAAAGCAATAGAAAAAACAGCCAAATGGCTGAAAGGACGGACAAAATGGAACTGGATAAGCTTTTAAAAGAGGTGCAAAAACCGGCCCGGTATGTGGGCGCGGAATATAATAGTGTACATAAGGACCTACAGGATGTTAACATTCGGTTTGCTTTTTGCTTTCCTGATGTGTATGAGGTGGGCATGTCCCATTTGGGCATCAAAATTTTGTACCATTTATTAAATGACCAAAAGGATATTTATTGCGAACGGGTTTTTGCCCCTTGGATTGATATGGAAGAGAAAATGCGAAAGGCGCAGATGCCTCTTTTTTCTCTCGAAACAAAAAGCCCGGTGAAAGAGTTTGACATTGTGGGCTTCACCCTGCAATATGAAATGAGCTATTCCAACATTATCAACATGCTGGACATGGCCGGCATTCCCGCTTTGCGAGAAGAGAGAGGCGAGGACATGCCTTTTGTGTATGCAGGCGGTCCCTGTGCCTATAATCCCGAGCCCCTGGCCAATTTTATGGACTTTTTCATGATTGGCGAAAGCGAAGAGCAAATTCTTGAGGTGATGGATGCCTATCGCACCTGGAAACAGTCCGGCAAAGAAAAACGCGCCTTTTTAGAGTCGATTGTATCCATTCGTGGTATCTATGTGCCCGAGTTTTATGAAGTGAGCTATAAAGAAGACGGCACCATTTTGGAAATGAAGCCAAACCATCCTTTAGCACCAAAGCGGGTGCAAAAGCAATATGTGCTCGATATGGATAATGTCTATTATCCCGAAACCATGATTGTGCCCTCCATGGAGATTATTCACGACCGCATCACTTTAGAGCTGTTTCGTGGCTGCATTCGTGGTTGCCGTTTTTGTCAGGCAGGCATGATTTATCGTCCGGTTCGTGAGAGAAGCCCCAAACGGCTTTTAGAGTTGGCTGAAAAACTGATTGACAGCACCGGCTATGAAGAAATTTCCATGTCAAGTCTTTCCACCAGTGATTACACAGGTTTGGAGGAGCTGACAGAGGGACTTTTAGACTTAACTGTGGAAAAGAAAATCAATTTAAGTCTGCCGTCTTTGCGCATTGATAGCTTTTCCATGGAGCTGATGCAAAAGGTGCAAAAAGTGCGCAAAAGTGGTTTAACCTTTGCCCCTGAGGCAGGCTCACAGCGTATGCGGGATGTGATTAACAAGGGCGTTACCGAAGAGGATTTGATGCGCTCGGTTTCTTTGGCCTTTGCAGGAGGCTATAGCGGTGTTAAGCTTTACTTTATGATTGGTTTGCCCACCGAAACCGATGAAGATGTTAAGGCCATTGCCCATTTGGCACATAAGGTGGTGCAGGCTTACCGGGATACCCCAAAGCATTTGCGCAATAAGGGCCTTCGTGTTACCGTTTCGGCGTCATCCTTTGTGCCCAAGCCCTTCACGCCGTTTCAATGGGCAGCCCAGGATGACATTGAAACCCTGCGAGATAAGCAGCATTTAATTAAAGACGAATTGCATGATAAAGCCATCAACTATAACTGGCACGAATCCACCTTAAGTGTGCTGGAGGGTGTTTTTGCCCGGGGTGACCGTCGGCTTGGCAAGGTGCTTTTAAAGGCCCATGAGCTGGGCGTGCGGTTTGATGCTTGGCACGAATGCTTCCAATATGATTTATGGCAAGAGGCGTTTCGTCAAACGGGTGTTAATCCCGATTTTTATAACAAAAGAGAGCGATCTTATGACGAGATTCTGCCTTGGGAAATTATTGACCCCGGCGTTTCAAGAGCCTTTTTGGAACGGGAAAATGAGCGTGCAAAACGCGGCGAGTTAACCGAAAACTGCCGCAGCTCGTGCAGTGGATGCGGCGTTAAGCAATTGGGAGGAGGCGGCGTTTGTGGTTAAATATCGTTTTTGCTACAGTAAATTTGGCGATGCAAAATATATTTCGCATTTAGATTTAATCCGTCTTTTTTCCCGTGCTTTTAAGCGTGCACACATTCCCCTGACTTATTCAGAGGGCTTTAACCCCCATCCCAAAATGGCGATTGGCCTACCCTTGTCAGTGGGCATAACCAGCGAGGGAGAGTATGTGGACGCAGAAGTTGACCGTACCCTATCTTTAGAAGATTTTAAAAATTTAAATCACGCTATGCCGCTGGGAATCTGCATCAACCAGGCGGCCGAGCTGGTCCTCGGCATGCAGAAGCTGGCCGATATTCGCTGGGCGGTTTACACCGTGACAATCAGCGGCAGCACGCTGAATGCGTCGCAGTTAAAGGACTTTTTAGCCCGTGAAAGTGTTGTTGTGGAAAAGAAGACAAAACGAAAGGTAGAAGACACCGACATTCTGCCCGACATTGCCGAGATAGCGCTTTTAGATGAGGCAGAAGATGGCGTGCGCCTTTCCATGACCCTGTCGGCAGGTCCGGCTGCCAATTTAAAGCCTGAACTGGTGCTTAAGGCCATGACCACCTACATAGAAGGGTTTAAGGCAGAGGATTATGCCATTCACCGGGTCAAAATTCTGTCAGACAAGGGACGGACTTTGCTGTAAAAAAGAAAATAAATAAAAGGCAGAATCTATGGTAAACCACAGGTTCTGCCTTTTTGTTATGTAAAAGACCCCACCTGCACAAATTTTGCGCAGGTGGGGTCTTAAAAATCATTTTGTAAGCTATAAGCCTTATTGCTCTGCCTTGGTGATGCCCTTGGTTTCATAGGTTACATCGTTTCCGTTTACGGTTACCAGATAATATTTAATATACGAGATGTTGGTAGCAGTTGGTTTATAACCAATGCTGGGGAAAACGCCAGCGGTGGTGATGTAGCGCACGCCGTTTTCAATTACGGTTTCGTTAACAAAACCGCCAGCAAAGACATAAACGGTGCAGCCCCGTGCTGCGGCGGATGCCATCAGCTTTTTAAATACTGTAATTTCCACATCCAGCGAAGAAAGATTGTGGTCATTTAAAAAGACGAATAAGTTGCCGCCAGAAAGACTGTTAACGGTTTTTTGCAGCTTGCTCCATTGGGTTTTATCATAGCCGTAAAGGGAACCGCCATAGGCATTTTTTAAGGTGATAAAGGTGCTGCCAGCTTTGGTGAACTGACGGTAGCCGTCGGCCACAACTTTGTTATCACCTAATGGTGTGAGCAACGAGGCATTCACATTGTTGCCCACAAAAAAGTTTAAGTCGCTGGCTTTGTGAACAGCATTTAAAACACCGTTCATAATGTATAAATCAAAGAACTTTTCCGGTGTTCTTGTGTTGCCAAACACCGTAAACTGAAAACTGTTTTTATCGGTGGGGGCAACGGAAGTCTGGCTGGGGTCAGGACGAACCGCACCCTTTGGCACAGAAATAGGAGCAGCGCCATCAACCGAAACACACAAATTAGCGGCCACATCGTTTAAAGATGCCGTAATGATGGTAGAGCCTGCCTTGCGTGCTTTAACCATATTTTCACTTACCGTAGCAACAGAAGGATTTAACACCGTGATTTTTACATCTCGTGGATAGATAGTGGCAGCACGGCCCTCGCCGTCACGACCAGTCAGCCACAGCGTTGTGCTTTCACCGCTGGCCATGGCAATTTCTTTGGTTGTAAAATCCAAACGGTGAGGTTCGTCCAAAACCGTTAAGGTAATTTCGTCATAAAAACCGCCACATTCTGCCCGCAGCACAGCCTTACCCGGTGCGGTGGGGTAAAAGCAATCGTTTTGAACATAACCTTTACCCTCTTTCACAGTCCATTTAATTTTGTCAGAAGAGGCGCTTTCCATCACGCGACCATATTGGTCCAGCTTTTCTAAGTTCAGCCAGATGGATGTGCCGCTGAAAACAGTATCATCGTCACTTTTTAAACGAACGGCCGACAGGACAGACTTTTTCATATTCTCGGTGACAACACCGATGGAGTTGGTGACAGGGCGTTTGCCGCCGTCAGAAGGGGTGTTCACGACCTTGTGGCTGCCGTCATCCTGCTTAACCGTCATGAGGGTTGAGCCACCGCCATCTAAATTCATGGCGTTGTAGCAGCCTAAATCGGCCATCAGGTAGCCAAGCTGTGTCATAGTCATGCCGGTGGCAGCCGAACGCCGTCCGTCCACAGCTACTAAAGTCAGGGTTTTGCCTGCCCGGTCAACGCCCACAGCAGAGCGGGGATGGGTGCCGGCAATGGTGTGAGAATAGCTGTCAGGCACTTTTCCCTCAACCAAAAGCATGCCACCACCGCCCACGGCTGTTTCAATCAGCTCATAATTGGGTGCAGTGGTCATGTTCAGGGTAACAGTGCTGCCTTCTTCTAAAAAGTCATCCAAAAAGGTGTGCATGCTGAGGTCACAGGCAAGGACATAACCGTCTTTGGGAATGGTCACCGGTCCAACATCGCGGTTCTTAGCGGTGACTTTTCCGTCTTCAACCACGATTTCTAAAACATTGCCTTCTGAACCGGGGGTGGTTTCGCCCCAATCGGCGGTGTACATCACAATGCCGGTCATGCTGTCATATTTATTCAGCACAGTCACGGGGGCAGAGGTGCCGTCCGGGGCTGTAACCGTGCAGCTAAAGGTGAAAGGATTAAAATATAAGGTGTCGTCCTCGGCCAGCTGATACAAAGCGTTCATGCTTTCGTAGGCAGCAGGGGAGGTGCGCAAAACACCGTCGGTAATTTCAAGACCAATGGCACTACCACGACCATACTGACCGGATTTGGATGCAAAAAAATCGGCATTGATGGCAGCAACAGCATCGGCACTTACAGCCGAATCATAGGTGTTTTGCAAATAGCTTTTGCCATTTTCGTGGCTCAGTACATCAAACTTTAAATGGGGCTGGGTGATGTCGGCCTGCAGAATGTGCAAGTCCTGCCAGCCATTATCAAACAGCTTTTGAATGTGCCGATAGGTCACGCCGTGAATGGGTGTTTCTTCGGCAACGGTTACGGATAAGTCCTGTGCATAAACGGGCATAACAGAGGTGATTAAACAAAGAATGCACAGAAAGACTAGACATTTTTTCTTCATAGTATTCTCCTTATGGGTTAAAGGACTGACAAAAGCGGCAGGCGCTTTTATTTTGTGTCAGCCTGCGCTACAGTTTTTCTTAAATATTGCAAAAATTCATACCGCAAATCGTCACGCTTTAAAGCAAACTCAACAGTAGCCTCTAAATAGCCCTGTTTTGAGCCTACATCATAGCGGCGGCCAATGAAATCGTAAGCATAAACGCTTTCCTTCTTGGCCAGTTTTCTCAAGGCATCGGTAAGCTGAATTTCGCCACCGGCGCCGGGGGTTGTCTCTTCGAGGCAACGGAAAATTTCCGGCGTGATGATGTAGCGACCTAAAACCGCAACATTAGAGGGTGCTGTGCCGGGAGCGGGTTTTTCAACCATGTCATGAACGGTATACATACGGTCGCCTAGTTCTTCGCCCTTTATAATACCGTATTTGGAGGTTTCGGAGTCGGGAACGGTCTGCACACCTAAAATGGTAGACTGATATGTATTAAAACGGTCAATCATCTGGGCAAGACAGGGAGTTTGCGAGTCCACAACATCATCGCCCAGCAAAACGGCAAAGGGCTCGTTTTCAGCAAAAAACTTTGCGCAATAAATGGCGTGGCCCAAGCCTTTTGCTTCTTTTTGACGAACATAATGGATGTTTGCCAGATTTGAAATTTCCTGCATGGTCTGCAAATAATCGTTTTTGCCGCTTTTTTCAAGCTCGGTTTCAAGCTCATAGGATTTGTCGAAGTGGTCTTCAATGGCGCGCTTTGTGCGACCGGTGATGATTAAAATATCTTCAATTCCGGCGCTTGCTGCCTCTTCAACAATATATTGCAGAGTCGGTTTGTCAACCAGGGGAACCATTTCTTTGGGAATGGCTTTGGTAGCGGGCAGAAAACGGGTGCCCAAACCTGCTGCGGGAATAACGGCTTTTCTGATTTTCATGAAAAATCCTCCTCAAGTTTTGTTATTTGCCAGCCTTTTATGCTGTTTCTTAAGGCCGTGAACAGGCGCTGTTTCACGCCGGGGTTTTCGGCTTCCAGTTGCGCAAGCAGGGTTTTCACATAGGCCCGCTTTGTGTTTCCGTCCGCTGGGCAGGTGTTGTGCACAACAGGGAGAGTGACCTTTTCAGTATAATTTGAAATGGCTTTTTCTTCTACATAAATCAAAGGGCGAAGCAGAGTTACATCCATGCGGTCTAAATAGGTCACGGGTGTAAAGCAAGAGATACGCCCCTCGAAAATTAGACTGAGTAAAAAGGTTTCAATCACATCGTCATAGTGATGACCCAACATGATTTTGTCAAGCCCCCGGCTTTTGGCCAGAGTGTTTAAAGCGCCCCGCCGCAAGTTGGCACATAGGGCACAGGGATTTTTTTCTTTTCGAATGTCAAAAACAACTTCTTTAATTTGTGTTTTTTCAATGGTGAAGGGAATTTCCAGGCTGTCGCAATAGGCCTTAAGAGGTGAAAAATCCATATCCCCCATGCCTAGATCCAGCGTGATAGCCTCTAAATGAAAGGGGGCAGGGTAAAACCTTTTAAGCGCATGGGCAGCAGCCAAAACGGTGAGCGAATCTTTGCCGCCGGAAAGGCCAACGGCAATGCGGTCACCGGGTTTTATCATTTGATAATCGTCAACTGCGCGACGCATGTGGCTTAACAGTTGCTGCATAACAGACCTCATTTCTGTGGTTTTGATTTATTTATATTCCCGAAATTGCACGGAGACACCGTCAGGGTCATACACATAAAAGTATTTTGCATCGGGCTCTGGCTGACGAATGTCAGAAGGGTTTAAGTTAAGAGCAAGCGCCTTTTCATGAACGGCCTCAAGATTTTCGGTGGCAAAGCAGAGAAACATGCCTTTGCCTTCATAGGTCTGTCCTTCGGGCAGGGCAATAATTTCAACCTGTGTGTCGCCCTCGGCATCGGCAAGATAGGCCACATTACCGCCGCCGGCCTCAAATTGCTTGCAAACCTTTAAGCCGGCAAGCTCGGTGTAAAACCGCATGGAATCTTCAAAATTTTTTGCTCGCAGGGAGATATGATGAAATTTCATTTTGTTTTTTCCTTTCTGCAATACGGCTATGTAGTGGAGTGAGAGTGTAGGGTTCGGCGTCCCCGACAAACCGCAAAACGGGACATCCAGGAGGCTGTCCCCTACATAAAAAACCAATAATTTAAAATGGATAGTTGAAAATGTATAATTATGGTTAAAATCGCTCCGCGATTTTTTATTTCAAATGCGGAGCATTTGTTCCTTAACATTCCACTTTTCATTTTCCACTATCAATTGTACCACAAATTTTCTCTTTTTTCAATCGGCAATCTATGGCTATGCTTTTGAGGCAGCATCGGCCTGGGCGCCATCTGAGTGGCAGTTGGCGGTGCCGTCTTTTAAGCGCAGAGAAAAGGCTGTGTCCTTTGGCAGTTGTTTTACAGAGTGGATGGGTGTTCCGTCATCAAAAGCAGCGTAGGCATAGCCCCGGGCAAAAGCCGCAAGGGGGCTGAGAGCGTCCAGCTTGCCCATTTGCATAGCCAGCTCAATTTGCTTTTTTTCAAGCAGGGCATCGAGAGCACGACGGCTGTTTTTTTGCAATTCGTCCACGGTGATTCGTCTTTCGTTTAAGGTGTCAACAAAGCCGGAAAGTGCCGGGTGATTTGCCAGGTGCTCTGCCTTTGTGCGTTTTTCCTGCAGCAAATAGCCCATGGACATGGTGAGGGCATTGTGGCAGGAAAGAACCCGCGACAAAAGCTCTTGCCGGTCCGGTACGGCAAGCTCTGCAGCAGCCGAGGGGGTTGGTGCACGCAAGTCGGCCACAAAATCGGCAATGGTGAAATCGGTTTCGTGCCCCACGGCAGAAATCACCGGAATTTCTGATGCAAAAATGGCTCGCGCCACCACCTCTTCGTTAAAAGCCCAAAGGTCTTCGATGGAACCGCCGCCACGGCCCACAATGATGACATCACCAATCTTGTGTTGATTAAGGGTAGCAATGGCATCGGCAATTTGCTGGGCAGCTCCGTCGCCCTGGACAAACACGGGGAAAAGCTTAACTTCAGCGAGCGGCCAGCGGCGCGACAAAATGTTTAAAATATCCCGCACAGCAGCACCGGAGGAGGCAGTGACCACGCTGACAACCTTGGGAAAAGTCGGAATGGGTTTTTTATAAACTCGGTCGAAAAGGCCTTCGGCCTCCAGTTTTTTCTTCAATTGTTCATAGGCAGCATAAAGAGCGCCTTCGCCATCGGGGGTTAGGCTCTCAACATAGAGCTGATAGGTGCCGCCGGGCTCATAAACCGAAATGCGCCCCCGGGCCAAAACCTTCATGCCGTCTTGGGGCAAAAACCGTAGCCCCTGGGCGGCAGAACGGAACATAACGGCCCGCAAAAGGGAGGCATCGTCTTTTAAGGTCATATAAATATGGCCGGAGGGATGCTGCTTGCAGTTTGAAAGCTCACCCTGAATGCAAATATCCTTTAAATAGCCGTTGTGCTCAATCACACGGTGAATGTAATGATTCAGCTGCGACACGCTGACGGTTAACAGTTCTGGCTCCATAAGCTCACCCCGGTTCTCGTAAAAATAAAAAAGGTGTGCCTATCTGACGGCACACCGCAGTACATTAGTCAGCTGTTTTTGTTTTTAAAACAGACGCTAAAATGCCGTTAACAAAAGCGCCTGCCTTTTGTGTTTCATAATCTTTTGCCAGTTGCACAGCCTCGTTAATGGCAATGCTGTCAGCTATGGCATCGTCAAACATGAGCTCGCAAATGCCAACTCGCAGGGCAGCCAGGCTGACCTTTGACAAGCGGGAAATAGACCAACCCTGTGCATTGGCTTCAATTAGTGCATCAATCTCCAATAAGTGCGCAAGGGTTGTGCGGACTAAATTTTCAAGGTAATCCTTTTGACTGTCCACATCACTACGATAAGTATAGTACAATTCTAAAAGGGCGTCTGCATCGAGCTTTTGAAACTCATATTCAAAAATGATAATAAATCCGGCCTCTCGGGCCTCTTTTCTTGTCATGGTCATGCTCCTGTCTATGTAAATTTACTTTTTGACTTACTTATATCATAACACAAAGCCTAAAGCTTCAGTCACATTTTTTGCGGGTAACACCCGCAGGCCTTTGGGAACCTGCAGATTTTTAAGGTTTGCCTGGGGAATCAGGCAGGTTTTAAAACCAAGCTTTAACACTTCGGCCAGCCGGCGTTCAATCTGACTGACAGCACGCAGCTCGCCGGTGAGACCAATTTCACCAATGGCGGCCATGGATGTGTCAATGGGTGTGTTGCGAAAGGCAGAGGCAATGGCTAAGGCAAGAGCCAAGTCCACAGCCGGTTCGTCCAGCCGGATGCCGCCTACGATGTTCACATAAGCATCCTGGTTTTGTAAATTAAGTCCCACCCGTTTTTCCAAAACAGCAATAATTAAGTTAACCCGGTTATAATCAATGCCGGTTGACATGCGCCGGGGCATGCCAAAAGAGGAGGGACATAAAAGCGCCTGAATTTCGGCAAGCATGGGGCGTGTGCCTTCCATGGTGCAAACCACAGCCGAGCCGGCAGCCTGGTCAGGCCGGCCTTCTAATAACATTAAAGAGGGGTTTTCCACCTCGTTAAGACCTTTATCGGTCATTTCAAACACGCCGATTTCGTTGGTTGAGCCAAAACGGTTTTTAACCGCCCGCAGAACACGATAGCTTTGGTTGCGGTCGCCTTCAAAGTATAAAACGCAGTCCACCATGTGCTCTAACACCTTGGGGCCGGCGATGGCGCCGTCTTTGGTGACATGCCCCACAACGAAAACAGCCGTTCCGGTTTCTTTGGCGTAGCGCATAAAGGTGAGGGTGGCCTCCCGCACCTGACTCACGCTGCCGGGAGCAGAGGCAATGTCGGGGTGGTACATAGTTTGAATGGAATCGATGATTAAAACATCGGGCTGCACGGTGTCTAAAGTTGCCCGAATAACCGAAATATCCGTTTCTGACAGAACCAAAAAGGAGGGGGCTTCTTCTTGCAGACGATCGGACCGCATTTTAAGCTGCTTTTCTGATTCCTCACCCGATACATAAAGCAGAGTGGCCAGCTTGTCCACATGACCGGCCAGTTGCAAGAGCAAGGTTGATTTTCCAATGCCGGGGTCACCGCCCACTAAAGTCAGCGAGCCACGAACAACACCACCGCCTAAAACCCGGTCAAGCTCACCAATGCCGCAGGAAAAACGCTGATAATCGGCAACATCCACCTGACTCAAGGGTGTGGGCTTTGCTGAATGTGTTGCAGCGGGTTTGTGTACAGTGGCTTTTTCGCTTCGCACAATTTCCTCTTCCAAAGTGTTCCAACCATTACAACCCGGGCATTTACCCATCCATTTTGGCGTTTCATAGCCGCAGGCCGTGCAAACAAATTTTGATTTTGCTTTCATGGGTTCACCCTCTTTACTCATGGTTGGTTTTTGTTGCCTTAAGCGGCAGAGTCTATTTCATCTGTGTCTGCAGGAACTTCTGTGGGAGGGGTGCCTGCATCAACATCGGGTTGTGCATTTGGTGCTATGGGGGTTATGGTTGGTGTATCAACCGGGGGTGCCTCGGTTGAGGGAGCTTCGCTTGCCCCGGGATTCACTACAGAGCCTGTGCCGGGCTCTGTAGGTTCTTCTGATGCAACGGGAGCAGTTCCGATAATTTCAATCCGGTCTGAAGCCACATACGTGCTCTTGGCTAAAAATTCACTTTTAACCACTTTGCCATTTTCTTTTGTGATTTTATAGGTATTATAGGTGCTGCCGTTTGCGCCCTTTTGCTCTACCTCAACAGTACCTTCCGGCAGGTTGGGGTCTTCTTTTTGCACAAGCCTGGGGGCAGAAGTGGCAATGCACTGACTTGAGATTTCAATGGTTTTGTTTTTATTTTCCTTTGTGCCGTAGATGGCAATTTTGTTAATGCCGCCGCCGGCAGAAGCCACAATTTTAATGGGGGCCTGCGTGTTGTTGGAGAATTTAAAATCAATGCTGCCGTATGAAACGGTGGCATCACGCCCCAGGGGTACATAAGTTACGGGCAGGGAGTGATTTGTGCGGGTTTCAATTTTCAAGTCGGCCAAAACAACAGCGTTATAAAGGGTTGAAGAAACCTGGCAAATACCGCCGCCGACACCGGGCTCGACGCGGTTGCCCACATACACATTGGCAACACGGAAGCCTCTTTCGGTGGTTCTCGGGCCCACAGTTTCGTTATAAGAGAAGACATCACCCGGTGCTAAAACAACCTCGTTAATTTTTTGAGAAGCAAGGGCCACATTGTGGGAACGGGAAACATCACCGGCGTTATATTTTGTGGAATAATAACCCAACTGGTCGCTGAACAAATCGGCTTTGATTTGCTCGGCGGTTACATTTGGAAGGGTTGTTTGAATGGGAATGACAATCACCGAATCGTCGGTAGCATCAATGATGGCCTGTGCCGCCTCTTTATCAAAGGCGATGCCCACCTTTTCATCGGTGATAACAAGACGCTGGTTTTCAATTTTATAACTGGCATCCACCGCTTCGCCACAAAGCTCGTCATAGAGGGCAGAAGCATCGGGGATAGTGGGTTTAATAGCCTCTAATTCTATGGTAAAAATGTTAGAAGTAAGAGTTAAAGCAGTTTCCAAAAATTCCTTTAAAACGGCGGGCTGATATACACGATAACCCTCTACACCGCGGGTGATGGTTAATTCGTTTTCGCCAACCGCCAGCTCCATATCATGACCGGGTTGGTCAACCAAGTCGGCAATTCTTTTAATCGCTGCTGCTACAGCATTTTCATCGCAAGCCAGGATGGGAGGCAGGGTGAGTCCCTCATTCTTAATCTGAATAATCTCTTTAAGACGCTTAAAAATGTTGCCGCTGCGGGCTGTGTTATAGGCCCGATCCATGGTTTTTTCCACATCAACGGCTGCGCCCAGTTCGCTTAAATCCAACGATTCCTCAACATCACCATGACGAAGCGTGATGACCTTTGTCAAAGAATCATTATAATAATCGGAAACGGCAAGGCCGGCGTCCTGGGCAGACATACCGCCAACTGCCACATCGCCTATGTAAATTCCGTTATAGATATGGGTGTTGCTCAAAATGATGGCCGCAATAACGAAAAAACAGATAACAGCAGCCAAAAGAGCACCGCCAACAGAAAGGCCGACAATCATCGGCACACGAGATTTTTTGTGTGTGTTTTGCTCAATTTGCATATAATCAACTCCCCAAGTACTATTATAAAGGGTGAAAAGTCATTTGTAAACTGTTTTGTGCTAAATTTAACGGGATTTTAACAAAAAAAGAGGTTATTCCTGCCGGGTGACAGAAACAACCTTGGGTTTTATCGATTTAAGAGCCAAATCGCTAAATTTAAATAGCCGGCAAAGGTAATCCAGACCCAATAAGGGAGCATAAGCAATCCGGCGGCGTGGTCGATGCGGTAAAATTTAGCGGTGGCAATGCCCGTAACAAGCCATAAAAGCAGCAAAACCCAAAAAGCGGCAAAAGGCGCTTGCAAGCGGAAGAAAACCAAGGGCCAAATAAAGCTGAGAGCCAAAGATGCAGCGTAATACCGGAGTGCATCTTTTACATAGGGCTTGTCAACACCCTGCCGGTAGATTAAGTAGCTGGCAATGCCGATTAAGATGTAAAGAATGGTCCAGATAATCGGGAATAAAAATCCCGGTGGTGACAGGGGTGGCTTTTCCAGCGCGGCATAAAATGCACGGCTGTTTTGCGTTAAAAACCCTGACAGACCTCCCACAGCCAGTGGCAACAAAATGGCAATAATAAACTGAAAAATTTTCCTTGCGTTTATGACCTTAAAGGTATGATTCACATTGAGCACCTCATTTTTCTTGCAAAAGCTCGCAAGACAACATTATGTTACCATTATATGCAGGCAAAAACGCAATTATACAAATTGCCCACGGCAGAAAACAAGTCAATTTTAAGGGGGATGAATGCGTTTAATCCAAGGGGATAACAATCTCCTGTCCGATGGACAGACAAGAACTTTCCAGCTTGTTTATGTAGGAAACTTTGTCAATAAACAGCCGCAGGTCCATATCTTCGGGTTTATAGGCTTCGCACAGGCTCCACAGGGTGTCGCCGGTGTCTGCAATTACTGTAATCTCGTGGATGCCGTTATCAGCAAGAGGAGCGATAGAGCAAGCAAAGGTTAATGCAATGACAGCCACTAAAATATATAATTTCATACGCTGTTCTTTTGCCCGACGGGCATAGGATACAGTTCTTTTCTTTCTCATTGTCATCATTAGGTTCAACTCCTTTGTAGAACTTATGTTCGTAAATCAATTTTAACAGAACAAATGTTTGGCGTCAATAGTTTTTTTAAAAAAATTTTTAATAACATGCAAAAAGTTGTAAATATGCCCTGGCATATTTTTTGTTTGCTCATCGACATTATATATGTTATACTTAATGTATAAACTTGTTAGGCAAAATTTAAGAGGGTTGGCTTACGGCTCTCTTTGCATAGCGGAAATGATTATGAAAAAGCAGGTGCATGATATGGAACGCAGAAAAACGAGAAATATTATGATGGGCAATGTGGGCATTGGCAGTGACTTTCCCATCACTGTGCAGTCGATGCTCTGTTCACCAAATGGTGATTTTGACGCTGCTTTTTTGCAATGCAAAGCCTTGGAAAAGGCAGGTTGTGACCTGATTCGCCTGGCGGTGATTGATGAAAACAGCTTGCAGGTTGTGAAAAAGCTGAAAAACGCCATTGCCGTGCCTTTAGTTGCTGACATTCAGTTTGATTACCGCTTGGCCCTTGATGCCATTGATGCAGGCATTGATAAAATTCGCTTAAATCCCGGCAACATTGGTGATGAGGACAGGGTGCGACAGGTGGTGGCAAAAGCAAAGGAGCGGCAAATTCCAATTCGTGTGGGCGTGAACGCTGGCTCGGTTTCTAAAAAACTTTTGGCAAAGTACGGCGCCCCCACACCGGAAGCGTTGGTAGAAGAAGCCATGAGCCATGTTACCCTGCTGGAGCAATGCGACTTTTATGATATTGCCATTTCACTCAAGGCTTCATCAGTGCCGATGATGATTGAAAGCTATCGGCTTATGGCCCGGCGTGTCGACTATCCCTTGCATTTAGGTGTTACCGAGGCCGGCACAGTCTTTAGCGGCACGGTTAAATCGGCTGTGGGCATTGGGGCCTTGCTGTCAGAGGGCATTGGGGATACCATTCGTGTTTCTTTAACCGCAGACCCGGTGGAAGAGGTGCGGGCAGCCAAAGAAATTCTGGCGGCTCTTGAGCTTGAAAAGGACAGACCCACCTTGGTGTCTTGCCCCACTTGTGCACGCTGCAGCGTGGATTTAATCGGCATTGCCAACGAGGTTACAAAGCGCCTTTGCGAAATTCAAAAACCCATTAAAATTGCCGTTATGGGCTGCGTGGTGAACGGACCCGGCGAGGCGCGGGATGCAGACATCGGCATTACCGGTGCAAACGGCCAGGGTGTTATTTTTAAAGGCGGAGAGGTTCTAAGGCGGGTGCCCGAAGAGCAGATTGTCAGTGCACTCTTTGAAGAATTAGGCAAAATGGGCGCTTTATAAAAAGTTGATTTTAAAATCTGCAAGGATAAGAATGAAACAAAAGGAATGTTATAAGACTTATGGGAGATTTATTACATACACTGGTCAGCGAGGACATGCTTTCTCAAATGGAAGGCACACAGCTGACACAGTTTCAGGTTTTTAAACAAGAACGAAAGGTGCACATTGGCCTTTTTTGCAGCACGGTATTAAGACAAGAGGTGCTGGATGCTTTTTGCGCCCAAATTAAGACTGACTTTCAGTTAACACAGGTTGAACTGGAGGTTAGCTATGCACCTTCTGTTTTAACCGAGTCAACAATTGATGCTGTTTATCAGCATCTTTTGGCAGATGTCTATCGCAGATTGCCGTCGGCACGAGGGATTTTATTAAACAGCTTTGCCACCCTTTCTGGCGGTGTTTTTAGCGTGCACTTAAAGTTTGGCGGTGAAAAAACTCTCCAAGAGCATGGCGTGGCGGCCATTATGGAAAAGCAATTGGAAACGGTTTTTCATGCACCTTTCAAGGTTGTTTTTTCCAATGAATCGGTTTCGGCCGATGAGGTATTTAAACGGCTGGAGGACCAGCGTGAAGAATTGCAGCGCGATGCGGCGGCCGTGGCTGTGGCAGCAGAGACGGTGGCGACCAAAACAGCTGCTGCTGTTAAAAAAGCGCCTGAAACTTCTGAAGATGTACTTCTAGGCAAGGCCTTTGGCGGCGTTGTAACGCCCATTTGTGAAATTGATGAAAATAGTGGCAAAGTGATGATTGAGGGCCGTGTTATTGCTCATGAAGTAAGAGAATTGCGAAACAAAAAAACCTTGCTGGAGCTTTATGTGGCCGATGAAGGCAGCTGCATTATCTGCAAAGCCTTTTTAAAGGAAACAGAATTTGACTCTTTAAAGGGAAGCCTAAAAAATTTAGCGGGTGTACGCATTTCCGGCACAGCACAATACGATACCTATGCTAAAGAAGTGGTTGTGCTCATTCGCAACATGATGAAGGTAGAAGTTTTTGTTCGTCCTGATGATGCAGAAGAAAAGCGAGTAGAGCTTCATGCTCACACCTCTATGTCGGCAGAAGACGCCACCACCAAACCAAAAGAATTGATTGCACGGGCGGCAGCGTGGGGCCACAAGGCCATTGCCATTACAGACCACGGTGTTGTGCAGGCCTATCCGGAGGCCTATGATGCGGGTCAAAAACATGGCATTAAGATTATTTACGGCATGGAGGCTTATTTAGAGGCGGACCAGGCGGTTTTTGTTTTTAACGAAAAGGACATGCCTCTTACTGGTGACTTTGTGGTGTTCGATATTGAAACCACCAGCCTTTCTGCCCGTTATGGTGAGATTATTGAAATAGCCGGTGTGAAAGTTTCAAACGGCAAGGTGACAGAGAAGTTTTCAAAGTTTGTTAAACCCAGCGAGAGCATCCCTTATCACATTACAGAGCTCACCAATATATCCAATGACATGGTGCGGGATGCAGAACCCATTGAGGTGGTTTTGCCGGCCTTTTTGGAATTTTGTGCAGGCTGTGTTTTGGTGGCACATAATGCGGGCTTTGATGTGGGCTATCTTAAAAAGAAAGCCGAAATGCTAAAGCTTTCCTTTGATTTTTGCTATATGGATACCTTAATGCTCAGCCGTCGTTTGCTGACAGCTCTTAAGACCCACCGATTAAACCGTGTGGCCAAGCATTTGGGTTTTGCTTTTGAAGGGCACCATCGCGCCATTAACGATGCAGAGGTTACAGCCCGGATTTTTCTGCATTTTTTAGAGCTTTTATCAGGTCTTGACATCCACAATGTAAACGAAATTAACAACCGTCTTGCAGGTGGCGATTTTAAACGATATAACGAAACCTATCACGCCATCATTTTGGTTAAGGACATGACAGGTCTTAAAAATTTATATAAATTAGTTTCTCTCTCGCACATAGATAATTTCCACAAGCGTCCCAGAATCACAAAAGAGATGCTCTCGGCCCATCGTGAAGGTCTTTTGGTGGGCAGTGCCTGTGAGGCGGGTGAGCTTTATCAAAAAATGCTGCGAGGTGCAACGGAAGAGGAGCTTGTTGAAATTGCAAGCCTTTATGACTATCTTGAAATTCAGCCCCTGGGCAACAACGAATTTATGATTCGTGAACACATGGTGGCAGGACGGGAAGAACTTGAGGATATGAACTGTGCCATTGTCCGCCTGGGTGATGCCCTGCATAAGCGGGTGGTGGCCGCTTGTGATGTTCACTTTTTGGATGCAGACGATGCCCGTTACCGTCGGGTGTTGCAAACCGCAAAGGGTTATGACGATGCAGCTCATCAGGCGCCGCTTTATTTGCGCACCACCGAGGAAATGCTGGAGGAATTTTCGTACTTGCCAAAGGAAAAGGCCTATGAAATTGTTGTGACCAATTCAAATTTGATTGCGGATGAAATTGGTGACATTCTGCCCATTCCCAAAGATACCTTCCCCCCTGAAATGCCCGGTGCAACCGAGGAACTTCAGGAGCTGTCTTATGGCAAGGCACATGAGCTTTACGGTGAAGAACTGCCCACGCTTGTTAAAGAACGAATGGAAAAAGAGTTGGTGCCCATTATTAAATACGGCTTTTCTGTTATGTATATGATTGCGCAAAAACTGGTAACCAAGTCTCTCTCTGATGGCTATTTGGTCGGCTCACGAGGTTCGGTTGGTTCTTCTTTCATTGCCTTTTTATCGGGCATAACCGAGATTAACTCCCTGCCGCCACATTATCTTTGCCCCAAGTGTAAAAATGCGGAATTTATTTTAGATGGTAGCTACAGCATGGGTGCGGATATGCCGGATAAAATCTGTCCAGTTTGCGGTGAAAAATATAAAAAAGACGGCTATGACATTCCCTTTGAAACCTTTTTGGGTTTTGATGGCGATAAAGAGCCGGATATTGACTTAAACTTTTCGGGTGAATATCAAAGCGTGGCACATAAATACACCGAGACCCTCTTTGGTGAGGGTAATGTGTTCCGTGCCGGCACCATTGGCACGCTGGCTGAAAACACAGCCATGGGTTATGTTAAAAAATACGCTGAAACCGTGGGCGTGAGCCTGACCAAAGCGCAAATGAAGCAACTTTCTTTGGGCCTTGAGGGCATTAAGCGCACAACCGGTCAGCACCCCGGCGGCGTTATGATTGTGCCCCGAGCCAATGAGGTTTATGAATTTACGCCCATTCAATATCCTGCTGACAAGGCAGAAAGCGGCGTTATTACCACACATTTTGACTATCATTCCATTAGTGGACGCCTTTTAAAGCTTGATATTCTTGGTCATGACGATCCCAGTATGATTCGCATGCTGGAAGATTTAACAGGCTTAAACGCCCGCACCATTCCCATTGACGATAAACCCACCATGAGTCTTTTCACCGGCACGGAGGCTTTGGGTGTAACACCGGAGGATATTGGCAGTGAGGTTGGCACCTTTGCCGTGCCCGAATTTGGCACAAAGTTTGTTCGGCAGATGCTTTTGGACACCAAACCCACCACCTTTAGTGAACTCATCCGCATCAGTGGACTGTCCCACGGCACAGATGTTTGGACAAACAATGCGCAGGATTTGGTTCGAAAGGGCATTGCCACACTGCCGGAGGTTATTTGTACCCGTGACGACATTATGCTCTATCTGCTGCAGCATGACCTGCCGCCTCTTACATCCTTTAAAATTATGGAAAAAGTCCGTAAGGGCAAGGGACTTGCGCCGGAGGACGAAGAACTCATGCGGGAAAAGGGTGTGCCCGAGTGGTACATAACCTCCTGCAAAACCATTAAATATATGTTCCCCAAGGCCCATGCCGCAGCCTATGTAACCATGGCTTTTCGCATTGCCTATTTCAAGGTGCATTATCCCATTTCCTTTTACATTGCCTATTACACCGTTCGTGCTACTGATTTTGACGCCGAGCGTATGTTAGGCGGTAAAGAACGGGTTATGGCGGCCATGCGTGAGATTGAGGCAAATCCCGATGCTACACAAAAAGAAAAGAATGTTATGACAATTTTGGAAGTGTGTAATGAGATGTATGCCCGTGGTATTGAATTTTTACCCGTGGATTTATATGCCTCTCATCAGACAAAATTCTTGGAGGAAAACGGAGCCATCCGCCCACCCTTAAACACCATTGCCGGTGTTTCAGACGCGGTGGCAGAGGCCATTTGTCAAGCCCGGACGGAAGGAGAGTTTTTGTCCGTTGAGGACTTTAAAAAACGCGCTAAAATCGGCAATTCCATCGTGGAAAAGCTGCAGGAATTTCATGTGCTTCGGGATATTCCCGACACGAACCAAATGAGCCTTTTTGACCTTGGCTGATGCACGCACATACCCAAATGCATGAAAAAACGACAGCAAAAAGCGAGGCAGGGAAAAGAATGAAAATCAGGCGAAAACTATTTGCATGTGTTACTGCCATGTTGGCAGGCATTTATACAGCCTATTTCACTCCTGATGCCATTCCGGTCACCTTGCTTTTTGGCAGTGCCGGCGTGTTTCTCATTTCATGTTTATTTACAAAAAGAGGCATTTTGCCTCTTTTTATGATTTTATTCTTTCTGTTTGGAGCCTTTCACTTAAGCTATCGAAATGATGTGAGCAAACGGGCGATTTTTCCTTATATAAACGAATATGCAACCCTTTGCGGTGATGTGATTGCCCAGCCCGTCTATAACCAAAAGGATGGTAGCAGCACGGTTATGGTGCGGCTTTTGGAGGCTTCGTTTTTAGAGGCTCACACGAAAACCCGGGAAACACTTTATATTACAATTAAGGCAGGGGAGCCGGTTCCCGCCTTTGGTCAAAGATTCCGTGCAGTTTGTCTTTTGTATATCCCGTCGGACGCCATGAATGGTGGTGGGTTTGACTATGCTTTATATCTAAAATCAAAGAACATCTTTCTTCGGGGCACTGCCGAGAAAGGAACGATGGAGATTGTCGGAGCGTTTCCTCTTACAGTTTCAGACCGTATTTACCAATTAAACCGTTATTGCACAAAGGTGATAGATCGTCATTTTCCTAAAGATGCAGCTGCTGTTTTGCAGGCTATGTGTCTGGGCAATAAAGAGAGCATGTCAGAGCAACTGGAAGAGGCGCTGTCAGTCAGCGGTCTTTCTCACATGGTATCGGTATCCGGCATGCATATTTCTACCTTGCTTGCAGCTCTTTATGTTTTAATATCCTTTTTAAAAGGCAAGCGCAATCGCTATGTTTGGCTGATTTGTGGCTTAGTTTTGTTTTTCATGATATTCACCGGTGGCGGCGTATCGGTTGTTCGTGCTTCAATCATGAGCATTTTAATGGTTTTAGCACCACTTATTTGCCGAAAGGCAGATCCCATAACCTCTCTGGCATTTGCAGCGGGTGTAATTGTTTGCTTAAATCCTCTTGCGGCCTTTGATGCAGGTTTTATACTTTCTTTTGCAGCAAGCTTTGGCATATTTGTGCTGGGCAGGCCGCTTAGAAAAGGGCTTTTGCAGCTTTTGCACTTGACAGATAACAACAAATGGTATGCAAAAGTTTTCTCGTTTATTATAACGATTATTTCGCTAACGGTGGTAGCACAGCTGTTTTTATTGCCTGTGGCTGCGTGGATTTTTGGATATATATCCTTGTGGAGCTTTATTACCAGCCTTTTGGCGGCACCGCTTGCCAGCGTGATGTTGGTTTGCGGTTTGCTTGTGAGCGTTTTAGGTCTTTTACATCCGGCGCTGAGCACGATTGTGGCAGGATTTGTCTATCCATTTGTGAAACTCTTTTTGGGCATGGTTTATTTCTTTGGAGGCATGCCCCGGGGACTTTTAACAGTGGGAACGTTCTCCCTTTTAGGTATTTGTGCTTATGGTCTTTGTCTTTTTATAATGGAAAGGCTTTTGCGGGGAAAATATCGTCAATGCATTGTGCCGGCAGTCTTGTTACCGGTATTATGCTTTTTCCTTTTTATTTCAAGTCTGGCCGGCACTGTGGCAGAACTTACCTTTATTAATGTAGGCGAAGGGGACTGCGCCTTGCTCAGCCTACCCGGTCATGTGGATGTGCTAATTGATGGTGGTGGAACACCTTCCTATCGTGGCGACTATGATGTGGGCGAGCAGATTGTTTTGCCCTATTTGAGAAAGAAAGGGATTTCTGAGCTTGACTATGTCATTGCATCACATCCCCACGAAGACCACATTGAGGGTCTTTTGTCTCTTTTTCCCGCTATGAAAATTAACACATTGCTTGTGCCCGTTGGTTTTGACTCTTTAGAAACCGGAGCAGAACTGTTAGCATGCGCAAAGGCGCATGGAACTAAAGTTCAGGTGCTGCAGGCAGGTGACAATCTGGGTTTTTCGGAACAATGTCATTTAGAGGTGTTGCTGCCGGATGAAAACTGGCTGCAAAAGGGTCCTCTAGAAAACGATGCCTCCTTGGTTGTGCGCTTTCGTTACGGCAGGTGTTCGGCGCTGTTCCCCGGCGACTTGGAAGCGGCCGGAGAAGAGGAACTGGTTTTGCGGTATCCAAAAGAACCCATAACCATTTTAAAAGTAGGTCATCATGGCTCGTCTTCTTCAACCACGGAAGCACTTCTTGCCTGGGCAAAACCGCAATATGCGTTTATTCCCTGCAAGGAAGGGTATTATGACCATCCCTCCGAGGCGGTTTTGCAGAGGTTAGAGACGGCGGGTGTTACGGTTTTTCGTGCCGACCATGATAAAGATGTGACTTTTGTTCTTGGCCCCGAGGGCATACAGTCAATTAGAAAGGGTGGAAGGGATTATGATGAAAATTGAAGAGCTGAAGCAAATTCTTAAAGGTCAAAAACCGGCGCCCCATGTATTTTTACTGTGGGGTGAAGAGGCGTTTTTGCGGGCCCATTATAAAAAGCAGTTAGCGGCTTTTTTATCCCCCGATGTTATGGAAGATTTAAATGTTTTCACCTTTGAGGGCAAAAACTATCATTTAAACCAGGTGGATGAAGCCATTGAGGCGCTGCCTGTTATGGCCGAGAAAAAGCTTTTGATTTTTGATGATTCCCTCATTTTTAAGCCCGACGGACGGACTGGGGCAAAGGCGGAATATCGGGAATATTGGGAAAAGCGCTTTAAAGACATTCCACCCTATGTTTATATTATCTTTAATGAAAAGGAAATTGATAAACGCAGCGCCCTATTAAAATGGGTGGATAAAGAAGAGGCCTGTGTGGAGTTTTCGCTTTTAAGTGAAGAAGAGATGATTCGGTGGAC
>JAZNRE010000035.1:0-17879 GCA_045590535.1 Clostridia bacterium
TCCGGTCGCAGCATTTTTATTGATGCAGGCTCAACCATGATGCAACTGGCACGGCTTTTAAAAACCGGACGCTATTCCGTTGTGACCAATGCCGTGAATGTTGCCATGGAACTTTCGCAAAATCAAAGTGCAACGGTGAATCTGATCGGTGGTGCACTAAACAGGCGCAACATGTGTGTTTCCGGCGCCGGCGCCCTTGACCACATGCGCCACATTAACATTGACATTGCCTTTATTGCCGCCAGTGGCTATAGCGTAGAAGACGGTTTTACCAACGGTAGTTTTGATGAATATGAATTAAAACGGTATGTCATTCAAAAAGCGAAAAAAACCGTTATCTTAATGGACTCAACCAAATTAGGTAAAACCATGCCCTATACCTTCTGCAATCCGGAAGAGGTTGACATTTTAATTATGGACAAAGAGCCGGATGAAACACTTCGCGCTGTTGCAAAAAAATCGGGCATGACAATTATGTAGTTAATCTAATTAAAATAATTATAAAGTTCCTTTTATAAAGGAACGGAAACGGAGTTTTTAATTATGAAAACAAAAGCAGTCAGACTTTATGGAAAAAATGATTTGCGTTTAGAAGAATTTGAACTGCCGGAAATTAAGGACGATGAAATTTTAGCCCATGTTATTTCCGACAGCATTTGCATGTCTTCTTACAAAGCCGCCATTCAGGGCGCAGACCACAAGCGTGTTCCCAATAATGTGGCAGAAAACCCCATCATTATCGGTCACGAATTCTGCGGCGAAATTGTGAAGGTGGGCAAAAAATGGCAGGATCAATATAAAGAAGGCGAGCGTTTTGCCATTCAGCCTGCTGTTAACTATAAAGGCAGATTAGATGCCCCCGGTTATTCTTATGCACACATCGGCGGCGGCGCAACCTATGTTATTATCCCTCACGAATTCATGGAAATGGGATGCCTTTTACCCTACAATGGTGAAGCCTTCTTCTATGGTTCTTTAGCAGAGCCCATGAGCTGCATCATTGGCGGTTTTCATGCAAACTATCACACAAAACCCGGTTGCTATGTTCATGATATGGGTACTGTTGTTGGCGGTAATATGGCGCTTTTAGCTAGCGTTGGCCCCATGGGTCTCGGTGCGATTGATTATGCTATCCATAATGAAAGAAAGCCGAAGAAACTGGTTGTTACCGATATTGACCAGGCCCGTCTTGACCGTGCTGCTTCTATTTTAACAGTCGAAGAAGCCAAGAAAAACGGTGTTGAACTGGTTTATTTGAACACAGGCACCTTAGAAGACCCTGTTAAAACTATGATGGATTTAACAGACGGCAAGGGCTATGACGATGTATTTGTTTTTGCACCAGTTAAACCGGTTGTGGAAATGGGCGACAAAATTTTAGGCAAAGACGGTTGCTTGAACTTCTTTGCAGGTCCGACCAATCCCGCTTTTTCTGCCGAATTTAACTTCTATAATGTGCACTATGCGGCAACACACATTGTGGGCACCAGCGGCGGTAACACAGATGATATGCTTGAATCCATCAAAATGATGGAAGAGGGCAGCTTAAACCCCGCTATGATGATTACACATGTTGGTGGTATTGATGCGGTTATTGACACAACCTTAAATCTGCCCCAAATCCCCGGCGGCAAAAAGCTGATTTATGTTAACATCAACATGCCTTTGACAGCTATTGCTGATTTTGGCACATCCAATGACCCTGTTCTTCGTGAAATTGCCAAGATGGTAGAAGCCAACAACGGTATTTGGTGCAAAGAAGCAGAAGCATATCTTTTGGCAAATAAATAAAACTTGTTAATTAAATTGTTTAAATAAAAAGGAGAGGATTTTATGGCAACACCGGTTATTATGCCCAGACAAGGTCAGTCCGTTGAAAGCTGTATCATTGCAAAATGGCACAAGCAAAAGGGTGACCAGGTAAATGTAGGTGATCAACTTTTTACCTATGAAACAGACAAAGCAACCTTTGATGAAGAAGCAACCGTTGCAGGTATCCTGCTGGATGTTTTCTTTGAAGAGGGTGACGATGTAGAGTGTCTTTTAAATGTTTGCGTTATTGGTGAAGCAGGTGAAGATACATCAGCCTTCCGTCCCGCAGGCGAAGATGATGCTGCCCCCGCAGAAGCAGCGGCACCGGTAGCAGCTGCCCCTGTTGCAGAAGCCACTGTTGCAAAGGTTTCTGACACAGCAAAAGAAAATGTTTTCATTTCTCCCAGAGCAAAAAACCATGCTGAAAAGCTGGGTGTTGATGTTCGCTTTGCTGAAGGCACAGGCCCCAACGGTCGCGTGATTGAGCGTGATGTAGAGGCTCTGGCACAAAGCGGCGCCGCCTTCACAAAGGCAGCACAGGCAGAAGCAGCCGGCAGCACCGATAAATTTGAAGGCACAGGCATTGGCGGCAGAGTGACAACAGGCGACTTAAAGAAACCGGTTGCAGCAGCCGTTGCCGAAGCTATGAGCGCACAAGAGGGTGTTGCTTATACCGATACACCGCTGACCAACATCCGAAAGGTTATTTCCAAGTCTATGCACAACTCTCTGTCCACCACCGCACAGCTGACCTTAAACACCAGCTTCGATGCAACAGAGATTATGGCATATCGCAAGAAGTTAAAAGCCAACAGCGAAAAGCTGGGTCTTGGCAACATTACATTAAACGATATTGTTCTTTATGCTGTTTCAAGAACACTGCTTGCGCATGAAGACTTAAATGCACACATGTTGGATGACAAAATGCGTCGCTTCAGCCATGTAAATTTAGGCGTTGCTGTTGACACACCCCGTGGTCTTATGGTGCCCACCATTTTCTGCTCCGAGCTGAAATCTCTTGCTGAAATCAGCGCCGAGACCAAAGAACTGGCAGGTGCTTGCCAGGGCGGTACCATCAGCCCCGATTTACTCACCGGCGGCAGCTTCACAGTCACCAACCTGGGCTCCTTTGGCATTGAATCTTTCACACCGGTGTTAAATGCACCCCAAACCGGTATTTTGGGTGTTGACACCATTGTGCAGCGTGCGAAAGAAGTTGATGGTGAAATTAAATTCTATCCTGCTATGGGTCTTTCACTCACCTTTGACCACAGAGCTGTTGATGGTGCACCGGCAGCGAAGTTCCTGCAGGATTTGAAGACAAATCTTGAAAACTTCAGCGTTTTGCTGGCAAAATAATTTAAGCACAGATAATTGATTTATTACATAGAAAGAAGGCAATAAAATGGCTTATGATTTAATCGTACTGGGCGGCGGTCCCGGTGGTTACTTAGCAGCAGAACGCGCCGGTCATGCAGGGCTTAACACCTTGCTGATTGAAAAGCGCTTTTTGGGCGGTGTTTGCTTAAATGAAGGCTGTGTGCCCTCAAAAGCGCTGCTTTATTCTGCAAAGATTTATGATTATGCCCGTTTTTCTGACCACTATGGCGTAACCTGTGACGGCGTTAGGTTTGACCACAAGGCTGTGCTTGCCAGAAAGAATAAGGTTGTTAACACCTTGGTTTCCGGCATTCGTGCACAGATGAAGGCCAACAAGGTTACTGTTGTTGAAGGTGAAGGCATCATTGATGGCAAAGAGGGCAACGAAATTGTTGTTAAGGTTGGCGATGAGCGCTATACAGCTTCCCGCTTAATCATTGCAACCGGTTCTATGCCGGTTATGCCTCCCATCCCCGGTGTTAAAGAAAACTTTGAGGGCGGCACCGTGCTCACAAACCGCGAGATTTTAGATTTAGAAGAGCTGCCCAAAGAACTGGTTATTGTTGGTGGCGGCGTTATCGGTTTGGAAATGGCATCTTATTTCAACTCAGCCGGTTCTAAAGTAACGGTTGTGGAAATGATGGATAAAATTGCCGGTCCGACAGACGCAGACATCTCCAAAATTCTCATGAAAAACTATGAGAAAAAGGGCATCATCTTTAAACTGGGCGCTAAAGTTACCGAGGTTAAAAAAGATGCTGTTGTTTATGAAAAAGACGGCAAAATCGAAGAAGTGCACGCTGACAAGGTGCTGCTTTCCATTGGTCGTCGTGCTGTGACCCAGGGCGTTGGCCTTGAGTCTTTAGGCGTTTTAACAGAGCGTGGTGCTATTGTTACCGACCGCTTTATGAAAACAAACATCCCCAATGTATACGCTGTGGGTGATGTAAACGGTCGTTCCATGCTGGCGCACACAGCTTATCGTGAAGCAGAAGTGGCTGTAAACAACATTTTAGGCAAAAAAGACATCATGCGTTACGATGCGATCCCCGCTGTTATTTACACCAATCCCGAAGTGGGTAGTGTGGGTGAAACCGAAGAAACAGCCAAGAAAAAGGGCATGGATGTTGAAGTTGCCAACATCACCATGAACTACAGCGGTCGTTATGTGGCTGAAAACGAAGGCGGTAACGGCATCTGCAAGGTGATTGTTGATAAGAAGACAAGACGCATGGTTGGCTGTCATATGCTGGCAAACTACGCTTCTGAAATCATTGTTTCTGCCGGTATCATGATTGAAACCGAAATGCGCATTGACGACATTAAAGAACTGGTGTTCCCCCATCCTACAGTTTGCGAAATTGTAAGAGAAGGTATTTTTCAACTATAATTCATAAAATGAACATAATGATGAAAGGAAGTTTATTATGCCAAAGTCACAATTTATGGACCCCGATGTGCTGAGACAACCCGGATTTGTTGAATTTCAGCCAATCCCCGTTAATCAGTATAACAAGACAATTAAAGAGGAAAGTGCAAACTTTTCTAAGGATGATTTTCTGCGGATTTATCGCGATATGGCTATCATCCGTGAATTTGAGCAAATGCTCTTAGACATTAAAACCAAGAGCGAATATCAGGGCATTAGCTATAACAACCCCGGTCCTGCTCATCTTTCTTTGGGTCAGGAAGCTTCTGCCGTTGGTCAGGCTTATCTCTTAGATAAAAATGACTACATCTTCGGTTCTCACAGAAGCCATGGCGAGATTTTAGCCAAAGGTCTTTCTTGCATTCACAAGTTAGATGACAAAGAACTGCTTTCTGACATGGAAACATTCTTTGATGGCGCCACCTACAGAGTTGTAGAGGGCAAAGAGAAGGATAAGGGCAATGTTAAAGACTTAGCCATCGATTTCTTGCTCTATGGTGCTCTGGCAGAAATCTTTGCTCGTGAAACCGGTTTTAATAAGGGCTTGGGCGGCTCAATGCATGCTTTCTTCACACCCTTTGGTATTTATCCTAACAATGCTATCGTTGGCGGCAGCGCCACCATTGCTATGGGTTCTTCTATGTTTAAGAGAATCAATGGCAAGCCCGGTATTGTTGTTTCCAATGTTGGTGACGCTTCTATGGGTCGTGGTCCTGTTTGGGAAGCATTGAACATGGGCGCGATGGATCAGATCACACAGCTTTGGGAAGAAGGTCACAACAAGGGTCTTCCCATCATCTTTAACTTCTTTAACAACCTCTATGGTATGGGTGGTCAGACCATGGGTGAAACCATGGCCTATAACATTCTGGCTCGTGTTGGTGCCGGCGTAAGCCCCACACAGCTCCATGCTGAGCGTGTTGACGGCTACAACCCCTTAGCTGTTATTGACGCCATGAGAAGAAAGATTGACATTTTGAACAACCAGGGCGGACCGGTTCTGATGGATACCTTAACCTACAGAATGACTGGTCACTCTCCCTCTGATGCAATGACCTACAGAACCAAAGAAGAGGTTGAAAAGTGGGCCGAGCATGATGTTTTGGTTAACTTTGAGAAGAAACTGGTTGATGCTAAAGTTGCCAAGGCTGACGATTTTGCTGCTATGCGTGAAGACATTCGCGAGCGTATGATTAAAATCGTTAAACTGGCTATTGATGATAATGTATCTCCTCGTATGGATCTTTCCAAAAACCCTAACGCCATTGCTGACCTTATGTTCTCTAACCAGAAGATTAAGTCAATGGAAGAGGGTCGCACACCGGATGTGTTAATGCCCAAAGAAGAGAACCCCAGAGTGCAAAAGATTGCCAAGAAAGAGCGTTTTGGCTTTGATAAAAACGGAAAGCCTGTTTCTAAGAACAAGGTTTATCAGCTCCGTGACGGTCTGTTTGAAGCCATTATCGATAAGTTCTATGAAGATCCTACCTTGGTTGCCTATGGTGAAGATAACCGTGATTGGGGCGGCGCTTATGCTGTATATCAGGGTCTCACTGAATCTTTGCCGTATCACAGATTCTTTAACGCTCCCATTTCGGAGTCAGCTATTGCCGGTTCTGCTGTTGGTTATGCCATGAGCGGCGGTCGTGTAATCGCTGAAATCATGTACTGCGACTTTATTGGTTGCTGCGGCGATGAAATTTTCAATCAGCTGGCAAAATGGCAATCCATGAGTGCAGGCGTTCTCAAGATGCCGGTTATCATCCGTGTATCTGTTGGTTCTAAATATGGTGCACAGCATTCTCAGGACTGGACCAGTATGTGTGCGCATGTGCCCGGTCTTAAGGTTGCATTCCCTGTAACACCCTATGATGCAAAGGGTATCATGAATTCTGCTTTGAATGGTACTGACCCTGTTGTTATCTTTGAAAGCCAAAGAATTTACGATGTGGGCGAACAGTTCCACGAGGGTGGCGTTCCCGAGGGTTATTATGAAGTTGAAATTGGCGAACCCGATGTTAAGAAAGAGGGTAAAGACCTCACTATCTTAACCATTGGTGCTACCTTATACCGTGCTTTAGACGCTGCTAAAGAACTGGAAGAAAAATACGGCATTTCCTGCGAAGTTATCGACGCAAGAAGCATCGTGCCTTTTAACTATGAAAAGGTGCTTGAATCTGTTAAGAAAACCGGCCGCATCGTGCTTGCAAGTGATGCCTGCACAAGAGGCTCTGCTCTTAACACCATTGCACAAAATATCACCGAGATGGCATTTGATTATTTGGATGCTCCTCCGGTTGTTGTTGGTGCACAGAACTGGATTACACCTTGCTACGAGCTGGATGCTGACTTCTTCCCGCAGAAAGATTGGATTATCGACGCTGTTCACGAAAAAATCCTGCCTCTGCCGGGCTATGTTGCAACCCATAACTTTACTGAAACGGAACAAATCAGAAAGAATAAAATGGGTGTTTAATTTAGTTTAAACATAAAGCGGACTGTATCTAAGATACAGCCCGCTTTTTCACTTAGCAGGGCAGGTTGTAATGGCGGAAAGCAAACAAAGCTTTCCTTTTTGCCCCCAAGATTGGGGGGGTTAGGGTGTTGAAGCATGAAAAGTTTTTTTATAAGCAAAAGGGGAGTGGATGGCGCTTAACAATCACAGTCATGATGACCACAGCTGTGTCTTTCGTTATAGGTGTTTGCCATGCAGGCAGCACGCTCTGCAGCCGCTTCAGCGCATTCAGCAGCCTTTTGTGCGGCAACAGCAGCGCACTTGGCCTCTTTAGCAGCCTGACAGGCGCGCTTGGCGGCACATTCGGCAGCTCTGGCGGCAGCGCAAGCTTTTTCAGCAGCAACTTTTGCTTCTCTTACGGCGTTTTTCCAGGCGTTGTTATTATTGCCTGAACCACAACAGAAATTACACATAACATAATACCTCCAAAAAGTTTTTGAGGTTTTCACCTCACTTCATTATATGTCATTTTCTGTCGAACGTGCAGGTTTTGCATGAGATTGTAGTTGATGAAAAAATGCTTTTCAATTCCTGGGGAATATGATATAATAAACATATGATACTTTTTTATCCTGACTTGACACAACCTATTACAAGGCATATAATTTAGATGCAAGCGAGTTTGCCCAGTGTTTAAGCGGTTTTGAGCCAATTTTGACAAAATGAGAAAAGATATATATGGTGAATGAAAAGGTATCCTGACCAAGAGGAATAACAAATAGAGAGTTTTTCAATCGATTTTGAATAGATAAAATATTGGTCAAGAAAAAAGAAGATAGTATCTAATAATATTATTTAGGTAATGTTTAAAATCAAAGGAGGATAGATATGGAAATTAATTTTACGACAGTTGCAAGTATTGTAGGTGCTGCAGCATGGATACCTATAATAATAAAACCAATATACAATTATTTTAGGAAAATACATATTGCACCATTAGACATAAGGATATTGACGGATGCCTTCGGTGTTTCTGCTGATAGAAGAGAAAAAAAGCATGGAACTATTATGATGTTAGCTCTTAATATCTATATAAGAGAATTGCCATTGTTTGCACAAAATATATCTGCGACAGTAATTCTTAAAAATGGAACAAAGCTAAAAACGGAATTGCTTGATTTTTCAACATTGACTTCAAATAATGATGATGAGACAAAAAGTGTTTTTAATATTCACATTACACAAGAATTAAATATAGCAAGAACAATTCATCCAAACATAGATAATATAAAATATGTTTCGTTTCTTGTGGAAAATGCAAATTTTAGAAAGCCAGAAGATATTGAAGAAATAATATTGTCTTTAGGAGGCAACAAATTTTGGAATAAAAAAATTGTAAGTATTTCATACGATGAGTTTCCAACGTTTAATAGCACTCATATGTTTGATGGTTGTGAAAAAGTAGTAGAGCGGTAACTCTATTTACATAAATAAGAAAGAGTGAAATGTATGTTTAAAGAGTTAATAAAAAAAATATTCTTAAAGGAGAAGTATGATTTTGAAACTATCGAGGGGATAAATAACATTAAAATTCCAAACTATAAACCTTTGCAAGGGATGAGTAGTCCAGTTAATAATGTTGAGTATATCTTGCAAAGAAAAGCAACAGATCACAAGAAAAATGGAAGAATGGATTTGGCAATAGCATGTTTAAGAAAAGCAAATGAAATCTTTCCCTATTCAAATTTTGCTTGGGCAGAAAAAGATTATATGAGGCTAGTTGAATACTTAAAACTTGATAGACAGTTTGATGAGGCAAGAAAAGAAGAACGAAAAATAAAAGAAATGTTTCAAAAAACACGATTTGTATTTGAGGGGAAAAATATAGAAACAAATTTTGTCGGCTTATCAGAAAAAGACATAATTGAAGTTTTTGGAGGCTTGGTTGAAAGCTTTGATTCGGAATGTTGTTGTGAAGAGTGTGCTAAATATGCTAAAAGAATTTTTAGTGTTGATGGAAAAGACAAACGGTTTCCATTGCTGCCAGATTGTATAAAGTATTATAATGATAAACATAAATATTGTCAGACACCATTAAATGCATTTATGTTTGGTGTGGACGAACCAAGATGGAGTTATCGTGGGAATATAGTTGACTGGTCGAGTAGAGAGTATAAAGACGAGCGGTCAAAAGAACAAAAAGAATCTTTTGAGGCAATGATAAAAGAAAAAGAAGAAATGGCAAGAGATAAAGAGTTTTACGATTTGATATTCGAAAAGTTTCCTGAAATAGCACCTAAATCTTTTGGCGGTTACAGACGAATGAAAGCATCGAACTCGGAAAACTATAAAAAGTTATTAAAGAAAGCTGAAGAATTATTGGGATATAATTTTTACAAAAAAATCTAAATACATATGATATTTGAAAAATATAGAGGGGATAATTTATGTTTGAGTTTATCAAAAAAATCATAAACAACGAAACAAGCGCACATTTAACAGGAAAACAGATGATCATTAAGAGTCAAAACACATTAGAACAAAAAATAGATATGCTTATTGAGAAAACGCCATCAATTTCACTTTTAGAAAATGAGATTTGTTTCTATCAAGAAAAGGCAAAGGCTTATCATGAAAAAAATGTTGTAACAGGTAGGACGGGCACAGGAGCAGGCGTTAGTTTTCGGGTAGCAAAAGGAATTTCACTGAGAACAGGAGGAGGTTCCTCACAAGTTGTTCGTGGAAATGTTAGCGAAGAGTTTGATGGAACGTTATATATTACGAATTTCAGAATTGTGTTATTGGCACCAAAGTATGGATTTGATTTACATATTTCTAAAATAACTCAACTCTTGTATAAAACAAATGGTTTTCAAGTCTATTTTGGTTCTAAATGTTATTCGGTTTTAACAGATGATATTAAAACTATACAAGAACTTGTATTATTCATGAACGAACATAAAATATTCAAAGATGAAAAAATAATCAATAAGAAAAAAGCAAAAACAAATGAAAAACAAGATATAGAGGCAATAAGAGAATTTAAAAAATTGCTAGACGAGGGAATTATAACAGAGGATGAGTTTGAGGCAAAGAAAAAACAATTGTTAGGTCTATAAAATTTTGAATCTTGTTTAACATAACAAATAAAATACCTAACAACATTGAAAAGAGGGAATATATGCGACAAAAGATTTTTGATATAATTGAACCATCACAAAAAAGTAATATTTACAGTTCAATATATGATTGGTTTATGATAATAGTTATTTTGTTAAGTATTTTGCCACTGTGTTTTAAGCAGGCAAGCAATGTTTTAACTGTTATCGATGCAGTTTGTCTAATTGTATTTGTTGTTGATTATTTATTGCGTTGGATAACTGCTGATTATAAGTATGACAAAAAATCTTTAGTTTCTTTTGTGCGATATCCATTTGGTGTTTTTGCAATAATTGATATAGTGTCTATCTTACCATCAATATCTGTTTTAAATAGTGGTTTTAAACTTTTGAGGATATTTAGAATGGCAAGGGCTTTTAGAGTTTTTAGGGCGTTTAAAATGTTTCGATATTCAAAAAGTGTTAGGATTATTGCATCCGTTTTCAAAAAGTCTAAAGACTCACTAATTGCGGTTGGAACATTAGCTATCGCATACATAATAATTTCTGCTCTCATTGTTTTTAATGTAGAGCCTGAATCTTTTAATAATTTTTTTGATGCAATATATTGGGCAACTGTCTCTTTAACAACTGTTGGTTATGGAGATATTTATCCTGTTACTACGATAGGCAGAATTGTCACAATGGTTTCTTCAATTTTTGGAATTGCTATCGTTGCATTGCCTGCAGGCATCATCACAGCAGGATATATGAGTGAAATAGAAAAAGAATGATTTTAAGTTCTAACTTTACACGAACTTCACTTAGAGATTTGATGCATCTAAACCTTATGCATCGCAATGTAAATAATGTCGAATGTTGTCGAAAGGAGTTGTACATATGAAGAAACTAATTGGTTTTCTTGAAAGGTTAGAAGAAAAGAAAATATATTATAAGTTAAACAAAGTAAGAGATGCAATTATGGTTTAAGTTGCAATTCCAGGAGAGCGTTGGGAAGTAGAATTTTTTGCGGATGGAAATGTTGAAGTTGAAAAGTTTATCAGTAATGCAGAAATTCTTGGTGAAGAAGAACTAGAACAATTGTTTTTAAATTGTGATTGATTTTTTTGTCTTAACATAACATAAACTTGACACCAAAAAACTTGCATCTAAACCTTACATGTCGCAATTGCGGTGCACAGCAACGCAGCGATATAAATTCCTGACGGAATTTGCGATATATCCTTGAGGATGCGATATACCTAAAGGTGCGATATGTCCCTTCGGGACGAGAAAAGGGAATTTATATTATATCGCAATGGAGCAAAGCGGAGTTATATCGCATTTGAACAGAGTGAAAATATATCGCACGAACAGAGTGAGTATATCGCCAAAATAAGTTGCATCTAAACCTTATGCCTCGCAATATGGAGATGTCGAAGATTGTCGAAAGGGTAGTATAATGAAAGGAGTGTAACCATGAAAAAAGCTTTGAAAATAATTGCTAAGATTGTTTCTGTGATTATTACATTACTTATTTTGGTGAAATTTATATCTTTATTAGATTTTATTAGTTTCGATTTTGGTGTTGTTGGTGACATGGGTTGGTATATACCGGGATGGATTTTAGGCTTTATAGGTTGTGTACTTAATTTTGGAATATGTAAGAAAATATGTAGTACAAAATTTGAACTTATCTTATTTCGTATAAGTGCGTGTTTCTGTATGTTTGTAGCCTTGCTTGATTTGTTTATACTGTGTGTGATTAGCCAAATATAATTTTAAGTTATAACTTGATACGAACTTGACACTAAAAAGCTTTGCATCTAAACCTTATGTGTCGCAATGTCGAATTTTGTTGAAAGGAGTGGGGGAATGAAAAAGAAAATTCTTATTATAATCTTATTTATTATTTTTGCATTGCCGATTCCTATAGCAATTTTGGGTGCATTGTTGTCATTTATGTGGCTTTTGTCCACTGCTATGAAGGAGTCTACCTCTTTTGATATTTTCGCTTCATTATTCGGCGTAATAGTAGGTGCTACATATTTGCTTACCTATATTTTTGCACTAATAAAAACATCTACTGCTAAGAAAATTTCAATAAAAACATTTTTACCCATAGTGCATTGTTTGGTGGCGTTTCTGTTCTTATTATCTTTAAATTATACTCCGGCAAACTATAAAAATACAGTTATTGAAAGTCTATCAAATTATGATAGTTCTGAATGCTACTACAGTGATGGATTTCAGGATTACACAGACTACTGTAAGTACTATTATGTTAAACAAGAAAATATTTTGGAAGAAGTAAAAAACAGTCCATACTTTAAACCTGTAGCACCTGACGATATAACGGAACTAAATGGCTATTTTGATAATTTTGAGGGTTGGCTTGAGTATGTTGATTATAAGGATAAGTACGATTTCCAAAGAAATATCATAGATATTGAAGATTATTTTTATATTGAAAATAATGAAACGGAAGAAGAACATAAGTATTGGGACTATGATGTTTACTTTTTTGATGTGCAAACGCAAACCTTGTTTTTCATACATAACAATATATAATTTTTGGTTCTAACTTGTTATGAACTCAAACAAAAAAGGTTTTGCATATAAACCTTATGTGTCGCAATATAGATATGTTGAATAATGTAGAAAAAGGAGAAAGTATGTTTAGAAAGAAAAAGATCGAAAAGAAAATTCCTGAAAATACTTATAGAGTTATAAAAATTAGCAAAGAGGCATTGTTAGAATTTATTTATGAATCATTTATAGATAATCAGGAAACTTTTTTTGATATAACAGATGGTACAAAAATAGCTACCTCGTTTAATATTGATTGGGAAAATGATTCGTTTATTATGGTCGCCCAAAACACAAATGACGAACTGCCATTCGGTAAGGAGATTGATGTCAAGAAAATATCTGATTCAATAGATGATACGACAAACACAATGTATGCTGACAACAGATATATTGAATTGACGCAAGAACAACTCGATGCAATTCAAGAGAGGAAATGAATTTTTGTTCTAAGTCTTAATATAAATATTTCCTTAAAAATGGCTGCATCTAAACCTTATGTGTCGCAATATAAAGAGTGTTGAATTTTGACGAAAGGAGTGGAAAATGTAATGAAGAAGAGGATTATAGTAATTGTGATTATAGTTGCGTTTTTACTACTTGCAATTACAATTGTGAATTGTATAAAATACAAAAATAATTTAAACAATGAGGATAAATTGATTACAATTATGGCAAACACTCCGGACGAGGCTGCATTTGCTTTAAGTGAACAACTTTTTAAAAGCGGGAATTTTGCAGACATAAGTATTTCTGATTTCCAAATGTTAAATTACATTCAGTTAAATGAATATAAAGATTTGACAATGAATGGCAGAGTTTTTTCGTATGAACTTATATATAAATTTAAAACTGATGATGATAGGGCTTTTATTGACAATAAAATTACCGGGAAACCTGTTGCAACCAATATTTGGCTCGATGATGTTGTTGCACGAAGATGTATTGTACTGTTCGAATTTGAAGATGTATATTACAAGCTTTTCAATTGGGACGAAATAAGTTTCAATAAGAATTTTATTTATAATAATGGTGAATATGGAGGCAGCAACCATTCTTCAAAAGATTGGCTTGAATGCAATATAATAAAAGCTGTTTTTGATAACCAATACAATATTTCGTATTTAGATATATCGAATAATCCGCCGACTGAATCAATTAAAAATAAGCTCTTTAGAGATGTTGAAATGTTTGTCAAACCGGAATATCAAATTGACGAAGTTTCGACTAAAGTATATAATTTGACATTCGATGATGAAATTAAATGTATATATTTCAATGCGGATTTATACGATACATGCGGGAATGAAGTTGTCAAGAATAAAGGGTTTTCGCTATTTTTAAATGGTGGATTTTCTATATATGATATAGAAAACATTGTCCCAAAGCATATAGAAAAATAGATGATTTTTGTGTATTAACTTGACACAAACTTCTAGCTAAAAAGGTTTGCATCTAAACCTTACATCTCGCAATTTGTACAGAAAAAATTTAATACATATTTTGTAGGGGACAGCCTCCCGGACATCCCGTTTTGCGGGCTGTCGAAGACGCCAGCCCCTACTGGTTTGTATAATTAACGAATATTGAATACAGACGATGCTATATATCGTTTAAGTTTTAATAGAGAGGATGAAGTTACATGTCAATCATTAAAAAAGCCGATGTTTTGTTGCCAAATGTGTCGGATTTAACCAAGTGGAGTGTTGTTGCCTGCGACCAATATACCTCACAGGCAGACTATTGGGAGAGAGTTACCCGGTTTGTAGGGGAACATCCAAGCACGCTGAATTTGGTATACCCTGAAGCGTTTTTGAGCCAAGGGGATAAAAAAATTCAAGAAATTAACGCAGCCATGCAGGAATACCTTGACAAAAACATTTTTACTTTATATAAGGATTGCTTTATCTATGTAGAGCGCACCTTATCCCGTGGCCGTGTGCGCAAAGGCGTGGTTGCAGCGGTTGACCTGGAGGCCTATGACTTTAATAAGGGCTCTAAAAGCGCCATTAGGGCAACCGAGGGAACGGTTTTAGAAAGAATTCCGCCCCGTGTTAAAATCAGAGAAAAGGCACCTCTTGAGCTGCCTCATGTGATGCTTTTGGTGGACGATAAAGAGTGTGCGCTGATTGAAAGTGTTAAAAAAGGCGAAAAGGTTTATGATTTTGAATTGATGGAAAACGGCGGACATTTGGCAGGATGGCTTGTGGAGGGTCAAAACGCTGACGACTTTATTCGTGCGGTTGATTCTTTTGCTGCAAAGGCCAATGATGGTCTTGTTTTTGCTGTTGGTGACGGCAACCACTCCCTTGCCACAGCCAAAACATGCTGGGATAACCTTAAGCCGTCCTTGAGTGAAGCTGAAAAAGAGACACATCCGGCACGGTTCTGCCTGGTTGAAATTGAAAACATTCATGACGATGTGCTGGAATTTGAGCCCATTCACCGAATTGTTTTTGGTGTGGATGAAAATGACTTTATCGAAAACTTAAAGAAAGATTTAGACTGCACAGAAGAAGCAGGCGGCGGTCAGCACATTGTGATTGTAAATGATGGCAAAAAGACAGATTTATACATAAACAACACCACAAGCCCCTTAGAAGTGGGTACGGTGCAGAACTACCTTGATGCAAAACACTGTGAGGTGGATTACATCCACGGTGAAGAAGTTGTGGCAGAGCTTTCCTGCCAAAAGGGTGCGGTTGGCATTTTGGTGCCTGTGCCTGAAAAGAGCAGCTTGTTCACAACTGTTATTGCTGACGGTGCGTTGCCCCGCAAAACTTTTTCCATGGGTGAAGCCAATGAAAAGCGCTTCTACATGGAAGCCAAAAGAATTTAACGAATAAGTGTTTTAAAATGGGTGACATTATGCAAAAACCAATTCTTAAAATGCTGGATACTTCCGTATTTTGTGACGAAAATAAGTTTCACGAAGCCTATTTAAAGATGGATGCAGAAAGAAAGCAAAAAATTGACCGCTATCGTCTTGATAATGACAAGCGTCTTTCTCTCGGGGCAGGCATACTGCTTAAAGAAGGACTTTCCGAGCTGGGTGTTACAGCCTATTCCTTTGCTTTTGGTGAACATGGCAAGCCTCATCTTGATGGGCAAAGCAATTTATTTTTTAATCTATCCCACAGTGGAAAGATGGCCGTTTGTGCCTTATTTGAGAGAGAAGTGGGTGTTGACATTCAAGAGATTAAACCCGTATCTGAAAAGTTAATTAAAAAGGTGACAAGCGAAGAAGAATTTGCTTATCTTTTGACTTTGGACGAAACAAAACGCCAGGAAGAATTGGCGAGGCTCTGGACGATCAAGGAAAGCTATATGAAATATTTAGGAACGGGGCTTTCTCTTGCGTCTGAAAAACTGACGGTCGCTTTTGACGAAAGCATAACTGTCACTTGCGAAGGACAGAAAGCCGATGTAGTTTTTGAAGAACACCCCATAAAAGATTATAAAATAACCTTGTGTTACCAGCGGTGCTGATGCGGTTTTAAACCCAAAAATAAACCCCTGCATGATGAAACATGCAGGGGTTTTTGTTATGGAAAGTCAGAGGTTGTTTTCGTAATCAGAACTGAGCTGACCGCAGGCGGCATTCATATCATCACCGAATTTGCGCCTCACGGTGACATTTAAGCCGTGCTGCTTTAAAACATCAAAAAAGGCAGCGATCTGTTCTTTGTCACTGGGTTCGTAATTTGTTGAACGGGTTTTGTTGTAGGGGATAAGGTTAACATAGCAATTAAGGCCGCCCAAAAGGGCTGCAAGCTCATGAGCGCAGTCAAGACTATCGTTAACGCCTTTTATCATAATATAAGCAAAAGTGACCTTTTTGTTGCAGTTTTCGGTGTATAGTTTTGCGGCGTCGATGATGCCTGCAATGGGATATTTTTTGTTAATGGGCATCAGGCGATTGCGCAATTCGTCGTTGGGAGCGTGGAGACTGACAGCAAGGCTGTTTAAGTTTTGACCTTTGGCATATTCCAGCATTTTAGGGGTGATACCGCTGGTTGAAATGGTGACATGCCTTGCAGCAATGGCAAGCCCTAACTGCTCGGTGATAATCTCGATGAATGACTTAACATTTTCATAATTATCAAAGGGTTCGCCAATGCCCATCAGCACCACATGGGAAACAGGAATTTGCAAAATGTCTATGATGTAAAGCAACTGACCCACCATTTCGTGCGCCTCAAGATTGCGCACTTTTTTCAGTTTGCCACTTTCGCAAAAAACACAGTTCATGTTGCAACCCACCTGTGTTGAAACACAAACACCATTGCCGTAATCGTGCTTCATTAACACGGTTTCGATGGTATGACCATCGGCTAATCGGAATAAATATTTACAGGCTTCGTCGCCTTCTGTCATTTTAATCAGTTGGGGCAGGTTTTGTGTAAAGTCATTTGCCAGTTTTGAAACAATCGGCATGGAAAGGGTTTTTATATCCAAAAAAGAGCTTACCTTTTCTTTATAAATTGACTTAAAGACAATTTTTGCCTTTGCCGGATTTTCACCAAAGGACTTAAAATAATCTTCTAGCATGGTAAAGGTTTGGCCGTAAATATTCATTCTTTCACCTCGCTTTGCAATAGTATCTATTATACATTAAAAGAAGGAGAATGTAAAGGGGAGGGATACTCTGCGTCAGCACTTTTTCGACCGCTTTTGGCGGTGCCCGAAAAAGTATGCTGTACTCGAGCTTCGCAGACCTCGCCACTTTGTGCCTCGGCTGCTTCGACGAACCCTCTTCGAGTGTTCAAATCCCCTCGAAATAAAAATCACGGCACCACCTGCGGTGATGCCGTGATTTTATGGCGGAGAGGGAGGGATTCGAACCCTCGAACGGGTATTAACCGTTACACGATTTCCAATCGTGCGCCTTCGACCAGCTCAGCCATCTCTCCAGGCTATTGCTCACAGTCAGCGGAGCAACGAATTGTATTATAACAGTTTTTTGCCCATAGTCAAGTCCTAAAGTGAAATTTTCCGCAAATTTTTTCCGCCCTGCTCCCCGTCCGGGCAATTGCTTTTTCTCAATAAATATGGTACGCTTTTTCCAATACGCAAACAGGAGGCTTTTTCCATGGATGTATGTAATATAAATGAT
>JAZNRE010000036.1:0-16053 GCA_045590535.1 Clostridia bacterium
AAATATGTGTAAATCTATAAAGGAAACAAAAAGAGAAAGTGTATTAACAAATCAGCTTATGCGTTCTGGGACATCCATTGGTGCGAATATTCATGAATCAAAATATGCACATGGTACTGCAGATTTTATTGCTAAAATGCAAATAGCGTTGAAAGAGTGTTATGAATCAGAATACTGGTTAGAACTTCTTAACAGAACAGGATATCTTTGCGACGAACAGTATAAATCCATACTAAATAATTGTGGACAAATTCGCAGAATGTTAATATCTTCAATTAACACTGTTAAGGATAAAAACGATAAGTGATACGAGTAAGAATTTTGTCGAATGGTGTTGAAAGGAAGTGCTTAAATGAAAATAAGGCATATCTTGATAAATATTTTGCCATTACCTTTGTGGGTTATCTATTATTTGGTTACAATTTCAAAAAAAGAACTATTTATGATGCCTATTGATGAAAGTGTTTCATTTATAATAATTGTTGCTTTTACTATATATAATCTTTTCTCAAAGAGAGTGTCTGACTTTTTGATAAGAAATTTAATAGGAATTAGTTCTCTCACAATAGGTTGCTTAATAAGCGGACAAATATATTTAAAACTATGCTATCATATGTCGGACGAACATTATGCAGTAAAAGCCGTTTCATTTGATATTGCGATAGGGGCATTTGTGATAACTGCTATTGCTTGTGTGATTAGTTTTATTATAACAAGAAAAAGAAAAACTGAATAAAATAGTTTGCCGATTTTGATATTTACATATACTATTGGGAGTGAGAAAATCCAGTATTCTCGCGGGTTCTAAAGGATTTTGTTTAAAGGAAACAGTTGAAAAAATAGGATAAAAATAGTAGGTCCTATTATTCACTGTTCGCCTGACTTGAGACGAGTACCTTAAACCATATTCAATTTTAAATAATAAACTCTGATTGATGGAGATGAAATGAAAATGAACAACATAACAATCAGAACCATGACAAAAAAAGATAAGCCCTGTGTTCTTGACATGATGAAGGCGTTTTATGCTTCGCCGGCCGTTTTCACAAATGGTTCTGAGGCTATATTTTTAAATGACATAGAAAACTGCATTAACGAGAACCCCTATTTAGAAGGCTATGTCATAGAAAATGGGGAAGAGATACAAGGTTATGCCATGGTTGCCAAAAGCTTTTCGACTGAATTTGGTAAGCTGTGTATTTGGATTGAGGATTTATACATTAAAAAAACATGCAGGGGCAAAGGCCTCGGGAATTTGTTTATGGCATTTATTACGCAAAAATATGCCGATTGCATATTTCGTTTAGAGGTGGAAGAGGAAAATGAGCAGGCGGTTAAACTGTATAAAAAAATTGGATTTACGGTTTTGCCGTATATGGAAATGAAAAAGTAAATCCCTATGAGGTGGTGGAGCCGTTATGAGCGTTAAACTGTTTATGCAGGCAATAATCAAAGTGGCACTTGGGATTGTGTTTGTGGCTTTGCTTATCTTTTTACCTGCAGGCACGCTTGCTTTTTGGCAAGGCTGGATTTTAATGGCGCTATTATTTGTGCCCATGCTTTTTGTTGGAGCTTGTTTAATGATTAAAAGCCCTGAACGCCTGCGCCACCGACTCAATGCAAAAGAACAGCAAAAAGAACAAGCCTTTGTTGTTAAAATGAGTGGAGTTATGTTTGTTGCCGGATTTGTTGTGGCGGGGCTTGATTTCAGATTTGACTGGAGCCGTTTGCCTGTGCCGGTGCCGATTGTGGCCGTTTTACTCTTTTGCTTTGCCTATCTTCTTTATGGCGAGGTTATTCGCGAAAACCAATATCTTTCCCGCACCATAGAGGTACAGGAGGAACAAAAGGTTGTTACGACGGGTTTATATAGCCTGGTGCGGCACCCGATGTACGCGGCAACGGTGCTTATGTTTTTGAGTGTGCCTCTCATTCTTTGTTCCCTCTATTCTTTTGTTATTTTTCTTGCATATCCTTTTTTGATTGTTAAGAGAATAAAGCATGAAGAGGCTTTTCTTTTAAAAAAGCTTGCCGGCTATGATGCCTATACAGAAAAGGTGAAGTACCGCCTGGTGCCTTTTTTGTGGTGATAGATATAATCATGTAAACGAATCGTTGATTGAAATTTTTTTAATATATTATGTTACACATAATTTAATCACTGTCCGTTTTTACACCCACTTCATTTGTTACAATGAGTATAATGAAAAATGTGGGAGGTTAAAACATTATGAAAAAATATCCAATTGGTTTTCACGCAAAAACAGCGAATAATCAGGAAAATGAAGCAAAAAATGAATCGGTTTCCGCAGTAACCAAGCTAAAAAAGTCTGTTGTGCATGTCTATTTTCCAAATAAATGTATTGGATATTCCTATTATAATGACAGTTTCGATTTAAAGGTCGGCGATTCTGTTTATGTTGAAGGTAAGCTCGAAGGATGCCGCGGTTGGGTCACTGAGGTGAACTATTCCTTTAAAATCAAGGTTGCGGATTATAAAAAGGTTATTGCTGTTGTGGATACCGGTGTGCAGGGCGATTTTTATCTTGCTGGCTCACATCTTGTAACTTTTGATGAGAGAGCGTTGCCGTTTTCAAAATCTTTTCTATGGTTTAAGGCACCGGAAAATGAGCAAGAGTATGCAGGTGGAGACGACGAAACAGAGAGTTTTTCTCTTGATGAATTGTCTATGATGAAAATAACACACGAGGAAGCAGAGCGTGGACACGACTATTACACTGACAATAGAGTGGCATATCTCGAACTTAACAATGGCCATGGCCACGCAGTTGTAGAGGGCTACCGAGGAAATTATGAAAATTCGTTTTACTTTACCGATAATGAAATTTCGAATTTAAAATGTACCTGTTTTTGCGCAGGCACCTGCAAACACGAATTTGCGGCCATACTTCAACTTAAAGAAACGCTTAAGCTTATTAACGAGTGTTATGAAGAAATGCATAATGGGTACTTTGCTATAATTAGTAAAGAAGTGTTTATGAACACAGTTATGAACAAAAGAACATCGGGAAAAATCACCTTGGAGGTTTAAGCATGAAGGCCATATCAATCAGACAACCCTGGGCGCAGGATATTTTGCGAGGAAAAAAGAAGTACGAATACCGAAGTTGGAGTACAGATTATCGGGGTGAGCTTTTGATTTGCAGTAGTGCGAATCCAAAAATAGAAGGAACTATACCGGGATATGCATTGTGTATCGTAGAGATAACGGATGTTATTGAAGTAACAAGATTTAACCATCGTTCCCTTGGTTTGTGTGCGCCACCGCGTTATGGAGAACGAGAATATGCCTGGAAGCTTGAGAATTTAAAGATGATTAAGCCTTTTCCTGTAAAAGGGAAACTCAATTTTTATTATGTCGACGATGAACTTATTGAAATAATTGATAACAGTACAGTTTCTGTTCCAGAAAAAGAAGCGGATGCATTGTTCGAAAAGTATATTGAGCCTCTTCTTTACCATCCTAAAAGAAAATAATCAGTCTTGAAGATTATTTGCGTGAATGGAACTGAAATTTTATGGAAAGAGGTTTTTTGATGTTTTTTGTAATTATTGGGCTGTTAATTTTAATCGTCTGTATACATTCGGTATACAATAATTCTGCCAGCAAAGAGAAATATTCTGCTGTTGATTCATTTGGAAAGCTTGATGAGTATGAAGAATTTGAAGATGGCCTTGATGATGATTGTGACGAGCTTTTGGAAGAGGCTACAAAAGAAGTTCTCGAGACATATGTTCCCTTTGAGTGGAGACAAGATTTGAAGCAGGGCATGAGCAAAAATCCGAAGACAGGTGCAACGGTTTATGATTGGAAACTCAAAGAAACATGGGAAGATTATCCGACTCCTGATTATGACGCAGAGCATACATACTGCCGAATTGCCTTTGATGAAAGCGGCAGAACCTTTTATTACAGAACAAGAAATCCGGAATTAAAAGTCGGAGATTTGGTTTATGTTCCCGTTGGATATAAGTATGAGAAAAAAGTTGGCAGAATTGTTACAATGGAAAAATATATTGGTCATAATGCGCCGTATCCTTTGGAGAGGACAAAGTATATTAAAGGCAAGGTTGATGACAGAGTATAAAGGTTTGGAGGGATATCATGAAACTATCACATCAAAAACTGAAGATGATGTATCTTGCCAAGATACTGATGGAGCAGACAGATGAAGAGCACACCATCACAGTACCTGAGATGATTGCTGAGCTTGCTAAACTTGGCATTTCTGCTGAACGCAAAAGCATTTATGATGACCTTGAATATCTGCAGCTTTTTGGCCTTGACATTTGCTCCAACAAAACGCGCACAACGAATTATTATATTGCCAGCCGTGATTTTGAATTGCCCGAGTTAAAGCTTTTGGTTGACAGCGTTCAATCTTCAAAATTTATTACCCACAAAAAAAGCATAGAGCTCATTTCGAAAATAGAAAAGCTAACAAGCCATGAAAACGCAAAGAAATTACAAAGACAGGTCTTTATAACCAACCGCGTGAAAACACTTAACGAGCAGATTTACTATAATGTGGATAAAATTCACGAGGCTATTGCGGCGAATAAACAAATCACTTTTAAATACTTTAATCTTGATGTAAACAAGAACAAGGTGTACCGCAAGGATGGTGGATTATACACAGAATCACCCGTTTCCCTTACATGGGATGATGAGAACTATTACCTCATTACATATAAGGAAAAATACGATAGTTACACCCATTACCGGGTTGATAAAATGGAAATGATTGAGCTGACGGAAGAAGACAGAGTGCTATTGGAGAAGCCCTTTGATTTATCAAACTATTCCAAAACGATGTTTCAGATGTTTAGCGGTGAAGAAAACGATGTGTCAATTGAGTTTGAAAATGAACTTGTGGGTGTGGTATTTGACAAATTCGGCACAGATATTCCCATTGTAAAAAATGATCCAAATCATTTCACCTGCCGTGTTAAAGTAGCCGTAAGCCCTCACTTCTTGTCATGGATTATGAGCTTTGGTAAAAAGGCTAAAATTGTTTCGCCCAAGTATGTAGCAGAGGAAATGTATGTGCTTGCAAGAGATATTATAGAAATTTATGAAAGATAGCGAAAAATAAGGTGTCCGTTTTTACGGACACCTTATTTTTTATAATTAAAGTAACAAAATAAAAAAGAGAAGAGGGAATATTTATGTCAAGTATACTGTGTAAATTTCAAGAAATTAACCATTTTATCAAGAAAAAGCTTTTTCGGTTATCCATCATTCTTTTTGCATTTTTTCTATTGTCGGCGATTGTTTCATACTTTGTTGTTAAACTGCTTCCGATAGAGCAAATTGAAAAAATTGTTGAACTATTGCGGCAGATGTATAATGCAGACAACATGGCAGACAAAGAAGGGTTCAGTCTTTTTGGGTCACTTTTTATACATAATTTAAAAGCGTGTGGAGTCATGGTTGCAAGTGGGATTACACCGTTTTTGTTTGTTCCCCTTTACTTTCTTTTCAGTAACGGCATTGTGTGCGGTGCTGTGTTTGGAATCGGCGGCTATATGGGAGTTGAAAATTTATTTTTTGTATTTTTAAAATTCTTTCTGCCTCATGCCATCTTTGAAATTCCAGTTATCATTCTTTCCGCTGCCATGGGAATCCGCTTGTGCTATGTGATAACGAAAAAAATAATTGGCAAGGCAAAAAGCGAGCGCTTTATGATCTATTTTGAAAACTATGTGGACATTCTATGGATGTATATCATCCCTCTATTGTTGATGGTGGCCTTTTTAGAAGGCGATGTGGAACACATAGTTTTTGGTCTTTGATTTAACTTACGGTTGTCCTTTAAAACCCCCTTCTAAAACCCGAACAAAACTCATATATTCAAAGTAGAAATAAAATCCGGGAGGAGAAGGTAAGTTGAAGGACTATATATCCGATCGTGCTATTTTACTTGCCGAATATATGATAGAAAAGAAAGCAACTGTCAGACAAACCGCCAAAAAATTTAATATATCAAAATCGACGGTACATAAAGACATCACAGAACGACTGATGGCAATCAATTCCGCCTTGGCGCAGGAGGCAAAAGAAGTGCTTGCTGAAAACAAGGCCAGCCGACATATCCGCGGAGGATTGGCCACAAAGCATAAATATGAAGCAAAACGGTGTCAGGAAGCATAATATTTAGTTAAATTCGTTCAAAATTCACATTTTTTTTGCCGTCTTATGTTAATTTTTTGTGACAATGCAAAAAGCTGTTGAAATTTATTTAGAAAAGCGATATAATATTAACAGAGTAATATGTATTTACAAAGGAGGACTTTATTATGCTTAAAAAAGCGTTGTCTCTCGTGCTGGCTATGTTGCTGCTTTTGTCTGTAACAATGGTATCGGCAGCAAGTTTCCGCGATATGACCAGCAGCTATAGCTGGGCAGAGGAGGCGGTTAACACCTTGGCCGAAAACGGCATTATTAACGGCTACCCCGACGGAACTTTCAAACCTGCAAACAACATCACAAAAGAAGAAGCGGTTTCATTATTTGCAAGAGCCTTGGGCTTGAGCGAATCTTTAAACAAATCGGTTGTCTCTTTGGCAAATGTTTTATATGAAGATGCTTTAAGTGACTTTGATACATATGCAAAAGAAGCAGCGGCTTATTTGCTTTATAAAAAAGTACTTTCTGAAGATGAATTGAAAGATTATATATCTTCATCCAACAAAAACCAGCCTTTAAAGCGTTACGAAGCGGCTATTTTAATTGCCAAATGCTTGGGCGGTGAGGTTTGGCTCAAAACTAACCCCGACATAACTTTGAGCTATGCAGATGCCTCAAGCATTCCGGCTTCGGCGAAAGGATATGTTTATTTTGCATCTGAAGCCAAGATCATTCAGGGAATGGAAGATAATAAATTTGTGCCCAATGGCAATGTAACCCGTGCGCAGGTTGCCACCATGATTCACAGAATTTTTGAGCGTATGTCCTATTCTTATGAAAAGGGCGTAATCTCCCAGATTAACACCACATCAAACACAATTGTGTTGCGCGCTGATGACGGCTCCACAGAGTCTTACCTCGTTAACAAAAATGTTGCTGTTATGTTAGATGGTGCACAATCGCAACTTGCATCACTTTCTGTCGGTCAGGACGCTATTGTGACTTTCTCAAACGATGCACTTTATTCAATCGATGTGGTTAAATTGGCTGTTGATGACGAAATTGAAGCTGTTTATAAAGGCAAATCCACAGACAGCACAGGCACAAGCGTTAAGATTAACCCCATGAATTCTGAAGAAACTGTAACCTATCGCCTGGCAGATGATGTTATTATTACATATGACAATGCTTCTGCATCTGTAAACAATCTGTCTGTCGGTGATTATTTACATGTCACCATCAAAGACGGCAAGATTGCCGTTATTAAAGCTGAACCCAAGACAAAAGAGATTACAAACGCTTCAGTTGTCGGCATCAGTTTTGATCCCGATGTTGTAATCACCGTTCGCACAGAAGATGGCGATGTGATTGACTATTCCATTCGTTCCGGTGCTACCATTCGCAAGAACGGTTCTCTCACCTCGTTCTCTGAACTGGCTGTTGGTGATAAGGTTGATTTAACTCTTGAATATGACCAGATTTCCTTTGTAACAGCCATTGGTGTATCCAAGAAAATCACCGGCCAAATTGAAGAAATCACCATTTCGAAAAAGACATCCTCTTTGGTTATCAATACCGGTTCTGCAAGCACTTCTTACAGTGTGAGCCAAGGTGTTGAAATCACTTTAGACGGTGCAGCTGCTACCTTGTATGACCTGCGTTTGGGCTATACTGTTGAAATTGAAACTTCAAGCTCAACCATTAAAGCCATTAAGGTTAAGTCTGTTGCAGCACCCATGCAGATTACCGGCCAAATCACATTAGTTAACACAGCCTATGACATGATTCGTGTAAGCTATGCTGATTATAACGGTAACATGCAGGATGCCACTGTGTTCATTAAGAGCACAGCCAAGATTTTAGACAGCAACGACGGTAAAATCAAAACCCTTTCTCAATTGAAAATAGGTCAGAATGTAACTGTGGCTGGTTCTGAAAATGTAGGCATATTTGAAGCTACCTCCATTATGATTTTATCCAATAAATAATCGAAAATAATATAAAACAGCCTGGCGCAGCTTGCGTCGGGCTGTTTGTCTATGCAAGAAAATTTAAAATATATATTGATTTTTAGCGTCAAATAATTATATAATATAAGTAATAATTAAGAAGAAGATGTGATAGAGAGGTGTTGATAGAAATGTCTAAAGATTTCATTTTATCATGCGGTTCAACCGTTGATTTACCATATGCTTATATGGAAAAAAGAAATGTTTCGGTGATTTTTTACAGCTATTCCATTGATGAGCAGGTTTTTGTGGATGATATGTGTCGTGACCCGGAGGCTCTCCCTAAGTTCTATGATTATCTTGCCCAAGGAAAAATGCCTTCAACTTCACAAATCAATGTGTATCGGTATTTAGACTATTTTGAAGAACTGCTGCAAAAGGGTGATGTTTTGCATATTGCCTTTGGTTCTGGCATGACACCTTCTGTGAATAATGCGGTGCAGGCGGCCGAGCAGCTTCGTGAAAAATACCCCGACAGAAAAATTGTTGTTTTAGATTCCCTTTGCAGCTCGTCCGGCTATGGCATGCTGGTGGATGGCGCTGCCGACCTGCGGGACGAAGGCAAAACCATGGAAGAGGTAGAGCAGTGGGTTTTGGACAATCGAGAGTTTGTTCACCATCAGTTCTTTTCAACAGATTTAAAATACTTCCGTCGTGGGGGTCGTGTTTCCGGTGCGGCGGCAACCGTTGGCACTATTTTAAATATATGCCCCATTATGCATTTGGACGATACCGGCCATATCATTGCCTATGACAAGGTGCGGGGCAAAATTAACGCCATTAAGCGCACAGTTCAAACCATGGCCGATCATGCACAAAACGGTTGCGATTATGACGGTAAGTGCTGGATTTCTCATTCAAACTGCATTGAAACCGCCGAGCAAACCAAAGCCGCTATTGTTGAGAAGTTTCCCAATTTAGTGGATAAAATTAAAATCTTCGACATTGGCACCATTATTGCCTCCCATTGCGGACCGGATACGGTTGCGGTCTTCTTCATGGGAGATAAGCGCATGCATCATTGATACATAAAATAAAGCGCGTCTTACAAGCTTTAAGGCAAGGTAAGACGCGTTTTTTAATTCATAATATAAATTGCTTATTTTGTAATCATAGCATCTAAAACGGTTCCCATGGTTTTAAAAACCGAGTGGGTTCCCTTATGCAGTTTGCGACGCTGTCTGTCGCTTATGGGGTCCATCACCATGGTTAAGGCTGAACCCACAATTGCACCGGCGATAACGCCGCCTAAAAAACCAAATTTCATCATGTTTGCCTCCACCTTTCGTTTTCGTACTCATAGTATGTGAAGGTGTTGGTTTTTTTATGCGAATATTTCAATTACATTGAATCGGCTTTTTCGGTGCAGGCCTGCATAGCGGCCATAATGGCGCTACGAAAACCACATTCTTCCAGGCGTTTAACCGCCTCAATGGTGGTGCCTTTTGGCGAGCACACCATGTCTTTTAATTCGCCGGGATGTTTGCCGGTTTCAAGCATCAGTTTTGCTGCACCCATAACCGATTGAGCCGCTAAACGATAAGCTGATTTTCGGGCAATACCATCGCGAACAGCAGCATCGGCCATAGCTTCAATCATCATGAAAACATAGGCAGGACTGCTGCCTGAAACAGCAATAACAGAGTTAAGCAGCGATTCGGGTAAAATTTCGGTTTCGCCCACAGCTTTAAAAATATTAACCGCCGCAGTAAATTCTTCCGGAGAAGCAGGCATGTGTTCAGCAGCGATAACGCTCATGCCGCAAAGTGCCATGGCCGGTGTGTTGGGCATGACGCGAATGATTTTGGCATCAAAACCCAGCACCTCTTTAATAACAGAAATTTCAACGCCGGCTGCAATGGTGATAAACACCTTGTCTTTAATTTTAGAACTAAATTTTTCCCGCAATTCAGTTAAAACAGAAGGTAAAATATAAGGCTTAACGGCTAAAATAATGTAATCGGCCTGCAAAGCACCAGCATTTGAATCTTTAACCGAAATGCCTAATTTTTTAAACTTTTTTAATGCCTCTTGATTTGGGTCAGAGACAAATATTTCTTTTTCTGTGCAAAGCTCTGCGGCTAAAACACCGCCGCAAATGGCATAAGCCATATTGCCGCCGCCAATAAAACCCAGTTTCATTTCTGCTTCACGGCCTTTCTTTTAAAAATGAATCCGTGCCTGCGTTTTGCAGGCACGGCTTTTGGTTTATCAATATTATTCTGCATCAACAGGTGCAGCTTTTTTTTCGTTTTCTTTTACCGGATTCACACCTTCAACATAAATGGTCACATTGGTTGCTGTTAAATCGGTCATGTTTTCAAGGTTGCGTTTAACCGCTTCTTGCAGTTCGGCTGAAACGGCCTGAATCTTTACGCCGTAATCAACAGTAACATGTAATTCCAGCGAAACTTCCTTTTCGGTCATTTCAATTTTTACGGTTTTGTTATAGTTCTTTTTAACAAATTTTTCAACAAAGCCGTCTGCCAGTGATGTAGCAAGGCTCACGCCTTTAACTTCTGATACGGCCATGGCAGCAATGGTCTGCACAACCTCATCTGAAATTTTAACGGCATTACCTTCAGTATATACTTTATTTTCATCCATAATGAATAGCCTCCTTTTATCTGTATAATAATAGTATATCACTTTATAATCAAAAAATCAAGATTTTTACATAGATTCCCTTTTTATTGTGCTGGTTGCTTAAATTTTCGATAGGCAGTAGGGGTGCACCCTTTAAATCGTTTAAACATTCGGTCAAAATAAACCGGGTCGGTATATCCCACAGCGAAACATATTTCGGTTATGGTATTTTTTGTGCGCAGCAAAAGATTACTGGCTTCATAAATTCTTACAAAATTTATATAATGGTTAAGGGTGCTATTTACCGCACCTTTAAATAAACGGCATAAATGCCCCGGGCTGATGTTCACCGCCTGGCTTAACTCGTTTAAGGTTAGTGGGTGATCATAGTGATTGCTGATGTAGTTCAGTAAAGGCTCAAGGCGCTTTATGGCTTCGGTGTTGTGGAAGTTTTTTGTGTCAGCAACGATGTCCTGACGGGATAAACAGGCGGCAATCAGGAAAATATAACCTTTAATGTAATCTTCAAAAGCATTTTTTCCTTCTTCATTTTCCTTCAACATTATGTTGAAATATTGTGTCAGCTCCAGGCAAATGGGGTCATCTTTTTTAAAAATATGAAAATTGGAAACGCTTTCATTATAATAAAAAATTAAATGACGATTTTGCGTTCCCGTTATTTTCGGCAAAAAATATTCCGTGTTAAATTGCAGCAAAACATAGTTGTTGGCATCTTCTAAAGTGGTGGTGCTGTGGGGAATGCGTCCGTTAATAAAAATAATGTCACCTTCTTGAAGAAGAGCGCTGTTTTCATTAAAATCAATGCGCATGGCACCCCGGCTACACAGCAAAAATTCGCACTCTTCATGAAGATGGATGGGCACATGGCGGCCTTTTTCAAATGTTGAATTATAATTTCGTAAACACACGGGGCTGTTGGCAAGAGATGACTCCACAAATTCCACTCGCATCTCAAAAACCTCCCAATTTCGTAATGTTAATATAATCCTATAATATGATAAAATAAAACTGGAATTGATAAGATAATTTTATTATAATCCAAATTAAGAGACGAATCAAGTCTTTAAAGTAAAAAATTTTGGAGGGATATTTATGGCAGATAATTTATCCATCATGAACGATTTTAGAAATGTCAAAACAGCCGAAGAGACAAGAAGAAACAAAAAACTTAAAATTGGTATTATTGGCACGGGTTGGATTGCGGATGCCCATATCAATTGCTATAAAGAAATGGACGATGTAGAAATTGTGGCAGCCGCCGATTTGGTCCCCGGAAAAGCAGAGGGATTTTTAGAAAAATGGGGAATAGAGGGTGCCCGCTGTTATCCGGACCATGCCTCTATGCTGGATAGCGAAGAACTTGATGCCGTCAGCATTTGTACATACAATGCAACCCACGCAGAGTGTACGATTTATGCTTTAGAAAAAGGCGTGCATGTTCTTTTGGAAAAGCCCATGTGTGTCACCTTAGATGAGGCTGTTGCCATTTGTCGTGCCGAAAAAGAGAGTGGCAAAATTCTTTCAATTGGTTTTCAACCTCGCTTTGACCCTAACATGAAAAAAATTAAAGAAATTGTAGAATCAGGAGAATTAGGCGATATTTATTACATTCAAACGGGTGGCGGTCGGCGTCGTGGCATTCCAACGCCTTTCGGCACAAGCTTTATTGATAAAGAAACCGCAGGCATTGGCGCCCTGGGTGACATTGGCTGCTATTCTTTAGATTTAGTTTTAAATGCCATTGGCTATCCAAAACCCTTGACGGTTTCTGGCTATAAGTCTGCACATTTTGGAAAAAATCCGCAATATATGCCCTCAAAGGAATATGCAGAGCTTTTTGGCGTTGATGACTTTGCAGCGGCCTTTATTCGCTTGGATGGTGGCATTATTTTAGATTTTCGAATTGCCTGGGCCATGCATGTTGATACGCCGGGCGACACGATTTTCTTTGGCACAAAAGGGGCCCTGCGTGTGCCTTCAACCGAATGTTGGAATGGCTCCATTGACAAGCCTATGAAAATCTATCACGATGTAGCTGGCAGTCAGGTTGAAACAGAAATTCCCATTGTTGATGAAGAGGGAGTTGATGTTTTTTATCTAAAAATCCGTTCATTTTTAGATGCTATTCACACACAGGGTACTGCGCCTGTGCCCACGTCCGAGATTTTATACAACCAGGCCATTATTGATGGCGTTGTTCAATCAGCCGAAGCCGGTCACGAAATCACGATTGGCATTCCGGAAATATAAGGGGGAAAAATATGACAATTAAACTTGGTTTACAACTTTATTCCGTTCGCGATGAAATGGAAAAAGATATGAAAGGCACTTTAAAAGCGGTTAAAGATATTGGATATGACTTTGTGGAATTTGCCGGTTATTTTGGCAAAAGCGCCGAAGAAGTCCGGGCTATATTGGATGAACTTGGCCTTTCTTGCATCAGTGTTCATCAATCACCGGAAGTGTTTTTTGAAAAAGGCAGTCAAAAAGCGATTGATTATATTAAAACACTGGGCGCTTCCTTTTGTGCCATTCCCTGGATGGACCCAAACTGCTTTTTAAATAATTTTGATTCTTTCATTCAAGATGTAAAAACCCTTGGCAGCCGTTTAAAAGAAAATGGCATAAAGCTTTTATATCATAATCATGATTTTGAATTTGAAAAGCAAAACGGAAAGTATTTGCTAGATGCACTGTATGAAAATGTGCCGGCAGATTTACTGGAAACAGAGCTTGATTTGTGTTGGGTAAATTATGGTGGTGAAGACCCCATACAATATTTAAAGAAGTACGCTGGCAGAGCCACGGTGGTGCACATTAAAGATTTTGTTTGCAAAAATAAAAATGCCGGTCCGGTTTATCAATTGATTGATAAAAACGGCGTTCCTCAAGAGGTGGAAGGCAAAAAGAAAAGCAAAGAAGAAAACGGCTTTTATATGACGCCGGTTGGTGAAGGTGTGCAGGATGTTCCCGGCATTATTGACGCTTGTCATTTTGCCAAAACAGAGTATCTCATTGTTGAGCAGGATGACAACTATGATGTTCCTTCTCTTAAAAATGCAGCCATAAGTCTTGAAAACTTAAAAAAATTTGGTCTATAGTTTTTGAAAATAAAAAGAGGATGCGAAAGCTAAAACTTCGCACCCTCTTTTTGCGTCCGGCTTATTAAAAACCGGTCCTGTTAAGCCGCTTTATCTGTTGTTGCTATAGTTATTGTTGTTTTTATTTTGCTGATTGTTTTGCTGGTTTTTGTTCTGCTGATTGTTGTTCTGTTGGTTGTTCTGCTGATTGTTGTTATTGTTGTTGTTGTTCTGGTAGTTCTGGTTTTTGTTGTTCATGGTTATATCCTCCTGAATTTTTGTGTTCCTCGTGTGAGGGATTTGGATATGTGCTGTCATTAGTATCAGCAAAAATTCAGAAAATATGCAAAATCATTATAAAACATTTTGAGAATATAAGCGTTTGCCAATCATTTCCCATGTATATTTAATGCCCAAAATCTTAATGGGCAGCATAACAAGGGCGCTGACTGAGCGAGCACTTAAAATGACCCATACAGGATTTTGATATAAAATATGAAGCCATAATGTGCCTAAGCCAACATCAATAATAATAGTTTGAAGCAAAACACAAAGAATAATAGAAATAAAGCTTTTTTTTCGTTTGAATAAAAAGAATCCATAAGTTAAACCATAAAGGGCTTCGCTAATGCCAAAACCAGGGAAATAGGCGAGCCCCTTTGAATTTATTACCATGCCCAAAAAGTCGGACATAAAGGCAGAAACAGCACCAATCCACGGTCCAAACAGCATAGAGCAGAGTGATGTGGGGATAAAACCAAAGCTGATTCGAATGACTTCGGTTTGAACGGATAAAAACCGCACAATCACAATGTTTAGCGCAATTAAAACAGCCACCGTAACCAATGTTTTTGTTTTGTTAAAGTTTTTTTGCATAAAAATAACACGCCCTTTCTTATGGTGACACAATGCCTTTGGCAACTTCGCCACAAAAAAGAGGTGTTTCTCTGTTTTCGTGGCAGCGGAATGCGGTGATGATACCGCAAGCATGAAAACATGCTTTTCGTACAGTGGCAACTTCCCGTCCAACTGTCACTTAACGCATCAAAACCTACTCTGCCTGATTATTCAATTTGCATCGATATTAGTATAATACAAAAAAATGCATTTGTCTACATTTTTTTCAAAAACACATAGAAAATGCATGGAAAAGCATAATAAATTTTAAATTATCAATACTAAATAAAAAAAGAAAAGGAAGATGAACATGAGCCAATCAAAACGAAAGGGAAAACAAACCGTTTTTTTTGAAAATCCACCGGTCATTTTAGGCACGGGCACAGTGGCGGGTAAAAAAGAAAGTGAGGGCCCCATCGGCTCTTATTTTGATGTGATTGCAGAAGATAATGTGTTGGGGCAAAAAACCTGGGAAAAAGCCGAAAGTGAATTTGCCAAAAGAGCCGGAGAGGCGGCCTTTCAAAACAGCGGCGTTGCCCAAGAGGAAATTCAATATTTATTTGGTGGTGATTTGCTAAATCAATGCACGGGTACAAGTTATGGTATTCGTGATTTTGGCATCCCATTTATTGGTTTATACGGTGCCTGTTCAACTATGGCTTTAAGCCTTTCCATGGCAGCAAGCTTTATTGACGGCGGCTATGCGGATTATTGTGCCGCTGTCACTTCCAGCCATTTCTGCTCGGCGGAAAAACAGTTCCGTTTTCCCCTTGAATATGGTGGACAACGCCCGCCGAGCGCCCAGTGGACAGTGACGGGATCCGCCTGTGCAGTTTTGGGCAAAAAGGGTGACGGCCCCAAAGTAGAAAGCATCACCACAGGCAAAATTGTGGATATGGGCATAACCGATGCCAACAACATGGGGGCAGCTATGGCGCCGGCGGCTTCTGATAGCATTTTAACACATTTTAAGGATACAAACCGTGACCCATCCTATTATGATTTAATTGTTACCGGTGACTTAGGCTATGTGGGACGCTCTGTGGTCATTGATTTTCTCTCTGAATCAGGCTTTGACATGACAAATAATTATAACGATTGCGGACTGATTATTTTTGACCGGGAGAAGCAGGATACCCATGCAGGCGGCAGTGGCTGTGCCTGCGCAGGCTTAACCTTTTGTGGCTATCTTTATCGTATGCTTTTGGAAAAGAAACTAAACAAGCTGCTTTTTGTGGCAACAGGCGCCTTGCAAAGCACCTTAAGTGTTCAGCAAGGGGAAACAATGCCGGGCATTGCTCATGCTGTC
>JAZNRE010000037.1:0-26439 GCA_045590535.1 Clostridia bacterium
GGAATCCGTTAAAAATGTATTAAGAAAGCGTCTCGATGCGCTGGGTTACAGTGAAGCAACCGTTTCCCGTCAGGGTGATAAAAAGGTGCGGGTTGAAATCCCCTCCATTCAAAACCCTGAAGAAGCCGTGCAGACTTTAGGAAAAACAGCCAAATTGTCATTCCGCGATTCATCTGGTGAGGTTATTCTCGACGCTGAAGATGTTGCTTCGGCAAAACCAGATTTCAGATCCGCTGACGGAAATTCTGCCAGCGTACATCTTGTTGAATTGACTTTGAAAGATAGCGGTGTTCAAAAATTCGCAGATGCAACAGCTATCGCTGCCGCAAAACCCGAAGGCGAAAATTACATTGCTATTATGTTGGATGAAGAAACTATTGAAACTCCCCGAGTTAGAGAAACTATCAACTCTAAGACCTGTGTAATTTCCGGTGGTTTTAAGGATTCTTCCGATACCAATGAATTAGCAAGTTTAATTAATTCTGGTAAGCTGCCCTTCTCTATTGAAGATGTTGAATTGAGAAGTGTTGGTCCTACCTTGGGTGAAAAAGCGTTGGAAACCAGCCTTTTCGCAGCCGGCATCGGCATTTTGTTAATCTTAATCTTCATGATTGCGGTTTACCGTCTCCCCGGTTTGATGGCTGACATTTCACTTTTGGCATACATCGCCATTGTGACTTTCATCATGTCTTGGTTCCGCATCAACTTGAGTTTACCCGGTATCGCCGGTATCATCCTTTCGATTGGTATGGCGTTGGATGCAAATGTTATCATTTTCGCCAGAATGAAAGAAGAGCTGACATTGGGTAAAACCATTCGCACCTCGATTGATTCCGGTTTTAACCGTGCATTCGTTGCCATTTTAGACGGTAACATCACCACCTTAATTGCTGCCGTTGTGCTCTATTATTTCGGCACCGGTCCGATTCAGGGCTTTGCGATTACATTGGCAATCGGTACTGTTGTCAGCTTGTTCACAGCAATTGTCATCACTAAGTTCCTGCTTCGCCAGATGGTTGGTTTGAAGTTGAATAACTTGAGCTTGTATGGCGTGAAAAGGAGGGACGACCGTGCTTAAAATTGTTGAAAAGTTTAAATACTCCATTGCCATTTCATTGGTCGTTATTTTAATTGGTGTGGTCGCATTTGCCATTAACGGCGGTTTTGCACAGGATGTTGACTTTGCCGGTGGTATGACTATGTATGTTGACATGGGCAAAGATGTCGATTTAGACGAACTGAGAACCTTTGTAGAGGCAAACACACCCAACGATGTTAATCCCATTGTACAGCGTTCTGACGGCACACAGGTAAGCATCAAAACCTTACCTATTGATACCGAAGCTCGTGATGCTTTGCAACAGGCTGTTTTAGCTGAATATGAATTAGGTGAAGAAGCCATCCTGCAGATTGACAATGTTAGCGCAACCGTTGGCGATGAACTGAAGCAACAGGCTCTGTTTGCTACCTTAATTGCTGCTGCTTTAATGCTTGTTTACATTGCCATTCGTTTTGAATTCAGAACCGGTATTGCGGCTGTTATTTGCTTGATTCACGATGTTTTAATCATGTTGACTATATACGCTGTGTTGCAAATTCCCATTAACACAAACTTTATTGCAGCTGTTTTAACCATCGTTGGTTACTCCATCAACAACACCATCGTTGTATTTGACCGTATTCGTGAAAACTATGCTAAAAACAAGCGTGCACCCTTTGCTGAAACTGTTAATACCAGCATTAAGCAAACCATGACACGCTCCATCAACACCACAATAACCACTTTATTGCCGGTTATTATGCTGTTCATCTTTGGTGTGCTTTCCATCCGTCAGTTCACTATTCCGCTGATGGCAGGTCTGATTGCCGGTACCTACTCTTCTGTAATGCTGGCTGGTCCTTTCTGGGTATTCATGAAAGAAGCTCAGGCTAAGCGCAAACAGAAGAAACTCCGTTACAACAAATAAGATAGTATTTATAAACACCCCTATGCTTAAAGTGCATAGGGGTGTTTTTTGTACTCTCTGTCAACCAGTGAGCAAAAACAAAATAGTATAAACATATGTCAGGTTAGTAAAATGTTAAAAGAAGAAATTTGGCAGAAGTTTTTGCGGACAATGCCTCCCTTGTGTAAAGGGAGGTGGGTTTGCGTAGCAAACTCGGAGGGATTGTCATTATTAAAATAAAACGCTCTAAAATCAATGGAGAAACAATCCCTCAGTCTCACTGCGTTCGACAGCTCCCTTTACACAAGAGAGCCTATTTTAACATAAAAACTAAAGCACCTATACGGAACCACACAAGCTTATCGTAGCTTTTATTATATAAAAATACAGGCGGGCCAATAGCCCGCCTGTATGAATCCATATATTTAGCTAAACCTTGATTTAAGCATTCTTCTTTTTGGTTACCGTTTTAATCACAAACAGTGTTGCAACGGTGAGGACAATACCTAAAGGCAACAGAATGAATGCATTCTGTACGAACGCTGCGAGAATATACAGAGTGAAGGAAATAACAGCTACTGTGATTGCATAGGGAAGCTGTGTGGATACATGGTTTAAATGATTGCACTGTGCACCAGCGGAGGACATAATGGTGGTGTCAGAGATGGGTGAGCAATGGTCACCGCAAACTGCACCGGCCAAACATGCCGACATACCGATGATTAAAAGCTCGCTGCCGGGCTCAAAAATAGCTGCAACGATGGGAATTAAGATACCGAAGGTACCCCAGGATGTACCTGTTGCAAAAGCCAGAACACAGGCAACAATGAAGATAATAGCCGGCAAGAAGTTAGCAAGACCTGCAGCTGCAGAATCCATCAAGCCACCAACAAACACATCAGCACCCAAAAGACCTGTCATGTTCTTTAAAGAGGTAGCAAGTGTCAGAATTAAAATAGCAGGTACCATAGCCACAAAACCCTTGGGAATGCTGGCCATAGCATCTTTAAAGGTAATCACACGACGAATCATTAAATATGCCATGGTAATAACCAAAGCAATCAATGCGCCCCAAGGCAGACCAACGGTTGCATCCGTATCACCAAAAGCGGTGATGAAGTCAGCACCGGAGAAGAAGCCACCGATGTAAATCAAACCGATTACGCTGGCAATAACAAGCATAACAACAGGTAAAATCAGGTCAATAACACGACCTTTGGGATTTTCAGTTTCCTGTACACCCTCGTCTACTCTGTCACCGGCTGTGTATAAATCATTGTTGTTAATGGCATTAAACTCATGAAGCTTCATAGGACCAAAATCAAACTTCATCAACACCAAAGCAATAATGAATACAAAAGTCATTAAAGAATAAAAGTTATACGGAATGGCACGAACAAAAAGCTCAATACCGGAATATGCTGTTCCTTCCGCAAACTGAGAAACAGCTGCAGCCCAGGAAGATACCGGTGCAATCATACAAATCGGTGCAGCTGTTGCATCAATCAAATATGCAAGCTTTGCACGAGAAATGTGATGACGGTCTGTAACCGGGCGCATAACACTACCAACGGTTAAGCAGTTGAAGTAGTCATCAATAAAGATTAAAACACCTAAAATAAAGGTTGCAATCATAGCACCTGTCCGGCTCTTGATGTGGGTTTCTGCCCAACGGCCGAATGCAGCCGAGCCGCCGGCCTTGTTAACCAAAGCAACCAAAGCACCTAAAATAACCAAGAACATAAAGATGCCGGCTGTGCCTGAAATAGCGGCAATAATGCCATCATTTAAAAGTGCATCTAACGCATTAACCGGGTGCCAGTTAGTAGCAAATAAGCCACCCAGCAAAATACCAACAAAAAGTGAAGAATAAACTTCTTTGGTGATTAAGGCAAGGGCAATCGCAATTAACGGCGGTAACAGAGCCACAAAGGTAGAATAGTAATTGCTGCTTGCAGCCACAGAGCCTTCACCTTCACAATCGGCACAGGTCAGCGCCTCTAAACCGCCTTCACCGGCGCAAACGGTGCAAGGTGCTTCAGTGCCGGCTTCATCGGTAACAAAGCCATTTTCACACACCTGGCATGAAAGAGCAAATGTTTGACCGCTGCCACCACAGCTTTCGCAGTCAACAGTTGCGTTTGAATGGATGGTTAATGAACACACAACCACAACGATCAATGCAATTAAAATGGCAATTGCATTGACAAACGCCTTCTTTTTCATAAGTATAATCCCTCCAACTTAAAATTATGTTATACAACATATAAAAATATAATATCACAAATTTATATCTTGGTCAATCATTTTGTAAAAAATTGCTGTTTTTTGATAAAGAATATTTCTATAAAAACACAACAAAAAACCGCTGACATTCTGTCAGCGGTTTTTGATATAGCCAAATGGGTTGACTAAATAATTTCCACAACAACGCGTTTGTTGTCGCGGCTGGCGGCAGCCTGCATCACAGTTCTGATAGACTGTGCAATTCTGCCTTTTTTGCCAATAACCTTACCCATATCACCTTCAGCAACGCGCAGTTCTAAAACAACAGCTTCGTCATTTTCAACTTCTCTCACATCAACTGACTCGGGATAATCCACTAAGGATTTGGCAAGAACTTCCAACAAGTCTTTCATGTTGTCAGCCTCCTAAATCATACAAAAATGCGTGTTACTCGATGATGCCACTCTTTTTCAACAGACCCTTAACAGTGTCTGTTGGCTGTGCACCGTTACCTAACCATTTTTGAGCTTTTTCAGCATCAATTTTGATTTCGGAAGGGCTTGTCAGCGGATTGTATGTGCCGATTTCTTCGATGAATCTACCATCTCTGGGATATCTGGAATCTGCAACAACAACTCTGTAAAACGGAGCTTTTTTAGCACCCATTCTTCTCAGTCTGATTTTTACTGCCATCTATTTCACCTCCAAATTTAATTCGATTTTATATAAACCACAAAGGTGATTTAACGCTTTTTCTTTTTGCGCATCATGCGGCCTAAACCGCCTCCGGTAAATTGCTTCATCATTTTTTGCATTTGCTCAAACTGGCGAAGCAAATTGTTGACCTCTTGCACACTGTTGCCGCTGCCTGCTGCAATTCTTTTTCTGCGGCTGGCATTGATAATGGATGGGTTGTGTCGCTCTTTTTTGGTCATGGACTGAATAATCGCCTCGACCCGCAGCAGCTTTCTGTCATCTAGGTCAACATTTTCAAGTGCTTTGGCATTCACACCGGGCAACATGCTCACAAGCTGCGACAGAGGACCCATCTTTTTCATTTGCTGCATCTGGTCTAAAAAGTCATCTAAATCAAATTCATTTCTGCGAATTTTGGCCTCTAATGCCGCTGCTGATTTCTCATCAATGGCCTGCTCTGCCTTTTCAATTAAGGACAAAACATCACCGCTGCCTAAAATGCGGGAAGCCATTCGATCGGGATGAAACTCTTCAATATCCGAAAGTTTTTCACCCACACCCACAAATTTAATGGGCTTGCCCGTAACCGCTTTGACTGATAAAGCCGCACCGCCACGGGTATCACCGTCTAATTTAGTCATAATCACGCCGGTAATTTGCAGGCGCTCATTAAAGCTTTCAGCAATATTAACAGCATCCTGACCGGTCATAGCGTCAATCACCAATAAAATCTCTTCCGGCTGGGTGGCTGCTTTAATATCCTCCAGCTCTTGCATTAACAAATCGTCAATATGCAAGCGACCGGCAGTATCGATAATCACAAAATCGTTGCCATGGGCTTTGGCATGTGCCACGGCACTTTCGGCAATGGTGACTGCGTTCTGGCAGCCTTCCATGGCAAAAACTGGCACATCAATCTGCTTACCTACCACTTCCAACTGACGAATAGCTGCCGGACGATAAATGTCGCAGGCTACAAGCAAGGGCCGTTTGTTATGTTTTTTTCGCATATAGCCGGCAAGCTTTGCACAAAATGTGGTTTTACCGGCACCCTGAAGACCTGACATAAGCACCACGGTGGGTGTGCGCTTGCCAAACTCAAGACGGGCATTTTCGCCGCCCATAAGCGCCGTCAGCTCATCGTTAACAATTTTTATAATCTGTTGGCCGGGGGTTAGGCTCTCCAGCACAGCACTGCCGGAAGCTCGCTCTGAAACACGACCAATAAATTCTTTAACAACTTTAAAATTAACATCTGCTTCTAAAAGAGCCAGTTTAATTTCACGCATGGATTCTTTTAAATCCTTCTCTGTGATAAAACCCTTGCCCTTTAATTTTTTAAAAGCCATGCTCAGTTTTTCTGAAAGACTCTCAAACGCCACTGTCATGGCCTCCTTCACATAATGTTGTTTATAACTCTTTTGTAATGTTCTTCAGCTTGTCTTCCAGTTCGCCCAAAGCTTCAGACATTTTTTGTGAATGCAGATATAAGCTGGCATATCGGCGCATAGAACCAACATCCTTAATAACATCCTGCATTTCCTCTTCTAAATTCATAAAACGATTCACAAGGCCCAAACGCTCTTCCATGGAAAAAAGAAGCTTTTCGCCCCGCTTAATTGTGTCACGGACACCCTGACGAGAGATTTCCATAGGTTCGGCAATTTCGGCCAAGGACAAATCTTCATTATAATATAAATCAATGGCCTGCGCCTGCTTCGGCGTTAACAATTCACCGTAAAAATCATAGAGCATGGCAATGCTTAAATCCTTACCCAAAATCCTCACCTCTCCCCTCTGTAAAGGTTATGACCTACACACCTGTTCTATTGTACAACATCCCTTTCTGTTTGTCAAGCATTTTTTGCCTAAAAATTTTATTTTTTCTCTCCCAATTAAACTAAAACAAAGCACATATTCAAAAAAAATCATTTTTTTCAATTTTTTCGAAAAAAACTATTGATTTTTTGTTTTTAATGTGGTAAAATGTTAAAAGTTATTTGAATGGGCATGGAGGTGAATGATTTGCCTAATATTAAATCCGCTAAAAAAAGAGTAAAGGTCATTAAAACGAAGTCTCTTCGTAACCAGATGATCAAATCAGCTGTAAAAACATATATCAAAAAGTTTGAGGCTGCAGCTGCTGCAGGCGATAAGTCTGTTGCTGAGCCCGCTTTTAACCTGGCTGTTAAGAAAATCGACCAGGCTGTCAGCAAGGGTGTTATGAAAAAGAACACCGCTTCCAGAAGAAAATCCCGCCTGGCGCTGATGCTCAACAAGGTTGGCGCATAAGGCTGAACAAATGAACACCTCACATGTTTGCAAAAGCTTGCATATGCGGTGTTTTTTTGCATCTAAAAAGGTATTTAAAAAGCGATTGGAAATTCCAATCGCTTTTTCATTTCACAAAACAATGTATCACTTACGGCAAAAGACCATTTTTATATACGGCCCTCTCTGCTTCATTGCTGGCACCAAAGAAGTATTGCCAGAAAATATCCCGCGCAATGTGAGAAGCATTGCCACCCGAACCACCGTGCTGCACCACGATTGCCACAGCAATTTGCGGATTGTCATAGGGCGCATAACCGACATAAATACCGTTACTGGAGCCTCTTGCCACCTGGGCACTACCGGTTTTACCGCCTGTTTTATAAGGAAAGTTTGCAAACGCTGCACTGGCTGTACCCTCTGAGGTTACCAGCTGCATGCCGGCAAGAACCGCTTCTAAATTTTCAGGCTTAATTTCAATCTGATTTTTAATAACTGGCTCTTTTTCTGCCAGAATTACATCTTCTGTATTGGATTTAACCGCTTTTAAAAGGTGCACCTCATAATTTGTACCGCCGTTTGCCAGGGTGGCTATATAATTGGCAAGCTGTACCGGTGTGAACAGATTATCCGATTGACCGATGGCCGCCTGCAAAACATCACCGGGATACCATTCACGGTCATTTTTTTTACGAAGTGCCGGACCAGCCACCTGACCTTTGGCCTCTTCCCCTGCTAGCTCAATGCCGGTATATTCGCCCAGGCCAAGCAGTTTTGCATAGCTTTCAATGGGCTCAATGCCCATACGCTTGCCCATTTCATAAAAGAAATAGTTACACGAATGCTGAATGGCCTGAGAAACATTGATAACGCCGTGATTCCCCCGACTGACACGGTAAATATTACACATAAAATCATGACCCAGATAGTTATATAAACCTGTGGTTGCAAGGGTCTCCTTCGGGGTGACAACCCCCTCCTCCAGTGCTGCCACAGCCGTGCAAAGCTTGAAGGTGGAGCCCGGCTCATAAATACCGTTGATAGCTCGGTTTAACATGGGGTTTTGCGGGTCTTGATAAAGTTTGTTATAGTCTGCATTAAACCGTGCTGGGTCATAGGTGGGATAGGATGCCATAGCCAGTGTTTCACCTGTGTTTAAATCCAGCACAACCGCAGCGCCGGCAAAAGCATCATGTCCGCTGCCACCACCGGATTCAGCTGCAATTCGTTTAATATTTCGCTCTAAGGATTCTTCTGCCACCTGCTGCAAATCACGGTCAATGGTGAGCATGACTGAATTGCCGGGCACAGGGTCACGGGAATAAATCAGTTCTGTTTCGCCCTCACGAATTTTTCGTTCAATGCTGTTCGCACCATCGGTGCCGCGTAAATAGCTTTCAAAGGCCTTCTCCACACCTTGCTTGCCCAGATAATCATTCATGCCGTAGTTCTTGCTTTTAAGCTGGGCATATTCATCCGCATTGATAACACCGACACGCCCCAAGATATGAGCAGCCAATGTGCCGCAGGTATACTGACGAATTGGTTCAGAATAAACCGTAACACAAAAAAATCTGTCTCGTTGCTCTTTAATAGTCGTAACGGTTTCAATATCCACATCACTGCCAAAAACATAAGCGTTATTTGATGAGAAGTTTCGCAGTTCCATGGCATACCGAATGCCCACTATCCGCCGCACCTCTTCTGCGGTGAAGGAATCCTCAATGGCATATTTCTTTTTATATCGGTCAATCACACCGGCTGCTGTGGTATCCGCCGGGTAACCTTTCTCTGTAATGAACTTTGTCGCTGCCTTCTGTCGCTCCTCATCGCTTCCCTCAAAGGTGAAGGTAAAAGGCGCACCAGCTGAAATCGGCAAAGTGTCTTCATATTCAATTCCTTTTTCAATGAACAAATTGGCCATGTTCAAAATGACCTGGTTCAGCGCTTTTTTATCATCATTGATTTTAGCAATGGCCACGGTATAGCCCATGCGGTTGGTCACCAAAGGACGGCCATAGCGATCTAAAATTTCGCCTCTCGGTGCTTTAATAGGGATATTCCGCGCCAGGCGGCTATCAGAAATGGCCCGATAGTTCTCGCCCTGGACAATCTGCAAATAAAACAGTCGTCCAACGGTAACCGCCACCAAGATGCCAACTAAAACATAAAGGGCGGTACAGCGTTTTTTCAGTTTTGATTCTTCCATTTACCGCACCTCCCCTTTCAGTTGGCTAGCCGACGGATAACCGGATACAAAACCATAGTGAATACAAAATTATAAACGGCAGCCGGCAACACCTTGCAAAGCAAAGCATAGCCAAAAGCGCCGTGACCCCAAATGGCAAAATAAAAAATATAGGTCAATAGTTCATATGGAATGGTGAGCAGACCCACAAAAACCATTGAAACAAACATGTTGTTGTTAAACAGGCTGTCGCTGATAAAAACACAAAAATAGGCTGCAAAAGTGCATAAAAGTCCGTTAATGCCAATGGCTCTGCCGCCTAATAAATCCAAAATCAAGCCACAGATAAAACCAAAAAACAAAGCCCCATAGCTGCCCCGCTGCAAACTGTAGCAAATTACGGTTATAAACAATAAATTGGGTACGACATGAAACACTTCAAAGCCACGAATAATCGTGGTTTGAAGTGCTGTAATCAAAAGTATAAAAATAACCGTAAAGACAATTTGCCAAACAGCTTGTCTTGACTCTGTTTGATATCTCATTGATGACTACCGTGACTCCGGATGACCATAACCTCCCGGATCCTTTCAAAATCAACTGCTGTATCCAACAGGGCGTATTGGGAATAGCCCATAGAATCATTTTGTATCTCTGACACAGTTCCAATTAAAATGCCTTCAGGATAAACGCCGCCCAAGCCCGATGTGACCACGGCATCACCAACCACAAGGTTCGCACCCGTGGTGACATAGCTTAATTTACACAAGCCTTTATCAGCTAAAGACAACTCACCGTCTACAATGGCAAAATCTTGTGTGCGGCTGACTAAAGCACCCACAGAGCTATCTACATCGATGATAGAAAGCACTTTAGACCAACCAAGACCCACCTCGGTCACGCGACCGACCAAACCCTGTGCTGCAATAACCGTGTCATTAACTGAAATGTCGGCTTCACTGCCCTTATCGATGGTGAAGGCATAAAACCAGTTCCCCGGGTCTTTGGCAATAACCTCGCAGCCGACCATGTCTCGCTCTGCTTCGCGGTTCTTAAGGTCTAACAGCTGCCGCAAGCGTTCGTTTTCCTGCTTGTAGCCCTCGAATGTCCGCACCTGTTCTTCCAGCTTGGCCACTTCGTCTTTCAGTTCCAGATTTTCTGTTTGATAATCCTTCATATCACCAAAAAAACGAAAAAACCCGCTAACCCCATGACCAATTCCAGAAAAAAATTGTTGAACAGGCCGCACAACTGTGCCCACAATATGTCCCGGAGTGGAGGAACTGCGGGCAGCAAAGGATACGCCCATCATAACAAAAATAACCACTGTTACAATGAGCACTAAAATTGTCAGTTTTTTTCGGCTACCCACATTCTTTCTCCCCTCTTAATCATTGTTGTATCTTTATTGTGACTTACATAAAACAGCGCAAATGTTTAGCGCCATTTTTTAGAACGACTGCTTAAAATGCCCTGACCGGATTTTTCTAAAGCTGAAAGAGCCAAGCCTGTTCCCAGCGCCACGCAATCCAATGCATTATCAGCCACATAAACGGGAATGCCGGTTTCTTCTGCAATTAAAACATCCAATCCACGAATGAATGCACCACCGCCGGTTAAAACAATACCGCGGTTCATAACATCAGCTGCCAGTTCAGGCGGAGTCTTTTCTAAGGTGCCTTTAATGGCATCCACAATGGCAAAAATAGATTCAGACATAGCGCCACGAATCTCACGGCTAGTGAGAGCAACAGTTCTGGGCAGACCGGAGATTAAATCGCGACCTTTTACTTCCATAACGCCCTCGCCTTCATATTCATAGGCAGAGCCGATGCCAAATTTAATATCTTCAGCGGTGCGCTCACCAATCATCAGGTTATATTCTCTTTTGATGTAATTGACAATGTCATTATCCAGTTCATCGCCGGCAATGCGCAAAGACTGGCTGGCAACAATGCCACCATAGGAGATTACAGCAACCTCACTGGTACCACCACCGATGTCTACAACCATGCTGCCGGTGGGTTCTGAAACGGGCAAGCCGGCACCAATGGCTGCTGCCATGGGCTCTTCAATTAAATAAGCATTTTTTGCACCGGCTGACAAAACAGATTCCTCAACGGCACGGCGCTCAACTTCAGTAACACCAAAGGGAATGCAAACCACAACCGTGGGCTTGAAAAAGCCGGAGGGATATGCCTTTTTAATGAAATATTTCATCATGGCCTGTGTGCTGGCAAAGTCGGCAATAACGCCATCTTTTAAAGGGCGAATGGCAACCACATTGCCGGGGGTACGACCAATCATTTCTTTAGCTTCGTTACCAACCTTTAAAATTTTGCCTTCGCTTTTGTTTACAGCTACAACAGAGGGCTCTCTTAAAATGATACCCTTGCCTTTTAAATACACCAAGGTATTCGCTGTTCCTAAATCAATTCCGATGTCTTTTGCAAGTGACATAATGTTATAAAACCTCCCATTTTAATTCAATATCAAATTCATCCTGCAGCAATTTGCCCAAGCGGCAAAGAGGCAGGCCAACTACATTGTAATAATCGCCTTCAATTTTTTCAATAAAGAGACCGCCAAGACCCTGAATGCCGTAACTGCCGGCCTTGTCTAAGCACTCCTTCGTGGCTACATAGCTTTCGATTTCAGCTTCTGTTAAATCCTTAAAATAAACCAAAGTTTCCTCTGTAACGCTAACACTTTTTCCATCACGGCAGCGCACAACTGTCAGACCGGTTAAAACACTGTGGCACCTGCCGGATAGCTTGCGCAGCATGTTTTTTGCATCTTCTGCATCACGGGGTTTTGTTAAAATGGCATCGTCTAACACCACTACTGTATCAGCACCAATGACAAGTGCGTTTTTGGGCTGTGCCTTTGCCACATCCGCTGCTTTTAAAAGGGATAATCCCTGAACAGCTAAATGGGGTGGGATTTCTGGCTCAAGATTTTCTTCAGCACAAGAGGGCACGACTATAAAAGGTAGGCCGATTTGCTCTAAGATTTCCCGCCGTCTTGGCGAGCCTGACGCTAATACAATCTGAACGCCACTAGGCAATTCTATTTTTGTTTGTTTCATACTGTTCTCCTAAGCTTCCCTGTCCGTTTGGGGACAAAAACTTTTTTCAACCCGTTTTGCACAAACCCCGGTCAGAAGACCGCAAAAAGCCGACACAATGGTCAATGGCGGCAAATAAGAAAAAACATATGTATTTTCTAAAATAACGGCACAAACGGATACTTGTGCTGCATTAAAGAAAAATGCACCCAACATGCTCCGCCCGATTGTGCTCACCTTGTGAGGCAGCAGCCGTTTTGTCAGCGCCATAGCAAGCACACTGAAGAGCGTTCCAAAGCCGCTGTAAACAATGGAGCTGACCGCACCGCCGAAAACACCGGATAAAAAGCACCGCAAAAGCCCAACCAAAAGGGCTGTGCCCGTACCGGATAAGGAAAAGGCCAGCAAGGTGACAATGTTGGCAAGCCCTAAGCGTCCGCCCGGCAAAACCTGAAAAAAAGGAAGCATACTTTCTGCATAATGCAAAACCAAACCTAAAGAAACCAGCAAGCCGACGACTGCAATTTCTTTGGGCTTTAATCTGTTAATAAACAACGCCGTCTACTTCCCTTCTGCCTTCAATTCGAATCACAAGGCGATTTGGCAAGCACACCAGCATTTCACCGTTTTTTTCTATGGCGCCTGCTTTTATTTCGACATGGTCAGGGCAGTCTGATTCGGTGACCATAACCCTGCCATCGTCAATCACTATTTTATTATAACCAAATTCTGTGTCGATTGCAATAGTCTTCCCATTTTTTTCTTGCAAAGAATATTGCCCGTAAAGTTTGCCATCCACCTCAACGACCACTTGCGATTCGCCGCCCGGAGCCAATATAAATTTGGTGCATAAAAGGCCTAAAGCCGCACCCACAATCAGCAAGAAAAAAATGATTTTATCGCCCCGGGTCATCGTCCTGTAGACCCAAAGCCGCCGCTGCCCCGCTCTGTTTTCGGCAGTTCTTCAACCTCAACAAGCTCTGCCTGCAAAACAGGAGCAATCACCAGCTGTGCAATGCGTTCTCCGGGCATGATGGTATAGTCTTCTGGTCCTAAATTGATTAAGCCAACCGAGATTTCACCACGATAATCAGAATCAATCACACCAACGCCGTTTGAAAGACAAATGCCATGACGCACACCCAAACCGCTACGGGCATAGACATACGCCACACAGGAAGCATCAGGCAAACCAATGGCAATGCCGGTAGGCACGGTGGCCATGGCGCCCTTTTTCAGCAAAAGGGGCTCTTTGATTTGTGCTGATAAATCCATGCCGGCAGAACCTTGCGTTGCATAAAACGGCATGGCTGGCAATTCTTTTCCCTCACCGGTAATTCGTTTTATTAAAACTTTCACGGTCTTTCCTCCCATATTATCAAAAGGGCTGATTGGAAGCAGCCGTCATTCTGCACCGCGGTAAAAATGTCCGCGGGTGAAATCGCCTGCAGGGGCTTTCTTTTGTTTTCCTTGCAGAGCCTCTTGATATTCTCTTATTATTATACAGCATGTTTCATAATTTTCAAGTGTAAAGCATAATCGCATGCTGTCAATTTGTAAATTTTTCAAATCTGTCATTCGGTCGGCCATGTAAATTGGCTTGCTATTTAAAATTTCGGTACCGCAATGCCTTGGCAAAAGGGGAAAAACTTCATTTTTGCGGTCCCGCAGGGCAAACTCACCTTTATCGCAATGGCAACCGTAGGCGCTTTTAATAATGCAGTTTTCCATGAGCATTAAGGGTAATCGTCCATAAGCAATCACCTCTAAAGTCATGTCAGTATGTTTGCGCAGACGGGCAATGTCATGCATGTGCAGCTCCGGGGATAACACCACCCGGGAAACGCCTTTGCTTTTCAGCCACTCGGCTGTTTCGCTGTTTGTTATGTTAAAACGGTGACCGGCTGTTATCACGCTGCCTTCCGCACCGGATAACTGGCCGATGTTTTGAACGCAAACCTCTTTTGCGCCGGAAAGAGATACCTTCTCTGCCTCTTTTGTAAGGGGTAACAGCTGCACAATCGGCTCTTTAATCTCTCTAGCATAGGGTAACAATTCTTTCGGCAAATAAACTCTTTGCACGCCCATTTGAATAGCTGCCTTAAGTTGCTCCTCTGTCCTTACCTCCACGCAAAGGGAAAGCTCCTTGGTTTGTGCGGATGTTTCCTTTCTTGTGGGCACAGATGTCGGCAATTCTCGTTTATAGTGCGCTTTTATGGTCTGTTCCAGCATCTCGGCACCCCGGCGCCGCAAAGCATTTAGTTCGCTCACCGGCACAGCCACATCGCCGGACGCCTGCACCTCCACCTGTTCTGCCCGAAAAGCTGTTCCGCCTAATTTGCTTATTTGCTGCTCCATTCTTTCAGTGGTTGTGGGCTGGGTGTGTGCTTTCTGGCACACCGCCCCTGTAACCGTCACAGCGGGATAGTTCTCTGCCAGCAGAGTTAAAGAAAGGGGCTTATCCGTCTGCGCGGTTAAATATAAATGAATGGGCACAACCTTCTCTGCTGGCTCAAGTTTTGGCAAGCTGCCGGCTATTTTGGATGCCCCTGCCATATCCATCATATCCCCATAGGTGCAACCATAAAAATAGCCATGACACGAGCCACCACGAGAGAAAAATTTAAGCATTTCTCTAATCTCTTCATTGGAAACGCCGCCCTTTACCGCACGCTTATAAACCTGCGTGACCATGGCCACATAATCGGGGCTTTTCATTCTGCCCTCAATTTTTAAAGAGGCAACACCTAACCGTTTAAGCTCCTGCACCCGGTCAGCAAGGCATAAATCCTTGGGACACAAAAGGGGCAAGGTATCCGTTACGGGTTTACCATCACGCAGCAAGGTATAGGGCAAACGGCAGGGCTGCGCACAGCCGCCACGGTTACCGCTTCTACCCCCAAGCATGCTGCTCATGAGGCACTGTCCTGAATAGGAAATGCACAAAGCACCATGAACAAAATATTCAAGCTCCATATCTGTTTGCTTGCGAATGGATGCGATTTCTTCACCGGATACTTCACGGGCCAAAACCACCCGGGAAACACCTAAAGATTCAAGGGCACGGATGCCCTCGCTGTTCACAACAGTCATTTGGGTGCTGGCATGAAGGGGCATATCCGGCAGTTCACGACGAATCCGTTCCGCCAGGCCAAAATCCTGCACAATCAAAGCATCCACGCCGATGCTATAAGCATAACGAATAAAGCTCATGGCGTCATCGAGCTCGGTTTCTTTTAGCAAAGTATTGCAACACAAATAAAGGCGCACCCCTCGAACATGGCAAAAGTCAACGGCTTCGCACAGGGCTTCATCCGAAAAATTCTGCGCATTTTTACGGGCACTAAATCGGCTGCCGCCTACATACACTGCATCAGCACCATAATGCACAGCGGCTTTGAGCGCCTCCATGCTGCCTGCCGGCGATAAAATTTCCATGTTCTTTGCACCTCCCTGTGTGTTATTCGTTAAAGTTTTTTAATATGGTTTGTCGCGAGCACCAGGAAAAAGCATAGTTTTTATACGCCTTTTTAAATTCCCGATTGCTCATCTTTTCTAAAGTGTTTTTATCCAGTTTTGTGATAAGTCCGTGACAAAAATCCTCAATCGTCGTGTTTGGGACATTTGCATTATGCGGACAAACTTTTTGGCACACATCGCATCCATACACGCTGTTTTGACTGTGCACTGCCTTTTTTTGCGACTCTGTAAGTTCTTTTTTTTGCGTTAAATAGGATATGCACCTTTCGCAGTCAAATCCAAAATTTTCTTTAAGTGCTCCACCCGGGCAGGCGTTTAGGCAGGCACCACAGTTTTTACAAGTTGTGGTTAACGGCACATCCGGTTCCAGCGGAATATTCAAGAGCAAAGAACCGATGAAAAACCAGGAACCAAGCGTTGGATGAATGAGCAATTGATTTTTTCCAAAAAAACCAAGTCCTGCCTGGTATGCAAGCCAGCGGTCCACCATGGGTGATGTATCACAAAGGGGCAAGCACAAGGCATTTGGCTCTTTTTCTTGAATAAAAGTCGCCAGTTTTTCCAAATACACCTTTGCCACCCGGTGATAATCACTAACCATGGCATAGCGTGACAAATTGTCCGGCTCTTTCTCTTCTATGTAATATGGAAACAAACAGACAAAGACGCTTTGCGCATTTGGCATTAACTTTGAGGGGTCAATCCGATGGCGAATGTCTTCTGCCTCAAAGCTGCAAAGGGAAAAGGATGCCCGCCTTTTTTCAAGCTGTTCTTTTAATTGTGAATCAACCGTTGCCTTGCAAACACCTGTGGCCAAAAGACCCAAAGAGGTGGCATAACTTTTTAATTCTTGTGTGGAAAGCATGACATTCTCCCTGCAAACAAGGCCTGCCGTTTATGTGGCAGGCCTTGTTTCATCATTTGTTTTACCGATTTTGTTCAATATAATTTTTCACCAAAGCTTCTAACAGTTCGTCTCGTTCTATTTTGCGAATCAGCGCCCGTGCATTGTTGTGGCTGGTGATGTAGGTCGGGTCGCCGGACATAATATATCCCACCATTTGGCTAACGGGGTGATATCCTTTTTCTTTTAAGGCTTCATAAACCGCTGTGATAACAGAACGGATGTAGCCCTCCCTATCCATGCCAAACTGATATTTCTGTGTTTCATTGATATCCATTGTTTGCACCGCCTTTCCATGTATAACCCTTGTCGGTATTCCCTTTTATTATACAACATCTTTCATCAGGATGCAAGTTTTTTCCGCTATTATTACTTAATTTTCACCGGCAAACCGGCAACCATCATGTAAACTTCGTCGGCCTGTGCTGCAATTTTTGTGTTAACCCGACAGGTGATGTCACGCCGGATTTTATTAAAACGGTCTGTGGGACGGCTGCCCATGCCCATTTCGTTTGAGAGCATCACAACCGGCGCCGGAGCCTCTTGAGCCGTTTTGACCACCTTGCGAACAGTTTGCAAAATTGACTTTTCAATTTCTAAAACAACAGACATGGGAATGGATTCCCAAACGGCTTCATAGTCACCCAAAAGTTGCGTGACCAAAACAGAAATACGGTCAAGCACAATGCCGTCATAGGCGGCTCCAAACTCTTCAATGTGCTCGGCAATGCCGTCATAGGCCTCTAATGTGTCCCATCCGGCAGGGCGCATGGCTTTGCGGTATTCAATGCGACTTTTCACCTCTTCATTGTCTTCAGGGACAAGGGTTGCAATGTATAAAATGCTGTCACCAAAGGTTTCGGCCAGTGCCTGTGCATAGTCACTCTTGCCACTTCTCTTACCGCCAATAACTAAAATCAGTTTTCCCATACCTATTCCCTCCTGTTCTGAATGTTGATGTTTTATGTGATTTTATAAAACTTAAATTCAGCCGTCGATTGAAACAAAGCGAGAAAAAAAGATACTGTCCTAATCTATTTTTATTTTACCATATTCCCCTGTCTTGCGCAATATATAAAATAACCAAAATTTTTATGGAATAATCATAAAAAACACCATGACGCAGCCAGCTATACCGCCTCTGAAATTGCCATTTCACCCGTAAAATCAGCAATGCCAAGTAAATCTTCTAAAATATCTTTCATTGAAATGGGCGTCACTGTGTTTCGTGCCATCAGTTCCAAAACCTCCATAGCCTCTTCTGCCGTTTGAAACAAGTCAAATATTTTTCTGTATTCAGCATAAGCAGTTCCGTCTGCTCGTCTGGCTCGTTTATAAATCTCCACGCCAAACCGATTTATGCATTTCGATTCAATGCAAACCTCCTTTTCCAAAAGGTAGTAATCTAAAGAGAATCCCTCATATTCCCCCTCGACACTGTCAACATTAACCGTTTTAATTAAGTACCTCATTTTCTTTGTCCTTTCCTCCATATTTAGTTGTTTTCTTTTTGTCAAATACATTATATAGTATATAAACTCGTATGGCTATATCAAAAATTCGCAGGCTTCTACAGAAACACAATCTTTTCGTTATGAAACGCCAAGACCTGACTTATTTAGACACTGTAAGCCTTTTAAACGGACAAAAAGTGTGACAAAATTACTTTTTTCCCATTTTTTTCTTTTCTTCTACGCCAATATTCTGTAAAAATATAAAACGCCTTACAAAAGGCACAGAAAAAACTTGCAAAACGCAGCGACTCGTATTATAATAAAAAGGAGATATTTTGAAAATCGTGCATATAGTATTGATATCGAAATCTTTTTTCTCAAAAGATGTGTCTTTAGAGAAAATTATGATAAAAAGGAATGACAAATTATGACCCTGGAACATGTCCAACTGTTAAATCGAATCAGACCCTTAATTGGCAACACGCCACTGCTGGAAATTGGTTATACCTATGAGGGAAAATGCCGTCGCATTTTTGCAAAGGCAGAATATTATAATGTAACCGGCAGCATTAAAGACCGTGTGGCGTTATATATTTTAGAAAAAGCCTATGAAAAAGGCCTGATTAAACCCGGGGACACTATTGCAGAGGCCACCAGCGGCAACACCGGCATCTCCTTTTCTGCGCTGGGTCGCTATTTGGGTCACCCGGTTAAAATCTACATGCCCGATTGGATGAGCCGAGAGCGTATTGCTCTCATGGAAAGCTTTGGCGCAACGGTCCGCCTGGTTTCTGCTGAAGAAGGCGGTTTTTTGGGTTCCATTCAAATGACTGAGGACTTGGCAAAAGAGGGTAATATTTTTCTGCCCTGTCAGTTTTCAAACGAGGACAACACCATGGCACACATTGAAAGCACCGGCACAGAAATTGTGAATCAGTTAAAAAGCCTGGGGCTCACTGCCGATGGCGTGGTGGCCGGTGTCGGCACAGGTGGCACCATTATGGGCATTGCCCGGCGTCTTAGAATGGAAAACGATAATTGCAAGGCCTTCCCTTTAGAGCCCTCCAATTCACCAACCCTTTCAACCGGCTACAAAGTGGGCAAACATCGGATTTATGGCATTTCTGATGAATTTATCCCCGACATTTTAAAACTGCCTGAAATGAATGAAATCGTATCCGTTGATGATGGTGACGCCATTAAAATGGCACGGCTGTTATCCGAAACCTTGGGCATCGGTGTGGGTGTTTCCGGTGGTGCCAATTTCCTGGGGGCTATTAAAGCTCAGGATATGTTAGGCGATGACGCGGTTATTGTTACCGTTTTTGCCGACGACAACAAAAAGTACTTATCCACCGATTATGCCAAAGCCCAAGCGCCCACCCCCGACTCTATGGCCGATAAAGTGACGCTCAATGGGTTAAATGTGATTCGATAAAAATTCTTACAAAATAATTGACCGCTGATTTGTTCAAAATCAGCGGTTTTTTGTATTCTATCATGCTCTTTCATAAAGGAAAAACACTTGACAGCTTTAACATTTTATTGTATAATGAACAGGCTGGTTTATTTGCGCCCGTGGCGGAATTGGCAGACGCACCAGATTTAGGTTCTGGCGGGAGACCGTGGGAGTTCAAGTCTCTTCGGGCGCACCACACCGCATCAACTTTTGCTGCACGAAAATGGCTGCTTTATAAGCGGTCATTTTTTATTTACAATAAAACCTCCGACTTTTTGTAAAAAGTCGGAGGTTTTTGTTTATTAACCTATTTTATATCCTTTCGAAACAAGCTCAATAATTGTTTTCATACCACTTTCTCTATCCTCAAAGAATGTCTGTTTTGCATTAGGATTTTCTTTAATGTTGATTATCTTATTTCGTTCGTCTATCCATACAGACCAAGTTGTATTATTTTGCATTTATTATTCCTTACTTTATCACTATGATATTTCCTTCAAAGTTCATTTCTGTTTTATATCCAAGTTCTTTTGCTACAGCATCTAACGGAACATACAAAAAATCTCCCACGAATCTTGCACAAATTTCAAGTGGCACCCAATACCCTTCTGCCTGATTTTTTCTCATACCAATTATATTGGGTATAATTTCAAGGATGGTATTGCCTTTCGAGATTGTAGCAACATAGGTATCTTTGTTAAATTGCACATCACATCCTGCCCATTTAAAAACATCGTAAGGCACAAGTATCTTTGAATTAAAAATCGCATATTGTGTTTCATAACTTTCATCCTGAATCACAAATTTTACCGGCACAACGGGCATTGTATTCACAAGATCGTATGCATGTCTGTCATCATATATGGCAGGACACTCATATTCAATGCCTTCTGCTGTTTTTTCCACGCCGGAGGAATATATGATATCAGGATATAACTCAAATGATTTTTCTGTATCACCTTCTTTGTAAGGATACTGAGATGCAAATGCCTGAGCAAGCCTATCAATGTTTGTTAAGGATGTATCCCATGTCATGCCCCTTGTTCCTCTTATTGATAAAAAAGGATTGCCGTTCTTGCCATCTAAAATGATATATGTAACACCATCATGATCACCGTCACCTTCACTTTTTTCCACCATAATAGGAATGTCAAGAGCATTCGAAATCATAATAGCCACATCGTTGCGAATGGCAGGTGTTTTAGTTTTAAGATTTAGGTTATTGGTAATGCCAATTCTGGATGCAGTAGCCGTATATCCAGCAGGATATCCGCCCTTCATTTCTGCCATTTCGCCGTACCCTAACAGGCATACAACCATTTTTACAATTTCTTCATTGGTAATGTTATTTTCGGGATTGAAATTACCATTTTCATCACCACTTATAATGCCTCTATCCTTGGTTGCACTTATATATTGATAAGCCCAATGTCCGCCTTCAACATCATTAAATAAGTTTTCTTCATTTTCTGCAGATTGCTCAATATTTCCGGCAACACAAATCATTTTTGCCGCTTCTGCTCTTGTAATATTGTCTTCTAATCTTAAATCTCCGTTTTCATCGCCTGTCATAACTCCGAGGTTATATAAGTCCTCTTTTTGAATATCGCTAAGTTCAACAGAATCAGCAAATGCGGTAACAGACAACAATTGTATCATCACTAAAATTGCACATAATATTTTCTTCATAATCTAACACCTCTTTTTCTCAATAAATAATATAGTTGCCTTCAATAGCCCAATCATCCTGAGTTTTACTCTGAACCTCTACATGATAGGCTCTATCTTTTTCAAAACCTATAAATGTGTAGGCATTTTCGTTGTTTGCAAGCACGCCATAACTGCCGACATCTTCACCCGTCTCTGCATCATAAAAGTTTACATCAAACAAATTGTCACTGTTTATCGAAAAATACAAAGATATATTTCCGTTGTCATCCGATTCAACTTTTGTTTGTTTCGAACTATAATCTTTAACAATAAAATTTTGTGTTAAATCCACAGATGATTTTTTTGTTTCCACAATTCCTTGTCGATTCAGCTCTTGCCTGATTTTATTTGTATTTATGTTTTGCAATATCAAATGCTCAAAACCGGCGTATGGTTGGTCCGCTACTGATGATGACTTGATTTTCAAATCATTTTTTTGCTTTTGTGTTAAGGTAGCCACTGAATTATCTGTCACGGGCACTTGATTTATTGGAGTGAATAATGTTTCCTCGTCAACAAGCGAAAAACTGCTCTTGATAAAATTCAAATCCATCATCATATCTTCAAAATCTGTAGCAAGACGGGCATCTTCTTCATCTCTGTCCTGCCATGTTGGATATTGAACATCCGATGCGACAGACCATACATAGGCATATTCTTCTCCCGAATATAAATATTCATATGGTGCACCGGCTTCTTCTAAAATATTTTCTGAGGGTTGTTTTACTTTAGTAATCCTAAATAAGTTTCCTGACCCCTTACCGTATTTTAAGAAGATGTCTTTGTGGTAAAAAGCGACTTGATTGTCAAATTGAATAATTTCGTATTTGGTTTTCCAAAGTTCCGGTAATTTGATGGCAAAACCCATGTCTTTGTTTGTATAGGTTATTACCGAAACCAAATCCGCACCATCCTTTGTCGTTTTAAAGACATTTAAAATAGGTTTCGATTCAACATAGTTAATATGAAATACAAAATATCCATTCAAGTTAGCATTTCTTCCGCAAACATTTTCGATTATAATATTGTTTCTGTTAATATTTTTTAGATTGTTGAAATCCTTCCTTAAATCAGCTAATGAATAATTGGTTTTTATGTTCTTTGTTGCAGTTTCATAAAGGTCAGAAAGATTTCCGATTTTATTTCCTATGACTGCCTGATTTAAAAATTCCTTTATCACAGACTGCCATGTTAATGTTCTGATTTCTTCTCCTGTAATGGGGTGTATCCTGTCTCGGTATCTTAACAAATGTTCAACCTGCTTGCCTGTTAAGATTTGTTTTCCTTTTTTTAAATCGATATGCAAATCTTGACTGGGATCGTCATAGGCCATGTCATAGGGTATGTTATACTCTATACCACCAACATAATCAACAACATCTGCTATTGCATCCATCTTTACTTTTGCATAATAATGAACAGGGATGCCTAATGTTTCTTTTATGGAATCAATTACCTTCTGATCGCCATTTTCTTCTGCTAATAAATTAGATAAAGTTTTTGTACTGTTATCAGCAGGAACATCTTCACTTATTGCTAAAACAATATTTCGTGGAATATTCATACAAGTTAGGATGTTGCCATCAAAATTAAAAGCTATTATTGTGTCGACTTTGTTGGTATTATCAACGCCTATCATGAGAAAATTAAACTCATTTCCTTGTCTTTCGTCAGTGTTTACATTGATAAGCATGTTATCAGATATATTAAATTTACCATTTATTATTCCACTTACAATAATTGTACCGATACATAATATTACTGCTAAAATAACGGAATAAATTTTTGTTTTTTTACTAATATTGATTTTGCTTTTAATCATAGAAAACCTTCTTTTAAGTGTTTTCTTGTCTCCTGTCATTCCTGTTGTCAGAGGGATAGTCTTTGAATTGCTATGTGTTAAAAGTGATAGTATTGTTTCTATATATTCCTTTTTATACTTCTCATCCATTTCTTTTACTACTGATAAATCACAAGATATTTCACAATCAATGTTAATCTGCTTACCAATAAAATAGATTGCAGGATTAAACCAATGAATGCATTTTACAATGCTGACAAACCATTTATACAAAATATCATTTCTTTTAAGGTGTGTCATTTCATGAGCCAGAACATTATGTAATTGTTCTGGTGTAATATTTGTTTTAGGCAATAAGAGCGTAGGTCTGATGATGCCAATCATAAGGGGTGAGCAAATGGTATCACTTACTCTTGTTTTAATCGTTCTATTTGTATATGCCATTACTTCCGGACAAGATATGATTTCTGAATGTTTATGTATTTTAATTAGGAACATCAGGTAACTTACAATCTTTATTAGAAACAAGAGAACTGCGCCTATTAACCAAATAAATGAGAACAGGAGAACTTTACTACCCAAAAACTCCTTTATATCCTGAATTGTTGATGCATTTTCAAATTGTGCAGGTTGTTCTTGTATAACCTCTTTAGATTGTGTTTCGATAATTATAGGGGTATCAACCGTTTCGGGTTGATTATCTGTAATTGTTACAGTCTCAGAAATAAGCGATGTAGTTGCAGGTATTTTTGGTAGATTTAATCTTATCGGCAATACCATTACTAGGAGTACAACTAACCATATATAGTAATGCCAAGCACTCGAAAAGATTTTCCTTGTTAAAGGTTTTAACAAAGTTAGTATCAAGGCAAGAGTTGTCCCTATTACGGAAGTTAGAAGAAATGATGTAAATATCTGTGCCATAATTTATTCCTCCTTATCTTCAAAAATGGCTCTAAGTTCCTTAATATCGTCATCGGAAAGTTTCTGCTCTTCAAAGAATGATACGGCAAAATCTCTGACAGAACCATTATATAAACTCTTAATTAGATTTTTTGTCTGTGATTTTCTGTATTCATTTTCTGATATTAAAGGCGTATAGTAATACAGTTTACCTTGCTTATCCGCAGACAAAGCACCCTTTTCTACCAGTCTTGCAAGGAAGGTGGCGATGGTTGTCTTTTTCCACCCCTTATCTTCAACCTCTTTCCCGATATCAAGAGAAGTTACAGGATCCTTTGCTTTCCAAATAACTTTCATAATTTCAAGTTCTGCATCTCCAATGGATATATTTTTCATATTGATTCCTCCTGAAAATATATATTCTACATTTGTAGTTTGTGTTTATTCTACCACCGTAGAATAAAATTGTCAATAGTTTTTTAATATTTTTCATCTAGGAATTAAATTATTAAAGAATTATACTTAAATCTGGTGGATTTTTATACAAAAGAACACGCCTCGGTTTGCATTAAGCAAACCGAGGGGTTACTTTTTTATGAATTAAAATCCGTTATTTTTCAGGAACTTCTCCACTCTGTCAAGTCCTTCTTTGATGGTATCCAGTGAAACGGCATAAGACCAACGAACAAAATCATCAGCACCAAAGCCACTGCAGGGCACAACTGCCACTTTTGCTTCATTGAGCAGAACTTCTGCAAAATCGTCTGATGTTTCAATGGTCTTGCCGGCCAGCTTGTGACCTTTTAACTGGCTGATGTTCATCAACACATAAAAGGCACCTTGAGGCTTCTTGCAGGATACGCCATTGATGCTGTTAATGCGATCAACCATATAGTTACGACGCTCAGCAAAAGCTTTTTTCATCACTTCAATTTCTTCTTTTCCACCGGAGAGTGCGGCAACTGTTGCAGCCTGGGCAATGGAGTTGGGGTTTGAGGAAGCATGCGACTGCACATTGGCCATCACCTTGGCAATTTCAGGAGCAGCCGCCGCAAAACCAATACGCCAACCTGTCATGGCATAGGTTTTGGATACACCGTTAATGATGATGGTGCGTGCTTTAATCTCTTCGCCAAAAGAAGCAATGCTCACATGGGTTCCTTCATAGATAAGATGCTCATAAATTTCATCGGAAATTACATATAAATCGTTTTTAACAGCAAAATCGGCAATGGCCTGCAGCTCTTCTTTGGTATAAACCATACCGGTGGGATTTGAAGGGCTGTTTAAAATAACCGCACGGGTTTTATCAGTTAAAGCCGCCTCTAATTTTTCCACGCTGATTTTAAAATCTTCTTCCTCTGTGGTGGTAACCACAACGGGCACGCCATCAGCTAACTTCACCATTTCGGTATAGCTTACCCAAAAAGGAGCCGGAACAATAACCTCATCCCCCGGGTTTAAAATGGCCATGAAAGCATTCACCAAAGAGTGCTTCGCACCGTTGCTGATAACAATTTGTGTAGGCTCATATGAAAGACCGTTTTCACGGAAAAACTTCTCAGCAACAGCCTTTCTCAGTTCCATTGTGCCGGCTGCAGGGGTATATTTTGTTTTGCCCTCACGAATGGCACAAATAGCCGCTTCTTTAATATATTCCGGAGTGTCAAAATCCGGTTCACCAGCACCAAAGCCAACCACATCAATGCCCTCGGCCTTCATAGCCTTAAACTTTGAGTCGATTGCCAGGGTGGTAGACGCCATAATACTGCTTGCTTTTTTTGATAAATACATCTTTTTCTCCATTCCGGGTTCATTCAAGGTCTTGTGCCTTTTTCACAACCTTTTAAAACCGCCTTTTTATTAAAATGAACGAACACCCGCTATAAGTGTCACTTTTTCACTATTATCTTAATATTTTACTATATTTTACTATAAAACGCAATAGTTTAATGTAAAAAATCATTTAATTATGCTGGATGCAAAATGAACCAAATTATCATACGCCACTTTTTGAATGGTCGTTTCAGACCAGCCTGCTCTCTTGAGCGCCTCAAAAAGCTTTCCATAATCGGCAGCATCTTGAATTCCTTGTGGCATCACACCGTCAAACCCATCAAAATCGGAACCGAGTGCTATGCCGTTTTCACCGCAGAGTGAGAGCATGTGTGTCAGGTGGTGCACACAATTCGCCAGGCTCGTTTCTCCATCTGTCGATAAAAACGTCGGATACAAATTAAGCCCCACAACACCGCCACAAGTTGCCAAAGCAGAGAGCTGCTCATCTTTTAAATTGCGAGGATGTTTTGCGAATCGAAAAGCGTTCGAATGAGA
>JAZNRE010000038.1:0-5368 GCA_045590535.1 Clostridia bacterium
GTTTTTTTGAAATTTTTATAAAAAGTTTCAGGGAAAATATTGCTAAAATACTTGATAATTTTTCTAATTTAGGTTACAATGTTATTTAGTTAACAAACTAATGATTTAATACAGAGAAAAGTTAGCCTGTCAATGATAAAAATTAGCTCTGTCAATACAGAGAATTTTAAATATTGTATTTGGAGGAATTTTCAAATGAACAAAAAAACAGTTGATGACATTTCGGTAAAAGGTAAGAAGGTTTTAGTTCGTTGTGATTTTAATGTGCCTATGGATGACAATGGCAACATCACAAACGACAATCGTATCGTAGGCGCTCTGCCCACCATTAAGTATTTGGTTGCACAGGGTGCTAAAGTTATTCTTTGCTCACACATGGGTCGCCCGAAGGGTGAATTTAACATGAAGTTCAGCCTGGCTCCCGTTGCTGCCCGTCTTTCTGACTATTTGGGCCAGACCGTTAAAATGGCCGAAGATGTTGTTGGCGAAAGCGCACAGGCTCTCACAGCCAGCATGGCAGACGGCGAAGTTGTTTTACTTGAAAATGTCCGTTTCCATGCAGAAGAAACCAAAAATGTTCCCGAATTTTCCAAAAAGCTGGCTGATTTGGCCGAGATTTTTGTTAACGATGCATTTGGCACAGCTCACCGTGCACATTCTTCCACCGCCGGTGTTGCAGACTATCTGCCCGCTGTTGCCGGTTATTTAATTCAAAAAGAAATTGACATCATGGGTGGCGCATTGGAAGCTGCTGAGCGTCCCTTCGTTGCCATTTTAGGCGGCGCTAAGGTTAAAGATAAAATCGGTGTTATCAACAACCTGTTAAACAAGGTTGACACCATCATCATCGGCGGCGGCATGGCTTACACCTTCTGCAAAGCTATGGGCGGTTCCATTGGCGCTTCTTTGGTTGACGAAGAACGCATCGACTATGCCCGTGAGGTTATGGCTCTTGCAAAAGAAAAAGGCGTTAACCTGATGATTCCTACCGATAATGTTGCGGCTGACAGCTTTTCTAACGACGCTGCACAGAAGGTTTGCTCCTCTATGGAGATTCCCGATGGCTGGCAGGGTCTTGACATTGGCCCCGAAACAACAAAAGCGTTTGCCGATGTGATTAAAAATGCAAAAACTGTTATCTGGAACGGTCCCATGGGCGTTTTCGAATTTGAAAACTTTGCTAAGGGTACCATCGCAGTGGCTGAAGCCGTTGCTGAAGCTGATGCTGTGACCATCATTGGCGGTGGCGACAGCGCTGCAGCTGTTACAAACCTGGGCTTTGCTGACAAAATGACACACATCTCCACCGGCGGTGGCGCAAGCCTTGAATTCTTAGAAGGCATTGAGCTTCCCGGTGTGGCTTGCCTTGCAAAAAAATAAAACTTACACAGTTTGAGAAAGGATTGTTAGAATATGAGACAGATTGTTGCCGCAGGTAACTGGAAAATGAACAAAACTCCTTCTGAAGCCGTTGCTTTGGTGAAGGAACTGGCGCCCCTGGTTAAAGACGCTAAAAACAAGGTTATTGTTTGCCCCACCGCTGTTTGCTTGCCCGCAGTTGTTGAAGCGGCTAAAGGCACAAACATTTTGGTTGGTGCACAGAATATGTATTTTGAAGACAAGGGTGCTTTCACCGGCGAAATCAGCGCTGACATGCTTTTGGACATCGGTGTTACCCATGTTATTTTAGGTCACAGTGAGCGTCGTCAGTATTTTGCTGAAACCGACGAAACTGTAAACAAAAAGGTTTTAAAAGCTTTGGAAAAAGGTCTTTGCCCCATTATTTGCGTTGGTGAAAGCTTAGAACAGCGCGAACAGGGCATCACCGCTGACCTGGTTCGCATGCAGGTTAAAATTGCGCTGCAAAATGTTCCGGCAGAACAGGCAAAAACCCTGATGATTGCCTATGAACCCATTTGGGCCATCGGCACAGGCAAAACCGCAACCACCGAGCAGGCAGAAGAAGTTTGCAAAACCATTCGTGATTGCATTGCTGAGCTTTATGATAGCTCCGTGGCAGAAAGCGTTATCATTCAGTATGGCGGCAGTGTGAATGCCGGCAACAGCGCTGAGCTTTTTGCACAGGCAAACATCGACGGCGGTTTGGTTGGCGGCGCCAGCTTAAAAGCTGCTGATTTTTCTGTGATTGCTAATTCTTAATCAGGAGAAAGAATGATGAAACAACCTTTATTGTTATGTATTTTAGATGGCTATGGTGCAAACCCCGCCACCCAGGGCAACGCTATTTATGCAGCAAAAACACCTTATATGGATAAGTTGCTCTCCGAGTGCCCCAACACTCTTTTGGATGCTTCCGGCATGGCCGTTGGTCTGCCTGAAGGCCAAATGGGTAACTCAGAGGTGGGTCACACCAACATTGGTGCCGGTCGCATTGTGTATCAGGAGCTGACCCGCATCACCAAGTCAATCAAAGAGGGCGACTTCTTTGCAAACGAAGCCTTTATGGCCGCTGTAAAAAACTGCAAAGAGAAAAATTCAGCCCTGCACATTATGGGTCTTTTGTCTGACGGCGGCGTACATAGCCACAACAGCCACATTTACGGCCTGGTGGAGCTGGCAAAAAAACAGGGTCTTTCCAAAGTTTATTTGCATTGCTTTTTAGACGGTCGTGATGTGCCCCCCGCTTCGGGTAAAGATTTTGTGACTGCCCTGCAGGACGAGCTTAGTCGCATTGGTTGCGGCAAGATTGCCACTGTGATGGGTCGATACTATGCCATGGACCGCGACAACCGTTGGGAGCGCGTTGAAAAGGCTTATGCCGCCATGGTTTTAGGTGTTGGCGAGCCGGCATGTGACGCAGTGGCCGCTGTTCAGGCTTCTTATGACAACGAAGTGACCGACGAATTTGTTGTGCCCGTTGTTGTTATGGAAGAAAATGCCCCCGTTGGCGTGATCACCGAGGGTGACAGCGTTATTTTTGCTAACTTCCGTCCTGACCGTGCCAGAGAAATCACCCGCACCTTGGTTGACCCTGAATTTGACGGCTTTGCCAGAGAATTTCAAAAGCTTCACTATGTGTGCATGACCCAGTATGACAAGAGCATGCCCAATGTGGATGTGGCGTTTCGTCCCCAGTCTTTAGAGAACACTTTGGGTGACTATCTGTCACAAAAGGGTCTTTCTCAGCTGCGTATTGCTGAAACCGAAAAGTATGCCCATGTAACCTTCTTCTTTAACGGTGGCGTTGAGGCGGTTGCCCAGGGCGAGGACAGAGCACTCATTGCCTCACCCAAGGTTGCAACTTATGACTTAAAGCCCGAAATGAGCGCCCTTGAGGTTACAGAAGAGGCTCTTTCCCGGTTAGAATCAGACAAATATGATGTTATCATTTTAAACTTTGCCAATTGCGACATGGTTGGCCACACCGGCGTGTTTGATGCGGCTGTGAAAGCGGTTGAAACCGTTGACACTTGCATGAAACGCGTGATTGAAGAGGTGCTGCGCCGGGATGGTATTGCCTTGGTCTCTGCTGACCACGGTAATGCAGACCAGATGGTTGACCCGGATAACGGTGACACCTTCACCGCACACACCACCTTCCCCGTGCCCTTTATTGTGGTTGGTAAAGAAGTGAATTTGCGTGAGGGCGGCTGCCTGGCTGATATTGCCCCCACCATGCTCACCCTTTTAGATTTACCCCAGCCCAGTGAAATGACAGGCAAGAGCCTGATTATTTAATTAACAATTTTATATTTATAGGAGGAATAATACTATGAAACAGTACATTGAAATTATCGATGTAGTGGCAAGAGAAATCCTGGATTCCCGTGGCAATCCGACCGTTGAAGTTGAGGTTTATACCGAAGATGGCTATGTTGGCCGTGCTTCTGTTCCCTCTGGCGCTTCTACCGGTGCATTTGAAGCTGTTGAGCTTCGTGACGGCGACAAGAGCAAATACTTAGGCAAAGGCGTTTGCAAAGCTGTTGAAAATGTTAACGGTGAAATCGCTGAAGCCGTTATCGGCATGAATGTTTTAGATCAGGTTGCTATCGACCGTGCTATGATCGAATTAGACGGCACCCCCAACAAAGGCCGTTTGGGTGCAAACGCTATCTTGGGCGTTTCTTTGGCTTGTGCTAAAGCTGCTGCTGAATCTTTAGGCGTTAGCCTTTATAACTACATTGGCGGCTGCAACGCTAAAACCTTCCCCGTGCCCATGATGTACATCATCAACGGTGGTATGCATGCTGACAACAGCGTTAACATTCAGGAATTTATGATTATGCCTGTTGGTGCAACTTCTTTCCGTGAAGCTTTAAGATGGTGCGCAGAAGTGTTCCACAACTTAAAGAGCGTATTAAAAGGCAAAGGCTACAGCACCGCTGTTGGTGACGAAGGTGGTTTCGCTCCTAACTTAAAGAGCGATGAAGAAGCCATTCAGGTTATCGTTGAAGCTGTTGAAAAAGCAGGCTTCAAACCCGGTGATGATTTTAGAATTGCTATCGACGCTGCTGCTACTGAAATGTTTGAAGAAGCTAAGAAAATCGGCAAAGACGGTTACTACTTCTGGAAGACCGACATCTTCATGACCCGTGACGAAATCGTTTCTTATTGGGAAACATTAGCTAACAAATACCCCATCATCTCCTTAGAAGACGGCGTTGCTGAAGAAGACTGGGATGCTTGGAAGATCTTAACTGACAAGCTGGGCACCAAGATTCAGCTGGTTGGTGACGACCTGTTCGTTACAAACACCGAGCGCTTAAAGAAAGGTATTGAGCTTGGCGTTGCTAACTCTATCTTAATCAAAGTTAACCAGATTGGTACTTTGACCGAAACCTTGGAAGCTATTGAAATGGCTAACCGTGCTGGTTACACCGCTGTTACTTCTCACAGAAGCGGTGAAACCGAGGATGCTACCATTGCTGACATCGCCGTTGCTACAAACTCCGGCCAGATTAAGACTGGTGCTCCTTCAAGAACTGACCGTGTTGCAAAATACAATCAGCTTCTCCGCATTGAAGAAGAGCTGGGCGAGATTGCTTACTATCCCGGCATTGATGCTTGGTTTAACCTGAAAAACAAATAAAAATCTCTCTTTTCCGTTTGAAAAATGAGATGCATAGGCTACCCAAAACCTTTGGTTTTGGGTAGTTTTTTTCGTCATGTACAATTTGTTTACAAAAATCCCTTGCAAGCCCCTCTTTGCCTCCCTTGCAAAGCCCTCCTTGCCTAAAGGAGGGGGGGACCGTCGCAGACGGTGGGAGGATTCCGGAGGGGGACCACCGAAGGTGATGGAGGGATTTCCAAAGGAAGCGCTTGCAATTATGAGGCGGACGCATTGCCCAAGCCAAAAGAGTGGTAATTCTTTCCATTTTGTATGCCCTGCCGGACGGGCCTACTTTTG
>JAZNRE010000039.1:0-38267 GCA_045590535.1 Clostridia bacterium
AGGTATCAATCGTCAAGCTATTTTTGAAGACGAAGAAGATAATTTAAAATTTTTAGAAACATTAAAAACTTATAAGGCAATAAGCGAATATAAAGTATTCGCTTATTGCCTTATGTCTAATCATATACACTTACTACTTCAAGTTGGTAAAGAAGATTTAGATTTAATCATGAAAAGAATCGCCGGAAGTTATGTTTATTGGTATAATTGGAAGTATTACAGAAGGGGTCATTTATTTCAAGATCGTTATAAAAGCGAGCCGGTCGAAGACGAAAAATACTTTTTGACAGTTCTACGTTATATACATCAAAATCCGCAAAAAGCAGGAATTGTCAAAGAGTTAGGCAAGTATAAATTTAGTAGTTATAACGAAATTCTTATGGAAAATAAAAAGCTAATCGATATAGACTTTATTTATTCAATGATATATCGAGAGGACTTTATTCGATTTTGCAACGAACCGAATAGCGATAAGTGCTTAGAATATGACGAAAGCGACGGTAGGCTAAGCGACGCTGATGCCATTAAGGTCATACAGAAGATTTCTAAATGTCGAAATGCATCAGAGTTTGCTAAACTTGAAGTCAAAAAGCGCGACCAGTATATAAGCAAATTAAAAGAAGAAGGCTTATCAATACGGCAAATAAGTAGGCTGACGGGGATAAGCTTTGGAATCGTACGAAGACTATAAACAACACAAGAGAACCGTCCCCCTGTGTCTAAGTCTTGTAAATAAAATGCTTGTACATAATGATGTTAATTCAGTAATAGCTTCAGACGGAACTGTGAGTAGCCGCACATTGTTTGGAAACTACATATCAATGGGCGATGATACATTTATTAATCTGTCTTGGAAAAAAGAAAAAAGAGACAATTGGGGATTTATAAAATATACAAAGAATGATAATGGCGAGCTTGAGTGGAAAAAGCTTGGCAAAAAGTTTAATATTACATCAGTATTAGAAAAGGCTGGGATAAGATGAGGATTGATTATAAATGGTTTATAATTATGTTTTTTGTTTTAGTGTTAGTGCTGTTTATTCACTTAAAAAATAATGGTTTATATATTCTTAATAAAATTACTCTGACAGAGATTGAGCTAATAAATAAATATACATCAATCGATTTTCCGAAAGAAACGGTTATTGAATATTTTGTGTTGGATGATGATATAAACTCAAACTTTTTTAGTTATAATCAATATCTCAAAGCAACATTATTAGTACCAAACGAAAAAATTGACAGTCTTTTCCCTGAAGATTCCAGAGAATACAATAAAGATATGATCTTAGATTTAAGGCGTGAAGAAACGGATGAGAATATTAATTTTGGAGTTTGGGCCCCCATTACCGTTGTCAAGTGGTTTGCCAAAACACAAAGAAGCATTCTAATTACAGCAATGGAACCTGGTGATACTTATACGAGAATGTATGTTTCTGTTGACAAATTGGGTTGGAAGCTATGGCCAGGATATGAGACAGACGGAGACCGGGGGCAGTAAGACGGGGACACAAGGGGACACAAGAGAACCGTCCCCTTGTGTCATGGATGGATGCTCACGAGTTTGGAACTCCTTCAAACTTAGGCACATATGAAAGAACTTTGCAAACTTATATGGATTTGACTAATAATGCAAAAGGTATTGAAATAGGTTCATCCACAAATTATGAGTCCATAGAGAGATTGATAAGAAACGCTCAATTCACTGGCAAATTATTTAAAATAGTAGATGGCAATGTGATTCGTACAAATGGAAATTTAACATTTGGTGTCAAATAACAGGGAGGAAAAATGAAAGAATTTAAAAAAATTGGCATTGTTATTATTGTGTTGTGCATTTGTCTATCTGTCTTTACGCTTGCGCGTATGAACACTTTAAAACAATTTGATTGCAAGCGTTGGAATGAAGATTTTAAAAAACGGAAATATATGGTAGAGGATTTGGCAAGCAGGTATGGACTTATAGGTATGTCGAAAGAAGAGATAATAAATTTGTTGGGCGAAAATCAAATGTTTATATCTTTTGCTAATCAAAGTGTTGTAGAAGGGATTCATTATATTATAGGGATGGGTTATGCTGAACCTATGTTACTGGATATTCTCTTTAATGAAAACGGATATGTTGAAAAGTATGGCATTGGAAATTAGGGAGACAGGAAGACAAGGGGACGAAGACCAGGGACAGGGACACAAGGGGACGGTTCTCTTGAGGGACACAAGGAGGAGATGAATATTTGCTAAAAAAATTACTTGGAAAAATATCATTTGTTTTCTTGACTCTCTTTGGCATATTTATTGTATACGGAGAAGTGGTTATCAGGTTATTTAGAGGAACAGAGTGGTCGGGTAAAGCATATGACATATATTATTTAATACCAATACGAGCTCATGGTTTAGTTGCATTATTTAGTTTTTGGCTTTTAATATATTTGTTGTCTGAAATTACAAAAAAGAAATCCATCCCTAAAACAATCTTACTAATAATCTATGCCATTTATGTTTTTTTGTTTTTTGGTACATTGCGTGGTATGTGATGGTGTCAAGAGAGACAGGAGAGACAAGGGGAAGAGACAAGGGGACGATTCCGACACAAGAGAACCGTCCCCTTGTGTCAGAGAACCGTCCCCTTGTGTCGGTTATTATAATTTGAGGTGCGGTAAATGAGAAATAAGATTATAAATATAATGTTATATTTAATATTAATGGCTATGTGGATATATCTCTTTTTATATATACAACTTTCTATTAAGGCTGGTTTGTTTTCATGTTTTATGGATTTGTATGGAAAAATGTGGATTGTTGCAGGTTTATTACTTACACTAATAGCGCTGCTATCACCTTTATATTTAAGGGCTTTTGTAAAGAAAGAACGACATGTTTCACTTTTATCAATTATAATTTGTGTCAGTTATGCTTTGATAATTATCTGTTGGTATAGCTTTTCAAGTAACCAATTTAAAGACTTTACAGTAGAAAAGTGGAGAAAATTTCCAAATCAAAGAATTTTGATGTTAGATGACCTAAAAGAATGTCATATGATAATAGGGATGTCCAAAGATCAAGTTATAATATTATTGGGACAACCAAATAAAGTAATAGACAATATGTATATTTATGAATATGATTATGGATATATAGAGGTCTCATTTTTGAATGATTTGGTTAACTCAATAACAGCGACAGATTATTTTTGACCGACATCGTGGACACTGACACAAGGGTTTGACACAAGGGTGACACAAGGGGACTGACACAAGGGGACGGTTCTATTGGGACACAAGGGACACAAGGGGACGGTTCTCTTGTGTCCCTAAATTAGAAATAAACATTTCTCAAAACATTTTAGTAAATGGCTATATAGCTTTTATGGCGGCAAATGGAGACGATATTACATATATTGGAACGCTTTTAAAATAGTAATTTTCATAGGAGGAAATATGAGTATTTTTGTAAAACTTAAAGAGCGATATATACTCGATAAGAAATATAATATTATGGCATTAAGAGCTATTATGTATTTTTGTGTTGTGATACAGTTGATTTGGACACTGATGCCTGTGGTATTGCAAATGCCTGTGTTAGAACTCGTCACCTCTTTTATAATTGCATTTATTAGTTTTTCCTTTGCTTATGTTGTTGGTTACCTTTTGGAAGTATTTCTGTTTTATATTATATTTAAAAAATATTTAAATAATAGTCTGCGTACGGCAGAAAAACAAGTGGCACCACTCTTGTTTTTGAAAATATTAGTTCCGTTTATATTTAATTTGATTGGATATTTTCTAAACATACCGAGTCTTAACGTGACTATTAAATTATTGCAATTTTTAATCGTTGTTTTATATATGTGTTATCTTGTATTTGGTGACATTTTTAAAGAAAAATGCATTATGAGATTGTTCGTTTACCTTATTGGAAGTCAATTATGTGAAGGATTAGCCATTTTGATGAAAATGGGAATAAATGCTGCTTGACAAGAGACCCGTCCCCTTGAGACACAAGGGAACGGTTCTATTGTGTTGAAGAGAAAAAGTAAGTTGACTTTTCTATTTAATGTCGTTATCTGTCTTGCCAACTTGAATTGACAAACGCCTTCCTTTATGGTAGAATAAGATGATTACATAATATAGGAGAGAGGCAAATGTTATATTTTATCAATGACTATTCTGAAGGAGCGCATCCTGAAGTTTTAAAGCGTTTAGTTGAAACAAACATGGAAAAGCTGACAGGCTACGGCACCGATGTTTACACCGAGTCTGCCGCAGAAAAAATTAGAGAAGCCATTGGCGTGCCCGATGCCAAGGTGTATTTCATTTCCGGCGGCACACAAACAAACCAGCTTGCCATTGACAGTCTGCTGGAAAGCTATGAGGGTGTTATTTCCGCTGCCAGCGGTCATATTATGGGTCATGAAGCCGGCGCCATTGAATACACCGGCCACAAGGCCATAGCCCTGCCCCATAAAGAAGGCAAAATCACCGCCGAAGCCGTTAAGTCTTACATTGATATTTTCTATGCCGATGCGCACCACGACAGAATGGTGTTCCCCGGCATGGTTTACATTTCTCACCCCACCGAATATGGCACCCTTTACACCAAAAAAGAGCTTGAGGCGCTTTCGCAGGTTTGCCGTAGCTATAACATTCCCCTTTATTTAGACGGTGCTCGTTTGGGTTATGGCATTGCCACCCCAGAATGCGATGTTACTTTAAAAGAAATTGCACAGCTTTGCGACGCTTTTTATATTGGCGGCACAAAGGTTGGCGCTCTTTGTGGCGAGGCACTCATTTTCACAAAAGAAGAGCCCTCCCGCTTTATCACAAGAGTGAAGCAGCACGGCGCTCTGCTTGCTAAAGGCCGGCTTTACGGCGTGCAATTTGACGCTTTGTTTACCGATGATTTATACTTTAAAATCAGTAAAAACGCCATCGATACCGCTGACCGCATCCGTGCAGCGCTTCGCGAAAAGGGATATACCTTCTTCCTCAACACCACCACAAATCAGACCTTTATTGTGATGGAAAATGAGCAGCTTAAAAAGTTTGGCGAAGAAGTGCAATATGATTTTTGGGAGCGGTATGACGATAACCACACGGTTATTCGTCTTTGCACCAGCTGGGCTACCAAAAATGAAGATGTTGATGCCCTCATTGAGTTGCTTTAATCTAAAATTTTTCAAAGACGGTTGCCATGGCAATCGTCTTTTTTTGTGCCAATGAGGTCCATTAAAATCATGCTTTTTGTTATTGACTTTATTATGTTGCATGATATAATTTAGGTATAAACTTACTTTTTTTACATCGTTTTTTGTTGGGAGAATGCCTATGAATACAGATAAAACCCCTGAAATTTTGAAGATTGATTTTGAATGTTCCACATGTAACAAAGTGAAAAAGGCAAGCCAGCACATCCCCGTGCAAAGAGTGATTGAAAAGCTTGACCGCTTTTTTGATACCAACGATTTATCCGGCGCCAGAGGTCTGCTTGAATATTGGCAGGCTGAGGCACAAAGCGTGGACGACACAGCGGGTGAGCTTTCCATTGTGAACGAAATGCTGGGGCTTTACAGAAAAACTGCTGAAAAAGAAAAGGGGCAAAAAGCTGTCGCCCGTTCCTTAGAGCTGCTTGCTTTAACAGCCAAAACCAAAACCATCTCAGGTGCTACCATTTTGATTAACGCCGCCACCACCTCTAAAGCCTTTGGCAAGCCTGAAAAAGCCGTACCTTTATACGAAAAAGCCATTGAAATTTATAAAGCCTGCGGTGTTTTAGAGGATGATTTACAATTTGCTGCGCTTTATAATAACTTTGCAACCACCCTGGTTGATTTAGAGGAATTTGAAAGAGCAAAAGAGCTTTATGAAAAAGCCATTGCCATCACAAGCCGTCAGGTTGAGAGCCTGCTTGACTGCGCCGTTTCTTATGTGAATTTGGCCCACCTTTATGAACGGTGGCAGGGAGCCGAGAGCGAGCATATTGAAGTTTGCATGAAAAAAGCCGAGGCTCTTTTGAGGGATGAGCGCATTAACCAAAACGCTTATTATGCCTTTGTTTGTGAAAAGTGTGCCCCTTCTTTTGATTATTTTGGCTATTTTGTGCTGGCAAAAAAATTAACCGATAAAGCGAGGGAAATTTATGGCCGGTCTTGAGCTTTGCGAAAAATTTTATAATGCCTATGGAAAAGATGCTCTGGGCGCCGAATTTTCGGATGTAGCCTCAAAAATTGCCGTGGGACTGGTTGGGCAGGGGTCTGAATGCTTTGGCTTTGACGATGCCCTCTCACAAGATCACGACTTTGAGCCGGGGTTTTGCCTTTGGGTTACAAAAGCGGACTATGACGATTTTGGCTTTCGTTTAGAGCGAATGTACGCCAAACTCCCCAAAGAATTTGAGGGTTTTAAACGGCTTGCCTTATCCCCTGTGGGCGGAAGCCGTCACGGGGTTAAGTGCATTGAAGATTTTTACGCCTCTTTTTTGGGCACACCTTCAGCACCCGTTTCGCCAGAGCACTGGCTTTCCATTCCCCCTCACGCTTTAGCTGCCGCCTGCAACGGCAAGGTGTTTCGGGATGATGCCGGCATTTTTTCTGCCGTAAGAAACACGCTGCTTTTGGGCTATCCCGAGGATGTGCGCTTAAAAAAGATGGCGGCCCACGCCGTTATGATGGCGCAAACCGGGCTTTATAACTACAGCCGCTGTCTGGCCCGTGGCGAAAAAGGGGCGGCGCAGCTTTGTGTGTTTGCCTTTTTAAAGCATGCCATTTCTTTAATCTATCTGCTTAACAACCAATATGAACCGTTTTATAAATGGGCGTATCGGGGGCTGCGGGATCTGCCTCTGCTTTCTGACCTTGAAGACGCTTTGGTGGCCCTTTCAGAGGGTGGAAACACCCCGTCGGAGGCGGCGGCAAAAAAAGAGAGCATGGAAAGGATTTGCCTTGCCTTTTCAAATGAGTTTAAAGAGCAACACCTGATAACTGATGCAGGCTGCGATTTTGAAAAGCAGGCCTTTTTGATTCAGGATAAAATCGCTGACCCGGCTCTTCGAAACATGCACATTATGGAGGGCATCTAAAATACGAATTATATTCTGCAGGAAAGCATAATAACCATTGCTTAACTCACAAAAAAGCTATGTTTTATATAAAAATTTTTAAAGAAAACCTCTTGCAAACTTGGGTGCAATGGTATATAATGAGATATGTAGAAATTTTTGTTTCATTTGGGCAGATTTCTGCACCTTAAACTATATATTTGCACAAGCGAATTTATTTTGCTTTGTGGCAGGAATGGAGATTGAAATGGACAAACTTAAAGTTGGCGTAGTTGGTCTTGGTCAGCGCGGTTTTGCTTCTGGCGCTGAATATTGTGGCTTGATCCATGTTTTAATGGACTTGGGTACTGTAGACATCATTAGTGTTTGCGATGAACTGCCCGACCGTGTGGAGCGCGTTGTGAAGTTCATGAAGGATGAGCACAATGTAACCGTTAAAGGAACCACTGATTATAAAGAGCTGGTAAAAGACCCGGATATTGATGCTGTTTGCGTTTTCTGCGCATGGGAGATGCATGTGCCTGTTGCCGTTGCTGCTATGCGTGCCGGCAAAGCGGTTGGTCTTGAGGTTGGCGGCGCTTACTCTCTGCATGACTGCTATGAACTGGTAAGAGTGCAGGAAGAAACCGGCGTGCCCTTTATGATGCTTGAAAACTGCTGCTATGATCGTGATGAAATGACCGTTATGAACATGGTTCGCCAAGGTCTTTTTGGTGAGATTGTTCACTGCACCGGCGGCTATGGTCATGACCTGCGTGCCGAAGTTTCTTTGGGTGACGAAATGAACCACTACCGTCTGCGGAACTATCGCACAAGAAACTGCGATAACTATCCCACCCATCAGCTGGGCCCCATCTGCAAGATTTTGAACATCAACCGCGGTAACCGCATGGTTGCTCTTTCATCCTTTGCTTCGAAAGCCCGCGGCTTGAATGATTATAACGGAAGAATTTTGGGTGAAGATCATCCCCGTGCAAAAGAAACCTTTGCTCAGGGCGACATTATTACAACCAATATTCGTTGTGCTGGCGGCGAAACCATCACCTTGGTGCTGGATACCACCTTGCCAAGACCTTATTATTCCCGTTATTTTACCGTTCGCGGTACACGCGGCATGTATGCTGAAGACACAAAATCCGTTGTTATTGAAGACAAAATGCCCGATAAGGTTGAGCTTAACTGGGAGGAAGAAGAACCCATTAAAGACAACATTAAAGATTACTATGATGAATATATCTCTCCCATCTGGAAGGAATATGATGAGCTGGGCATCACTGCCGGCCACGGCGGTATTGACTGGCATGTATTAAATGCCTTTGTTGATATGGTGCGGTTTAACAAGCCCTCTCCCATTGATGTTTATGATGCAGCTGCATGGATGTGCATTACCGCTTTGAGTGAAGCCTCCATTAACATGGGCGGTGCTTTGGTTGAAGTTCCTGACTTTACCAGCGGTAAATGGGTAAAGGTTGAACCCCAGGAACAATGGAAATATAGTCTGTAAAATTAAATTTTTATATAATAAACCCCCGTACCTTAATTGGTGCGGGGGTTTTGTTATTGCCACGGTTTTTCTTTAATTGTAAAGGTTTTGCCGGCTAAAGCGGTGAGCACCTTTGTTTCGGAGGTAAAGTTAAAGGTTATGCGGTGGGCACACAGCGCCTGATAGGCAAACTTTTTGTCTTTGGGCGCCCCATATTTTCTGTCACCCACTAAGGGGTGACCGGCATGGGCAAGCTGCACACGGATTTGATGTTTGCGGCCGGTGAGCAGCGTGACCTCTACCAAGGCTCTATCCTTTCGTTGCTCAAGCACCCGATAGATGAGTTTTGCCTCTTTTGCACCTTCTTTTTCTTTTGTAGCCACAAAAACGCGGTTTTCGTCGGGGCTTATATACAGCCAGTTTTGCAGCCGCCCCTCTTTTTCTTTAAAAACCCCGTGAACCAAACACAAATATTGCTTTGTGACCTCACCGGCTTTAATTTTTTCGTTTAGCTCCCTCTGCGCCGCTGCATTTTTTGTTGCCAGAATAAGCCCCTCTGTGTTTTTATCCAGCCGATTAGACAGCGCCGGTGTGAAGCTGTGTTCGTCTTTTGGGTTATAGGCGCCGGTGTGATACAAGTAGCTTTGAATTTGTGCCAAAATGGAATCGTCACCGCCGTGAGAAGAAACCCCTGCCGGCTTGTGGGCTATTAAAATGTTTTCATCTTCATAAATGACACAAAGACACGAAAAATCGCTTTGTGGTGCCACTTTTTCTTCAAAAAATTCGTCATTGATATATAAATACAGCTCATCCCCTGCGCAAAGAATGTCCTGGGCGGCCAAGGCCTTTTTGTTTCTTTTAATCCTTTTTTTGCGCAACTGCTTATAGAGCAGGCTCTTGGGCATGCCCGGCAGATATTTAGACAAAAACTTATCCACTCTCTGTCCGCTGTCATTTTCATTGATGATAACGATTTTCATGAAAAGCCTCCTACATTAGCGGTGCAAACAACCGAAACAGGCTGCGAATAATTCTCATTAAGGGGTTCACCCGGCAATCCTCTGCCTTTATCGCTTTGCAAAGTGCCTGGGTTTTCAAAAAGTCCTGCTTAATTTGCGGCACGGTTTTGCTACCGCACAGCCAAGCGCCGCACTCAAAGTGTAAATACAGACTGCGACAATCCATGTTAATGGTGCCCACAACGGCCACCGCATCGTCAGCAACCAAAACCTTGGCATGAATGAAGCCGGGGGTGTATTCATAAATTTTCACGCCGGCGGCGGTGAGCTCACGGTAATAAGAACGGGTGGTCATGTGGACATAGCGTTTGTCCGGCACGCCGGGGGTGATAATGCGCACATCCACGCCGTTTTTTGCCGAAAGTATCAAGGCTGAAACCATGGTGTCATCCAAAATCAAATAAGGGGTTTGAATGTAGACATAGCGGCGGGCGCCATTGATTAAGTTGATATAAACCTGCTCGCTGACATACTCTTTATCCATGGGGCTGTCGCAAAAGGGAATCAGAACACCATCGGGTTTTTGCGACGCGCTCTTTGGTTCAAAATAGACTTCGGTTTTTTCCGTTTCCCCTGCCAGAGCCTGCCACATAATTAAAAACATCCGGGTAAAGCCTTGCACAGCCTCGCCCTTTATTTCAATGGCCGCGTCTTTCCAGTGGCCATGTCTCTCAATTTCGTTAATATATTCATCGGCTAGGTTAATGCCGCCTGTAAATGCCACGCACCCGTCAATCACAGCAATTTTGCGGTGGTCACGGTTGTTTTGCAGGGTGCTGAGCACAGGGCGGAACTTATTAAACACCACACAGCGTATGCCCGCTTCTTTCAGCTTTTTTTGATAGTCTACGGGCAAGAGCATAAAGCAGCCCATGTCATCATAAATCAGGCGCACATCCACACCCTGTGCCACCTTTTTCTTTAAGATTTCTAAAATGGAATTCCAGAACTTGCCTTCCTGAATAATGAAAAATTCCAAAAATATGAACTTTTCTGCCGATTCAAGAGCCGCCAAAAGCCGTTCGGCATAGCGTTCGCCTAAAGGCAGATAGGTGGATTCTTCATTATGATAAACGGTAAAGCCCCCTGCCAACTGCAAAAACCGAGCCTGATGGCGATAGTCTGCCGGCACTTTTTCCAGCGCTTTTTCTGCCTCATGGCTATTTGGTTTTTGCATATACCTTTTTTCAGCCCCGTCAAGACGCCGGCGGAAATTCATGGTTGTGCCCTGAAACTGCACCAGAAGATAAAGCGGTCCGCCAAAGAGGGGAAATGCCAAAACCACAACCGTCCACAAAAGCTTGTAAGAAGCCCGCTTTGCTCCAGTAATGATGTGCAGAATAATACCTAGACTGGTAAGGTTCAAAAGATTATATATCCAGCGATAGGTCTGGCTGGAGCTGTAGATGGCCGTGGCCATTAACGAAAGCTGCAAAATTAAAAGCAAAATCACCGTTACACGACGGCGAAATAAAATCCGCATCCATTTTTTTGACATTTTGATGCTCTCCTCACACAAATTCGCAAAAAACACTGTTTGAAACATCAACACCACGGTCTGTCAGGCGCAAAATGTCGCCTCTTTCCTCCAGCAGACCCAAACGGCAAAGCCTTTCAATCGGCTCTTTATAAATCGCTTCAAGCTCTTGGCCAAAGCAAGAGAAAAACTCTTTTTTAGAAACGCCTGCCTCTATCATTCTTAGTCCTAAAAACATAAATTCGGCCATGGCGTCTTTTTCGGTGAGACACACGCCCTCGCGGTCTTTTTCACCATGGGCAACCTTTTCATAATCACAAAGAGCCGGGGGATTTTCAAAACGGCGACCGCCAAAAAAGGAGTGGGCCGCCGCACCTAAGCCGATGTAGGGCGCCCGTATCCAATATTTTGTGTTGTGTCGGGCTTTGTATCCTTCTTTTGCAAAATTTGATATTTCATAGCGATGATAGCCGTTTTTTTCAAGGCGTTTGCAAATCAGGTCATACATGGCTCTGTCGCTGTCCTCATCCGGCACCTCTGTTTTGCCGCCGGCCACCGCCTCATAAAGGGGCGTGCCTTCGCAAAGCGTTAATGAATAGCAGGAGATATGGGTGGGCTCTAAAGCCACGAGCTCTTCTAAACTAACAAGAAGGCTCTCTTCGGTTTGACCGGGAAGGGAAAACATTAAATCAAGGCTGATGTTAAAAATCCCTTCGGCCCGCAAAGTGGCCACCGCCTCTTTAATCTGCGCCGCTGTGTGAATGCGGCCAATGGCCGAAAGCTCTTCATCTACAAAGGACTGCGCACCCAGGCTGATGCGGTTGACCCCTGCCTTTTTAAGAGCGCGGACGGTTTCTTTTTGGCAGGTGCCGGGGTTGGCCTCCACGGTGATTTCACTGTCTTCGGCTAAATGGAAGCAGTCTCTGGCCCCTTCTAAAATCCGCACAAGCAAATGAGGCGGAAGCGCTGTGGGCGTTCCGCCTCCTAAATATACCGTGTCTGCCTGCTCACCACGATATTGTTCCATCTCGTCAAGCAGATTGTCAACATAAGTTGAAGCAGTCTCCAGCTGATTTTCATAGGAAACAAAGTCGCAATAAGCACATTTTTTGATACAAAAAGGAAGATGTATATAAATTCCGTTCAATTGATTATTCATCCAACTTTAAAACGGACATAAATGCCTCTTGGGGCACCTCGACGCTGCCCACCTGGCGCATCCGTTTTTTACCCTCCTTCTGCTTTTCAAGCAGTTTCTTTTTACGGGTAATGTCACCGCCATAGCACTTTGCCAAAACATCCTTGCGCATGGCCTTTACGGTTTCACGGGCAATAATCTTGTTGCCGATGGCCGCCTGAATGGGAATTTCAAAAAGCTGGCGGGGAATAGCTGCTTTCAGCTTTTCGGCAATTTTTCTGCCTCGGGCATAGGATTTTGTGTTGTGAACAATGAAAGAAAGAGCATCAACCATGTCGCCGTTTAATAAAATGTCCAGCTTAACCAAATCGGATTTTTCATAGCCAGCCAGTTCATAATCAAAGCTGGCATAACCCCGGGTGCGGGATTTTAAGGCATCAAAAAAGTCATAGATAATTTCATTTAACGGCAGGTCATAGTGAAGCTGTGCACGGTCGGTGTCAATATAGGTCATGTTGTGATAAACACCGCGCCGGTCCTGACACAGTTCCATAACACTGCCCACAAATTCGGTAGGCGTCATGATGTCGGCCTTAACCATGGGCTCTTCCATGTATAATATCTCATTGGCCGAAGGCATGTTGGTGGGGTTTGAAATCCACAGCTCTTCGCCATTGGTTTTCTTAATTTTGTAAACAACGCTGGGGGCGGTGGTAACCAAATCGAGGTTATACTCACGCTCTAAGCGCTCTTGAATGATTTCCATGTGCAAAAGACCCAAAAAGCCGCAACGGAAGCCAAAACCAAGGGCCACCGAGGTCTCCGGCTCATAAGAAAGGGAAGCGTCGTTTAACTGCAGCTTTGCCAGGGCATCACGCAGGTCGTCATAGCGGGCACCGTCTGCCGGATAAATACCGCAGAAAACCATGGGGTTAACCTGCTTGTAACCGGAAAGGGGCGCCTCGGCCGGACGGTTTGCCAGGGTGATGGTGTCACCCACCCGGGTGTCGGATACATTTTTAATCGAAGCGGTGAGATAACCAACCTCACCGGCGGAAAGGGTTTCGCACTTTAAAAAGCCGTTGGGATGAAGGTAGCCAAGCTCGATAACCTCAAATTCTTTACCGGTTGCCATGAGCCGGATGGTGTCACCCTTTTTCAAAGTACCGTCTTTGACTCTGAAATAAATAATAACGCCTTTATACGGGTCATAAAAACTGTCGAAAATCAAGGCCTTAAGGGGTGCGGCAGCATCGCCTGTCGGTGGAGGAATCAGGTTGACAATCTGCTCTAAAACACTTTCGATGCCAATGCCGTTTTTGGCCGAGATGCGGGGGGCATCTTCTGCCGGTATGCCAATGATGTTTTCAATTTCACCAATGACAACCTCAGGCTGTGCAGCCGGCAGGTCAATTTTGTTGATGACGGGCATGATTTCCAAATCGTGGTCCAGCGCAAGGTAGGTGTTTGCCAGGGTTTGCGCCTCAATGCCCTGGGCTGCATCCACAACCAAAAGGGCACCCTCACAAGCCGCCAAAGACCGGGAAACTTCATAGTTAAAGTCCACATGCCCCGGGGTGTCAATCAGGTTCAGCACATATTCCTCACCGTCACCAGCCCGGTATAACAAGCGAACGGCTCTTGCCTTGATGGTGATGCCACGCTCACGCTCTAAATCCATGTTATCCAAAACCTGCGCTTCCATTTCACGCTCGGTTAAAAGACCGGTTTTTTCTAAAAGCCGGTCTGCCAGAGTGGATTTGCCATGGTCAATATGGGCGATAATTGAAAAGTTTCTGATGTGTTCCTGATTTACCATAAATGCCTCCGATGTTAAAGCCTTTCAAGCATGGCGCAAACCAGCGCCTTAAAATTGTCTATTGCAATTTTTGTAAAGTCTAAATGTTTAATCTCTTTGCACAGTCCTGCCGCCATGTTCACACAAAAGGAAAGTCCAAAAATGTCCATGCCGGCATGGGCGGCGGTTAAAACCTCCGGCACGGTGGACATGCCCACCACATCGGCCCCCAAAACAGAAAGCATTCTGATTTCGGCCGGTGTTTCATAGCTGGGGCCGGGCATGTAGGCATAAACCCCCTCTTTTAAGGGAATGCCCTTTTCTTTGGCCACCTCTTTGGCTAAAAGCCGCAGGCTTTGGGTGTATGCATTTGACATGTCATTAAAACGAGGACCAAAGGCATCGATGTTTTGTCCTCGCAGGGGCGAATCGTTAAAAAACTTGATGTGGTCATTGATCATCATCAAATCACCCACGGCAAAATCGGTGTTAATCGCACCCACTGCATTGGTGACGAACAGGGTTTTAACGCCTAAAAGCTTCAGCACACGGACGGGGAAAACCACCTGCTCCATGGTGTAGCCCTCGTAATAATGGATGCGGCCCTGCAGCAACACGACTTTTTTCCCCGAAACCTTACCGGCCACCAGCTGCCCCTTGTGATAAGGCGCTGTGCTCACGGGAAAATGGGGAATGTCGCCATAAGGGATGCAAACCGCATCTTCTAAAGCTTGCGCAAAGTCACCCAGCCCTGTGCCTAAAATTAAGGCAATCTCCGGGGAGAAGGGCAGTCGGGTGTGCAAATATTCGGCTGCTTGGGTGAGATTTTGCATTTGCATGACTTTGCCTCCCTTTTCTTTCGTCAATTTTATTTAAAGTATGCCACGCCGGACTGGAAGATTTTTTGATCCTGGTCGCCGTAGATGTTTTTAGCAATCTGGTCGCCGCGACGCTCTGAATGTGCCATTTTACCCAAAATACGACCGTCAGGGCTGGTGATGCCCTCAATTGCACAAACAGAACCGTTGGGGTTAAAGGCGGTTTCATAGGTAGGTGTGCCGCCCAGGTCTACATACTGGGTTGCAATCTGACCATTTTCAGCAAGGCGCTTAACCCATTCTTCGCTTGCCACAAACCGACCTTCACCATGGGAAACAGGCACGGTGTGAATGTCGCCCACCTGGGAAAGTGAGAGCCAGGGGGACAGGCAGGATGCCACGCGGGTGTTCACCATTTGTGATACATGGCGGCCAATGGCGTTATAGGTTAAGGTGGGGGAATCAGGCTCTAAGTCACAAATCTTGCCATAGGGCACAAGACCCAGCTTGATAAGCGCCTGGAAGCCGTTACAAATACCCAGCATTAAGCCATCTCTTTGCTCTAAGAGCGCTGTGACAGCATCACGAATGGCCGGATTGCGGAAAACGGTGGCAATAAACTTGCCGGAGCCTTCCGGCTCGTCACCGGCAGAGAAGCCGCCGGGAATCATAATAATCTGGCTGTTGCCGATTCGTTTTACCATTTGTTCAACGGAATCGGTAATATCGGCCGGTGTTAAGTTCTTGAGCACAAATACATCACACTGGGCCCCTGCATTGCGGAACGCCTTTTCGGTGTCATATTCACAGTTTGTCCCGGGGAATACAGGAATAAACACCCGGGGTCTTGCAATTTTTGATTTTGCTATGGTGGGGCAGCTGCTCTTACCGTTAAATGCGGGGATTGCGCCCTCGCCGGCTGCTGCTTTTGTGGGGAAGATGCTCTCTAACGGTGCACGCCAAACAGCCAGCATCTCATCAATGGTAAGGCTTGTCGTACCAATGGTTATGGTCTGCTCTTTTGTGGTGTGACCGATTTTTTTGCCAAAGGGCACTTCGGTTTCGGCTGCTGTTTCAATAATGATGGCGCCTAAGTTGGGCACAAACAAGGTGTCTTTCACGCTTTCGCAAAGCACAGCACCGATTTTGCTGCCAAAGGCCATTTTAGAAACTGCCGCTGCAATACCGCCTTCTTTAACGGTGTAAGAAGCACGAACAAGACCTTTTTGAATGAAATCATATAAAGCATCATATTTTGCTTTTACATCACAGAAGTTAGGCAGACCGTCCTCGCTGCGTTCCGGTGCAATGAGCCACAGCGCGCTGTCGGTTTCTTTTAATGCGCCGGATACCACGGTTTTGGCAGAGGTGGGCACCACCGCAAAAGAAACTAAAGTGGGGGGCACATCCAAATCGTTAAAGGAGCCGGACATTGAGTCCTTACCGCCAATAGCGCCAATACCCAAAGCGGTTTGTGCCCGGTAAGCACCGAGGAGCGCTGCAAAGGGCAGACCCCAACGAGCAGGGTCGTTATGCAGGCGGGGGAAATATTCCTGGAAGGTGAGATACACTTCTTTTCTGTCACCGCCGGCTGCCACGATTTTTGCCAGTGATTCAATAACGGCATAAACCGCGCCATCAAAGGGGCTTTCTTTTGCCAAGCGGGGCTGATAGCCAAAGGACATTAAGGTTGCTGTATCCGTCTGACCGCCGGTGGGCACTTTGGCCGCCATGCAGTCTTCGGGAGTTAACTGATATTTGCCACCAAAGGGCATTAACACAGTGCCGGCGCCGATGGAAGCATCAAACCGCTCACAAAGACCTTTTTGAGAGCAAACATTTAAGTCGGCCAGGGTGTCAAGCCATGCTTTTTTCAAATCAGCTACCGGCTGGGGTTTAAAGTACGCCGGTGCTTCCGGTGCTGAAAGCGCCACATCGGTGTGCTTGGTGGCACCATTTGTATTTAAAAATTCACGGGAAATATCACAAATCAGCTTGCCACGCCATTGCATTTTCAGGCGGGGTTCTTCGGTAACCACAGCTACGCGGGTTGCCTCTAAATTTTCTTCTTTAGCAAGCTCAAAGAAGCGTTTTTCGTTTTCCGGAGCAATCACAACTGCCATACGCTCCTGGGATTCGCTGATGGCAAGCTCGGTACCGTCTAAACCTTCATATTTTTTGGGCACTTTGTCTAAGTCAATAAACAAGCCGTCTGCCAGCTCGCCCACAGCAACGGATACGCCGCCGGCACCAAAGTCGTTACAACGCTTAATCAGCTGCGCCGCCTCTTCTTTGCGGAAGAGTCTTTGCAGTTTTCTTTCAACAGGGGCATTACCCTTTTGTACTTCTGCACCGCAGGATTCTAATGAATGGTCATCGTGAGCTTTGGAAGAGCCGGTTGCACCGCCACAGCCATCACGACCAGTACGACCGCCTAAGAGGATGATAACATCATCGGCAGCGGGACGCTCACGAACAACATTCTTTTTGGGTGCGGCTGCAATAACAGCACCGATTTCCATTCTCTTTGCCACATAGCCCTCGTCGTAAATTTCAGTTACCTGACCAGTTGCCAGGCCAATCTGGTTACCATAAGAGCTGTAGCCAGCGGCAGCACCGGTTGTGATTTTCCGCTGCATCAGCTTGCCGGGCAGGGTTTCTGCCAGGGTTTTGCGGGGGTCACCGGAGCCGGTAACACGCATAGCCTGATAAACATAAGAACGACCGGAAAGGGGATCACGAATGGCACCACCCAGGCAGGTAGCTGCGCCACCAAAGGGCTCGATTTCGGTGGGGTGGTTGTGAGTTTCGTTTTTAAACATAATGAGCCAGGGCTCTTTTTTGCCGTCGATATCCACAGTGACCTCAATGCTGCAGGCATTGATTTCTTCAGACTGGTCAAGCTTTTTAAGGTAGCCGTCTTTTTTCAGCTTTTTAACAGCAATGGTGGCCAAATCCATAAGGCAAAGGGTTTTGTTTTTGCCAACATAAAGCTCTTGTCTTGCTGCCTGATAGTCGGAAAGGGCATCCTTCACTCTTTCAGGCGCAGCGGAAGCATCAATGCTTTCAATTTCGGTTGCAAAGGTGGTGTGACGGCAATGGTCAGACCAATATGTATCAATCATGCGCAGCTCTGTCAGTGACGGGTCACGCTTTTCGGTATTTTTAAAGTAATCACGGCAGAAGCGCAGGTCTTCATCATCCATGGCAAAGCCATAGGTTTTAATCAGGCCTGAAAGGGCGGCTTCGTCCATTGTGATAAAGCCGGTAACAACGGGTACATCCGCCGGGATGTCTGCCTTTGCATCTAAGCTTTCGGGCTTGTCGGCGGAAACCTCGTGAGCTTCTACAGGGTTGATATAATATTTCTTAACAGCCAAAAATTCCTCTTCGGTAAGCTTGCCCTCCAACACAATTACATGAGCAGCCTGCACGGCGGGGCGCTCTGCCTGGGTTAAAAGTTGAACACACTCTGCTGCAGAATCAGCCTGCTGGTCATACTGACCGGGAAGCAGTGCCGTTATAAAACAGAGTGCATCTTTAGGGATGGGGCAAACCTCATCATAGACATTATCCACCGGCGGCTCACTGAAAATGGTGGTGCGGGCTGCGGCAAACGCCTCGTCTGATACGCCCTGCACATCATAGCGCTGCAAAATGCGGACGCCGGTTAAGCCGGTTAGGTTCAGGTTTTCTTTCAGGTCTTTGTAAAGGCGCTTTGCCTCTACATCAAAGCCTTTCTTTTTTTCTACAAAAATTCGTCTGACTGTATTCATGCTGTGCTCCTTCGTAATATTATATTCCTTATTTAAACTTCATTAAAAGCGGTTAAAACGCCGCTTGCGTTTTCATCAATCTTCACCCGGCAAATGCCGCCGTTGTTTACCTGAAACCGCCACGAGCCTTCAATGCCCATACCCAAAAGATAGGCCAAAATGCAACGGATGGTGCCTAGGTGCGAAACCACAACAACCGAACCTTCCTGGTGCTTTTTCAAAAGCTCATTGATGGCTTCGGTGCAGCGGTCATAAACCTGTCTGGCACTTTCACCACCGGGAATGGCATAATCGGCTAAATCTTGTTGCCAGGCTGAATATTCGGCCTCAAACTCTACCTTAATGTCATCCACAGCCATGTTCTCCCAAATGCCAAAGCGCCGTTCACACAAATCATAAATTGTTTCCACCGGCATGCCGTGAGGCTGTGCGATGGCCTCGGCCGTTTCACTTGCCCGCCGCAAAGGGCTGGTGTAAATGGCGTCCGGTCTTTGCAGGGCAAAGACTCTTGAAAGGGAATGGGCCTGTCTACGGCCCCGTTCTGTCAGGGGCAGGTCTGTTGTGCCCAGGGCGGTGGGACGCAGATTGCCTGCCGTCTCGCCGTGCCGGATTAAAATAAGCTCTAACATTTCAGTAACACCTTCTTACCATACATTTGTTATGTATTCATAAAAATTTACTTTATGCAAAAGAACTCGTTTTGTTGCCCGTCGCCTTATTCTTTTGACAGGCTCAAGGCGACCACCGATGCCAAAATCAGCAAAATGCCGATAAAGGAAGGCAGGCTTAACGCCTCGTGGAACACAACCACACTCAAGAGGGTGGCTGTCATTGGCTCAACGGAGCCTAGCGCAGTAGCCGTCCCGGCCGGCAGGTGCTTCATGCCCATGGTGTAAAGCAAATAGGGCAGCGCACAGGTGATAACACCCACGCCTATGGCCAGGGGAATCATGGGGGCGGGGTTTGCTGCAATGCCCTTTATAAGCATCACAGGGTTTGCCGTTACCGCTGAAAAAAAGCTGAAAACATAAAGCAGTAAGCCGCTGCTGTAACGGGATTGTTGCCACGACGCATGGCCCACTTGGTGAAAATATTATAAGCCGTGTAAGAAACGCCGGATAAAAGACCGGTTACAATGCCGATGGTGCTGAACTTGGCGTCACCCACAATGCCGGTGACCAGTCCGCAGCCTGCCAGCATGGCAAAAACGGCAACACCTTTGGGAAGGGTTAATTTTTCACCAAAGAGAATTACCGAAACAACCATGACCATAACCGGAGAAGTGTACATCAAAATAACTGCTACGGACAAAGAGGCGGTTGCCATGGAATAATAATAAAAAGTTGAAGTGAGAAAGAGGAACAAACCGCAGGCGGCAAATATTGCCACCTCCCGCAGTTTTGTTTTAAACATCTCACGGTTTTTCAAAAACAAAAATCCGCAAATGATAATGCCTGCCACAATGTTTCGTGTGGCTGAAAGCTGCGCCGGATTTAGCTCACCAAAGGTTTTCAGCAGCGTGAAAAACACCCCGGAAGTGCCCCAAAGGGCGCCGGCTAATATGATGTAAAACAACGATAATTTCTTCATGCTTCGTTTTTATCCCCAAGTCTTTTTGTGATGCTTACTGATAAAAGTTTCTGCGGGCCTGCTCTCTTCGTTTTTCCCGGGCGATGCGGCGTTTTTTGGCCTCGTGCATGGAGTGCAGCAGCGAAAGAACAACAAAGAGCGCCAAGGGAATCATAACCCAGGGACCAAAAATGAAATTGAAAAGGCTGACAAAAATCATTTTGAAAAAGCTGCGCCCAATATCCTGGGTGGCAACCAAATCAACTGAGCCGATCTCATCACCGTCATAATAATAAGTCAGCCGACCCAACACATCTCCTTTTTTAACCGGTGCCACAATGTTTTCTTCTGCCACGCTGTCGGTTGTGAGCTTTGCCTTGTCATAGCCCTTTGGCAGCAAAACCTCAAGAGGCTCTTTGGCGGATAAAATCACCTGGTCGGTACCTCGACCCCATTTAATGTCGTGGGTTGTTACAATGTCGCTTGTGTTGGAAACCGTTTGCAAGGAATAGGCGCCAAAGGCATAATCAAAAAGCGCCATTGTATCTAAAAACGAATAATTGCCTTCATATTCCACCGGAGCCGAAAGGGTAACACAGAAAAAGCCCCGACCGCCCCGCTCTGCATAAGAGGCAAGGCATGAGCCTGCATCGCTGGTGTGACCTGTTTTGATGCCGGCGGCACCATTATAAACATAGCGGTGGTCCCGGAACTGATTCACCAAACAGTTGCTGTTGGATAAAATGCGTGGTTCTGTGTATTTATTTGTGGGCGGGATTTCATAAGTGGCGGTGGCCACTATTTGACGGATTAAGGGATGTTCCATTGCCGCAACAGACAGAGTGAGCAAATCTCTTGCTGTGGTGTAATGCTCTTCGTCATGATAGCCGTGGGCGTTAACAAAGTGCGTGTTCGTCATGCCCAGCTCAGCCGCCCGAACATTCATGGCGTCTACAAAGGCCGAAAGCTCACCGGAGACCGCTTCGCCCAGGGCGTTGGCCGCATCGTTTGCCGAGTGGACCAAAAGGCCGTATAAAAGCTGCTCAACGGTTAAAACCTCTCCGTTTAAAAGGCCCATGTTGCTGCCGTCACGGTCAATATCAATGGCTGTTTCGCTAATGGTCAGTTCTTTTTGGGGGTCTAAATTTTCAACCGCCAAAAGAGCCGTCATAATTTTTGTGGTGCTGGCCGGATATAATTTTTTGTCTGCATCTTTTTCATACAAAATCCGTCCGCTGTCTTCGTGCATTAAAATGGCCGAAGCCGATTTAATGTCCGGTGCTTTTGTCTCGGCAAAAGCGCTACCACAAGAAAAAATAATGCCTGCTATTAAAAGAAATGCCACCACTTTTCGCATGTCGAACCCACAACCTATCTTTTTTACTAAAAGCACCCTTTGCAAACCCTAGGAATTTCAATTTTGTAAGGACTTTTTAATCGGTTTACAAAAAAATACTTCCATTATTTATTGTACCACATTTTAGGGGCACTGTCAATGAAGTACCGGTGGGTTTTGTCGAAAAAGCGTTCTCCATTAAAGGCAAAAAAAGAACATTCTTTCACTTTTGTGCATTATGACCAAAACTTTTTGATTTCATTTGTTGCGTTTGTTAAATGAGTGTATTGCAAAAAAAGTCGAATCGTGTTAGAATAAAATTACACCACAACAAACACAACAACCAAATTTTTTCATTTTCCCTCCTTTAGGTAATAAAGGAACATTTATGGATTAAAGGCCGTTTTTACGGCCTTTTTTTCTTTTACTTTTTGCATACACACATAAAAAACGAGCTCGAAACTTGGTTTCGGGCTCGTTTTTCTCTTCATTTATTTTTCTCGCACAATGGGCATCCGCTGCAATATTCCATCTCCCCGTCAAACACACGGGAAATGGTTGTAAACAGCTCGTGGTTACGGATGTTTTCTTTGTGGTGAACCACAATTTTTTGCGGCGCCAAGGTGATGAGCACACTGATGAGCAAATCGTCATAAGCCTCTTCGGTGAGCAAGACCTCACCCTCTAAAAAATCGGCAAAGCAGCGGGCGGTTATGTCGTTTTTTTCTTTGTCTAAAATTCGGTAGCCGCCCCTTTTGCTCACAAAAATGTGCACCTTTTCAGGTCTTGGCGTTTGCATGTTTACAAAATATTTTAAAAGCCCCACAAATTCTTCATATTCTTTGTGGGCAAGGTGTTGCTCAACTAAGCTTGAGGCCAATTGCTCTAAAAGAGCTTCATAATTTTTCAGTCGAAAGGCCACAAAACCGTCTAAAAACATGGTTTTATTGTCCTGCAGGTAGTCATAAACACTTAAAAGCACCGCCTGCTTGCGGGCGTTGTAACCAATTTTAGAGTCATCACTTACCATTTCAATACTTTTTAGGATTTCTCTTTTTTCAATGGGGGAAAGCTCTTTGTAGGTAGTTTCTAAAATGCGACGAAGCAGCCTGGTTTCATAACGGTCAATGATATATTCTGCCACAACATTGACATATTGCTCTAAAACAAAGGCGTCGTCTGCAGGATTAAATTCAATGTATGTTACCGTTTTTTCTGCCTCGTCTTTTGAAACAGAAATCGGAAAAACACATTCGGGATGGTTATATAGCCTGGTTTGAATCAGGTTTGAATCGCCCTTTATCCCCAATGTGATGCGGTCAAACACATGGGTTCACTCCTTCCGAAAAGAATGGTGTTAGTTTGTCATTATTTTTTCTTTTTATGCAGAGAAATCGATGGCAAAAATCGTGCCCACATCCATGAGCGGTCGACCGGGCAATTCACGAACTTTAAAGCCTCGCTGCAAAATGAAGTCTCTGATTTGTGCTCCGTCCGGGTGGGTGTCTAATCCGCCGAAAAATGCCACGGTTTTTTCTTCTAAAATTCCGGCGGCACCACCAATAAAGCCATAGTCATAACCCGGCAGCTGAACATGCCCCGGGCAAATGGTTAAAACCGAAAGGCCCACGCCCGCTGCCGCCTTGCTGATGGAGGGGTCTGCGGTGATAATGCCACCCTCGACCGCCAGTGCACTGCAGCGACTGTAGCCCTGCCCAACCTGTATTTTTTGAACAGACTCATTCTGCAGGGCTTCTGCAATTTTTTCCTCGGTTTCATCCCAGCGGGCAAAGGCAACGCCCCCGACCGATAATACATTATATGCAATGTCCTGGGGATAGTCACAAAAAACCTGCTTTTTGCCTTGTACCAAACGAATGCCAAAAGGCGACAAAAGTCGGCTGTAGCCCTCATAAACTGTAGGCTCGCAAATAACCTCCCCAAAAGTGCTCTGAAACAGAACCATGTCAGGATGAAAGGAAACCGGCTCGGCAAGATTTTCACACCGCACCGAGGGCAAAACCGTGCAGGACTTGTCAAAAAGCGCCAGGGCTTCTTCATAATACCGCTGGTCCACAATGTAAATTCGCTTGCGCATAAAACACCCCTCCTCTCTCTTTAAAAATCAGTTTTCTCTTGTATTTGACCGATAAAGTAAGTATAATATAAGCATAAAGAAAAGTCAACGAAAGGAAAATTTGACATGACCTATGTATTTTTAGCTGAAGGCTTTGAAGAGATTGAAGCCCTCTCCGTTGTGGATATTCTGCGCCGCTTAGGGCTTTTGGTTAAAACGGTTTCCATTACCGAAAATGTGCAGGTTACCGGCTCTCACGGCATACCCGTTATGGCCGATACCACCTTGGATGCTGTGGATTTTGACAGCGCCCGGGCGCTTGTGCTCCCCGGCGGACTCCCCGGCTCTGACCATCTGCAAAACTGTAAGCCCTTGGGCGAAGCGCTTTGCCAGGCTAACGAGGCCGGCAAAATTGTGGCCGCTATTTGCGCGGCTCCCAAGGTTTTGGGCGCTTTGGGCTTGACAAAAAACAAAAAAGCGACCTGCTATCCCGGTTATGAGCCCGAGCTTTTGGGCGCAACGCCAGTGCAGGATAAGGTGGTTTGCGACGGTAACCTCATCACCTCACGGGGTGCCGGCACTGCTTGTGATTTTGCTTTTGCTCTGGCAAGCGCCCTGGGGGCTGACCCGGATCCCGTGCGCAAGGGTATGCTTTTTGATTAAATACAACCTTTTGGTTGTATTTGTGAAAGGTTTTCACAAAGCTATTGATAAATTTGGGAAAAGAAGGTATAATTAAAGATGCTATCTTTCTGCCTCTTTGGGCAGAACCACTGCATATTGCCGTTTTGTTAAAACCGCATTATGCCAATATTTTTGGAGGTGTTTATATGCTTTCTGTATTTGCAGAGCCCGTGGCAAACGGCGCAGCGCAGGCAGGAGAAGCTGCACAGGCCGGCCCTATGAGCCTTATCGCAAGCTTTCTTCCTATGATTCTTTTGATTGTGGTCTTTTATTTTCTCTTAATCAGACCCCAGCGTAAGAGAGATAAAGAAAACAGAGAAATGCTCGCAAACTTAAAAGTTGGCGATGAAATTATCACCATTGGCGGTATTGTTGGCACAATCACCAAGATTAAAGATGAAAAAATTGTGATTGAAACCGGCACAAAAACCGAAAAACAGCTTATGACTTTAGAGCGTTGGGCTGTTCGCAGCGTAGAAAAGAAGCTGTCTGCTGACTAAGCTTTTCTTTCTTGTTTGTCCGGCATAATTCCTGCTTTCTTGGCATAGAGTTTTAATAACTCGATGTTGGGAGGAATTAAGCATGAGCAACGAATATACGCAAACGGCCGTACCCGGCTTTTTTAAGGGTCGCTTTGGCGGTTTTGCCAAGGCCTTGCTCCTAGCCGTTGGTTTTACTGTATTGGTGTTTTTCATTTGCGCTCTTTTGTTGACTTACACAGGCCTTTCTGAAAGCACCATTCCGTTTATTGTGATTATCACCGCTGTGGTCAGCGTGGTGCTTGCCGGTGCGGTGACGGGAAAACAGGCCGGTCAGCGCGGCTATTTAAACGGAGCATTAACAGGTGTCGCCTATATGGCTTTATTGTATGTCATTTCCCTTTTGGTGGGCGGTGATTTTTACTTTGGCACCTACATATTGATTTTGTTGATTATTGGTCTTTTCGGCGGTGCCTTTGGCGGCATTTTGGGCATTAACCTATCTAGCCGTCGTCGGCGCTAACCAAAAAGGCAGCTTCATTTATTAAACAAACGAAGGAGGAAACAAACATGAAGCATATTAAGGTTGTTACAAAAGGAACTTTAAAGGAAACTGCTAAAAAGGGCGGCTGCGGCGAATGTCAGACATCTTGCCAGTCCGCTTGCAAAACCTCTTGCACTGTTGCCAATCAGAAGTGCGAAAGAGCGTAAGGCAAATTTTTGAAAAGCAAGGCCGGAGACTTTTAACATCCTGCCTTGCTTTTTTTCCTTTATAGCTTTTTAAAGGATTTATTTTGCTGTTACTCGAGAAAGGAATTTACAATTATGGTACATAGTTTTACAATGAACGGCACACTCATTGTTATGGATTCAAACAGCGGTGCTGTGTCTTTAGTGGATGAGGTGACCTATTCCATTCTGCAAACCATCGGCCAGGATGCCCCCAAAGAAAGCACCGTGCCTGCCACCGTGTTAGAAACGCTTTCTGCCTTTGATGCAGAGGTACTTAAAGAGGCGTGGGAAGAGCTCTTTTCCCTGACCCAAGAGGGCATTTTGTTTGCTGAAGACCCCTATGAAGAAATTGCGAAAAGCCATCCCCTGGTGGGTTCTGTTGTGAAGGCCATGTGTCTGCATGTGGCACATGACTGCAATCTGCGTTGCCGCTATTGCTTTGCCGAAACCGGCAGCTATGAAGGCCCCCGTGGGCTGATGAGCGCCCAGGTGGGCAAGCAGGCCATTGACTATTTGATTGCCGCTTCTGGTCATCGCAAAAATTTAGAGGTTGACTTTTTTGGCGGTGAGCCTCTTTTAAACTTTGAGGTGGTAAAAGAGATTGTCCGCTATGCCCGTGAAAAAGAAAAGGAATGCGGCAAAAACTTCCGCTTTACCATCACCACCAACGGTCTTTTGCTGGATGATGCCAAAAAAGAGTTTATCAATGCCGAAATGGGCAACATTGTGTTGAGCATTGACGGTCGCAAAGAGGTTAACGACACCATGCGCTGTCGTGTTGACGGCTCCGGCAGTTATGATGCCATTGTGGACAAGTTTGTTGACATGGCTGAATCCCGCAATCAGGATAATTACTATGTCCGCGGCACCTTTACCCGCAAAAATCTTGATTTTGCTGCCGATGTTTTGCATTTGGCCGATTTGGGCTTTAAGCAAATTTCCGTTGAGCCGGTGGTTTCATCCCCCGAGGCAGACTACATGCTGAAGGAAAGCGATCTGCCGGTGCTCTATGAGCAATATGAAAAGCTGGCTGGCGAATATGTGGCCCGCAAAAAAGCAGGAAACGGCTTTAACTTCTTCCACTTTATGGTGGATTTAACCGGCGGACCCTGCATTTTAAAACGGCTCTCCGGCTGCGGCGCCGGTCACGAATATGTGGCTATCTCCCCCGACGGCGATATTTATCCCTGCCACCAGTTTGTTGGTGACGAAAGCAAAAAGCTGGGCAATGTGGCGGCTCCCGGTTTAAACCGTGAAATCAGTCAGGTTTTCCGTGAGTCTAATGTTTATACAAAGCCTGCCTGCCAAAACTGCTTTGCTAAATTTTACTGCAGCGGCGGTTGTCCTGCCAACGCCGTGCAATATGGCGGCGGCATTAACGACCCGCTGCCCCTTTCCTGCGATTTGATGCGCAAACGCTTAGAATGTGCCCTCTATTGCGCCGTTATGGCCGAAGAGGAATAACCTGTAAAGGAGCTTTTATTATGCAATTTAAAATGGTTCACAACAACATCAATGTTGCTGACCTTGCCATCAGCATGGATTTTTATGAAAAAGCCTTGGGGCTCACCGAAGCCCGCCGGATTGAAAAAGACGATTTTACCATTGTGTTTTTATCGGACGGCACAGGTGGTCATCTTTTAGAGCTCACCTGCCTGAAAAATCATCCCCAGCCCTACAATCTTGGTGAAAATGAAATTCACTTGGCTTTTACCACTCCCGACTTTGAAAAAGCCCTTGCCTACCACAAAGAGCTGGGCTGTGTTTGCTTTGAAAACGAGGCTATGGGGCTCTATTTTATCGAAGACCCCGACGGCTATTGGCTTGAAATTTTACCGGAGAAGCGATAATGATAGAAAAAGGCCTGCGGGCAACCATCACAATTGACTCGATTGCCGCCGGCGGCGACGGCGTGGGGCGCATAGACGGCATGGCCGTTTTTGTGCCAAACACCTGCCGGGGCGACGAGGCAGAAATTATCATTCATAAGGTCAAGTCCGGCTGTGCCTATGGCACCATGACTAAAATTTTGCAGCCCTCTCCTTGCAGGAGGGCTGATTTTTGCGCCCTTTCGGGCGCTTGCGGCGGTTGTGATTTTGCCCACATGGCTTATGGCGAGCAGCTTTTAGTGAAGCGGCAGATTGTGCTGGACGCCCTGACCCGCATCGGCGGATTTCAGCAGATTGAGCTAACCGACACCCTGCCGGCCCCTCGAGCGGAACGCTACCGGAACAAGATGGTGTTTCCCTTTGGTCGTGACGAGGCAGGGCGTGTGCGGGGTGGCTTTTTTGCGCAAAACAGCCATACCTTAGTTCCTCTTAATGATTGCCGACAAGGCGATGAGACGGTATCCCGCTATCTTTTAGCCGTAACGGAATATTTAGAAGAAACCCGCACCACTCTCTATGACGAAAAAACCGGTCGGGGTGCAGCACGGCGGTTGTTTGTCCGATTGGCAGAAGGCACAAAAGAGGCCATGGTTGTGCTGGTTGCCAACACAAAGAAATTAAAAGAGCCGCAAGCCTTGGTGGACAAGCTTTTGGCGGTGGAATCAGACTATGAAATTAAAAGCATTTTGCTTAACATTCACACAAAGCCCAACAATCTTGTGCTGGGCGAGCAAAACAAAGTGCTCTATGGGGAAGATACCATTTCCGATGTGCTGGGCGGTCTCTCTTTTTCCATTGGCGCCCACAGCTTTTATCAGATTAACAGCCCGCAAACAGAACGGCTCTATAACGCTGCACTGGACATGGCAGAGCTTTGTGGCACAGAAACGGTTTTGGATTTATATTGCGGCATTGGCACCATTTCACTTTTTGCAGCCAGCCGGGCCAAAAAGGTTGTTGGCGTTGAAATTGTGCGAGAGGCTATTCAAAATGCTAAAGAAAATGCCGCAAGAAACGGCATTTCAAACGCTGAATTTATGCTGGGCAGCGCCGAATCGATAGCGCCAAAGCTGGCAAAGACAGGTCTTAGCCCCTCGGTTGTTATTTTAGACCCGCCCCGCAAGGGTGCTGAAGTCTCGGCTCTTGACGCCATTATCCAAATGAACCCCAAAAAAGTGGTTTATGTTTCTTGCAATCCTGCAACCCTGGCCCGTGATGCAAAATATCTTTGCGCTCATGGCTACCGCCTTAAAAAAGCCACGCCTGTGGACATGTTTCCGAATACGAGTCATGTTGAATCCGTCGCACTTTTTGTGCGGACAGATTCTACAACTAAGTTTGCCTGACGGCAAGTGAAGTTCAATAAATTGAGTGAAGTTACTTCGTAGTGAAGTTTCGGCTATCGCCGAAGTGGTTCGGTAAACTTAACTTCACTTTGTCCACAGGACAAAACTTCACTGCATAAGCAACTTCACTTTTGCGAAAGCAAAAACTTCACCAAAAGGGGAAAACTTATGAAAGATTCATAACTTAGGACAAGGGCAAAATCATTAGCACTCAAAATTATATCTGTCTGTGATACCATTGACACCAAAAAAGGCAGAGGCGTTCTCGTAAATCAGATTACTCGCAGTGCAACATCAATTGGCGCAAATATCCACGAAGCAAATTACGCTTCTAGTAAAGCAGATTTTATAAATAAGTTCCACATCGCACTTAAGGAATGTGTTGAAACGGAATATTGGATTGAAATGCTTGTGGGTTCAAATTGCATTACTGAAGAAACTTCAAAAGAACTTTTGCAGGAATGTGGTGTTATAAGAAGAATGCTGGTAAAATCTATAAACACTGCAAAAGAAAACAAGGATAATAAAAAATGAGAAAAGCAGGAGCATTCGCCCCTGCTTTTTATTATGCTTATCCTTTTAATTCTAAATCGTCAATCACCTTTTGAAAATGCGGAGGAATCGGTGCGGAAAAGAACAGCTCTTCATTGGTGACGGGATGGATAAAGCCTAGCTCTGCTGCATGGAGCAGTTGCCCTGCCAGCCCATATTTTTTCGCCAGACGGTCAGTTTTAACACCATAAACCGGGTCCCCCACCACGGGATGACCAAGGCTTGAAAGATGCACACGGATTTGATGAGTGCGACCCGTCTCGAGGCGGCACTTTAGCCATGCGCAGTCTTCATATTGCCGAAGCACCTCTATATGAGTCGTGGCGTTGCGCCCGCCACGAGAGCAAACTGCCATTTTCTTTCGGTCTTTCGGATGACGGTCTATGGGCTTATCCACCGTGAACTCTGTTTCTTTAAACCGGCCATATGCCAGGCAGAAATAAACCCTGTGAACCGAATGCTCTTTGATTTGTTCGGCTAAAGAAAGGTGGGCCTCGTTGGTTTTGGCAACCACCAAAATGCCGCTGGTGTCACGGTCAATCCGGTGCACAATGCCCGGACGGATGACGCCGTTGATGGCAGAAAGCCGCCCTTTTGCATGAAAAAGAAGGGCATTAACCAAGGTGCCGCCTGTGTGTCCCGGCGCCGGATGCACCACCATGCCCTGGGGCTTGTTCACCACAATGCACACCTCGTCTTCATGGACAATGTCTAAAGGAATGTCTTCCGGTTCTGCGGAAAGCTCAACTGCCTCGGGAAGAGAAACCGCAATCACATCCCCCAGCCGCAGCTTATAGTTTTTTGAAACCGGGCTGCCGTTTACCAACACACTTTCATTTTCAATTTGTTTTTGCGCTGCCGAACGGGTTAAGTCCCCCTGTTCAGACAGAAAAACGTCCAGCCGAAGGCCGGCGGACGCTTCATTGCATACATACTGCATCTTTCTCACTCATTCCGTTGTACTTTCTTTTTCCGGGTCCTTTTTGCCTTCAATGAAAATGACATAATAAGCAAGCAAAACGGCACCGCAAACCACAAAGCAATCTGCCGGATTAAAAATGGGAAAACCAATCAGGCAAAAGTCAAAAAAGTCAACCACAAAGCCGCGGAAAATACGGTCAATCAAATTACCGATGGCACCGCCGACTAAAAGAGTTAACGATATGGAAAGGAGCTTGGAGGTCGGCCGTTTTTTGACCATATACCAGGTGACGGCAATAACCACCAAGGCCGTGATGACATAAAACAAACCAAATTTGTTTTGCAAAATGCCAAAGGCCGCACCCCTGTTTTCGCAATAGGTTAGATGAAACACATTCTCCCAAAGGGGAACACTTTCTAGGGGCATAAGGTTTTTCACAACTGCCCATTTTGAAAGCTGGTCGATTAGAACCAGCAGAATAACGCCGATACTGTATAACGCGAGCAATCTTTTCTTCTCCTTCACCGGATAATAAGCTTCAAAATTTTCGTTTCGTTAAAATGGCGGTGCGGCAAAAATTGCCGCACCACTTTTTTTGCAAATTTTCAATTATGGCTTTTATGCCAGGTTTTCTGCGCAACGGTGACACAGGGTGGGATGTTCGCTGTTTTTGCCCACGGATTCTGAAATCATCCAGCAGCGTTCACACTTTTCACCGGGAGCTGCCGAAACCTCAATCTTCACGCCGGTTTCGCCCTCTGCTGCTTCAGCACCGGCCTCGCTAAGTGCCTTAACACCCGCTTTGGAAACAATGAAATAGGTGGTGAGGTTCTCCGCTTCTTTCTCCAGCAGGTCGTAAAGTGCACCCTCGGCAAAAAGAGTTACTTCGGCGCCCAGAGAGTGACCGATTACTTTGGCATTTCTTGCGGCTTCCAGCGCCTTTGCAACATCGCTGCGGATAGCCAGGATTGAATCCCACTTGGCTTCCAGCGCTTCATCACGAAGAGAAGCATCGGGGGTGGGCATATCATTTAAAATAACAAATTCTTTGTTATCCTCTGCGCTGTGGGGCATGAAGGACCAAATTTCTTCACAGGTAAAGGCCAGAATCGGTGTGAGCAACCGCACCAGGCTGTCTAAAATGCGGTACATAACCGTTTGTGCGCTGCGACGAGCCACGCTGTCTGCCTTTTCGGTGTAGAGTCTGTCCTTGATAACATCCAAATAGAAGTTACTCAAATCCACAACACAGAAATTGTGAACGGTGTGGAAAACGCTGTGGAACTCATAGCTGCGGTAAGCTGCCAGAGTCTTTTCAATCACTTTATCCAACCGGCTCATAGCAAAGCGGTCGATTTCGGGCATATCACAAGCGCTCACGCTGTCACGGTCGGGCTCGAAATCATGAATGTTACCCAAAATGTAACGAGCGGTGTTTCTGATTTTGCGATAGGCTTCCGAAAGCTGTTTTAAAATGTTTTCGGAAATGTGCATATCGGTTTTATAATCAGCCGATGCAACCCACAAACGAAGCACATCCGCACCGAATTGCTTGATAATATCCTGCGGGCTCATGCCGTTACCCTTGGATTTTGACATTTTGGCACCGGATTCATCCACAATCATGCCGTGAGTGATAACCGCTTTATAAGGCGCTTCACCACGGGCAGCAATAGCGGTTAAGAGTGAGGACTGGAACCAACCACGATATTGGTCATTACCCTCTAAATAGAGGTCGGCAGGGAACTTAAGACCCTCTTTAACCTCTAAAACAGCAGTGTGGCTGGAGCCGGAATCAAACCAAACATCCATGATGTCGGTTTCTTTGGTGAAGTGATTGTGTCCGCAAGCGGGACAAACTGTTCCGGCGGGCAAAATTTCTTCTGCCGGCAGCTCATACCAGGCGTTTGAGCCTTTTTCGCCAAAGACAGCTGAAACGGCCTTGATGGTTTCAGCGTTAATCAGCTCTTTGCCACATTCGGCGCAATAGAAAATGGGAATGGGAACACCCCAGGTGCGCTGACGGGAAATGCACCAGTCGCTTCTATCCTGCACCATGCCGGTGATTCTGTCTTCACCCCATTTGGGCAGCCAGGTTACATCTTGAATAGCCTTAACGGCATCGTCTTTAATGGCATCAACCGAGGCAAACCATTGCTCTGCCGCACGGTAAACGATGGCATCGTGACAACGCCAGCAGTGGGGATATTGGTGAATGATTTCTTCAACAGCAAAGAGAGCGTTCAGCTCTGTTAATTTATCAATAATTTTGCTGTTTGATTTTTCATAATAAAGACCTGCAAACTCACCGGCCAGCTCGTTTAAATAACCCTTTTCGTCAACGGGAACGATGATGGGAATGTCTTTATATTGCTGGCAGGCAATATAGTCTTCAAGACCATGACCGGGCGCTGTGTGAACGCAACCGGTACCGGCATCCAATGTAACATGGTCGCCCAAAATAACAACGGACTCACGGTCAATAAAGGGATGTTTGCAACGAATCAATTCAAATTCAGAACCCTGATAAGAACGAATGGTAGAATAATTTGCATGACCGCCGGCTTTCATAACATTATCAACCAGTTCATCGGCGATGATGTAATATTCGCCGTCAGCTTCAACCAGATTATAGGTGAAGCGGCTGTTTAAGGCGATGGCAACATTGCCGGGCAGGGTCCAGGTGGTGGTGGTCCAAATCAGGAAGTTAATTTTTTCTTTGGGAATGCCACAATCGGCAAACACGCCGTTATCTTCTGAAACGGCAAACTTCACATAGATGGAGTTTGTCTTGTCTTCCTGATATTCAATTTCGGCTTCAGCCAGGGCTGTTTCGCAATCGGGGCACCAGTAAATCGGCTTTAAGCCCTTGTAAATATAGCCCTTTTCTGCCATTTTGCCAAATATCTCGATTTGCTTGGCTTCAAACTTGGGGTCTAAGGTGAGGTAGGGGTCTTCCCACTTACCTAAAGCACCAAGGCGCTTTAAGGAACCCATTTGCAAGGTAACATATTTCATGGCAAAATCGCGGCACAGGTTGCGGAAAGAAACGGTGTCAACCTCGTGACGGTTAATGCCCAGGCTTGCAATGGCCTGACGCTCAATGGGCAGACCATGTGTGTCCCAACCGTGAATGTAGGGGGCTTTGAAGCCATCCATGTTCTTAAAACGGGTGATAATATCCTTTAAAGTTTTGTTTAAAGCGTGACCCATGTGCATATCGCCATTGGCATAAGGCGGGCCGTCATGCAGAATAAAGAGGGGTTTGCCCTCGTTTTTCTCCATGAGCTTATTATACATTGCGTCTTCTTCCTGCCGTTTTAATGTTTCCGGCTCCCGCTGGGGCAAATTGCCGCGCATGGGGAACTCGGTTGCGGGCAGGTTAAGAGTCTGACTGTAATCCATTGCTTGTTTCATCCTTTCTGGCCTGTGAATCTGTTAGATGCTGTCGTCTGTAAACACATCAAATGACTGTAAGTTTCTTAAATCAATTTCGGAAATGTCTAATTTTGCATCTTTTGAAATAATCTCTTTGGTAACGGAAAAACCCTTTTCTTCCTCTTCTGCGGACTTTTCTTCTGCAGGTTCTTCTTTTGCGGGTTCTTCGTTAATAACTTCTTCTTTCATGGTTTCTTTTTGCTGCTCTTCTTTTTTCTTTCGGAGTAGCTCTTCAACCACGGGGTTTAATTTTCTTTCGCTTTGGAAACCAGCGGGTGCGGATTTAATAACCTGCACGGGCTTTGGCTCTTCTTCTTTGGGTGTGGTTAAGGGCAGAGTGAAAACATTTGTGTCTTCACAATTCACCTCTTTTTCTGCCGCAGGAGCTTCAGCCGGTTTTTGTTCTTTTTCCGGCACGGCCTCTGCCACGAGCTCTGCCTTAAAGGGCTTGGATGCTGCGGTTTGCTCGGGCAGTTCATTCAGCAGCTGGCTGTATGTAGATAAAAGCGCACTCATCTTGGCTTTAAACCCGTTCATCTCCTGTTGCATGGATAAATAGGTTTTTTCCAGATTGCTGATGGCACGGTTTGCATTGTCAATGGCTTCTGCCGCCCGGCGCTCTGCATCCTTCACAATGGTTTCGGAACGCTCATAGGCGTTCTGCTTAATGTCCTCTGCGGTGCGCTGTGCCACTAAAATGGCGTTTTGCATGGTTTCTTCCATGCCCTTATAGTTGGCAATGGCATCGTTAAGCAGAGCATTTTTTTCTTTTAACTCGCCATTATCCCGGTAAAGCTTTTCATAATCGACCACTAAAGCTTTCATAAATTCTTCAACTTCATAAATGTCGTAGCCGCGAAAAGCCTTGGTAAATTCTTTGTTTTCAATATCAACAGGCGTAAGCATATTGGCTCTTCCCTTCATTAAATATATTTTTTTAATTGAATTCTAATTCTTCCTTTTTTGGTTTCGCCGCCGATTTCCAAAATCTCTGCGCGACCAAACTTGCGAACACTGAGTACATCGCCGGCAGATAAAAGCACCGAACCCTTTTTGATTACTGTATGGTTCACGCTGACCATTTCCCGCTTTAAAAGCTCTTCGGCACCGGAGCGGGACACACCGGTTAAAAGACCCAAAACACAGTCAAGCCGCAAGGATGCCACCGTTCCTCCCACGGGCACCCAGGCCTTGGGCAAAACCGCAAGGCTCTCAAAAGGCACCTCGGTTACGCTGACATGCGCCTTGCCGGCACGGGTTAAATTCATGCAAATGTAATCGCAGATTGAATCGCAAGCAAACAAAACCGGACCCGCCTCTTCCATGGCTACATCACCAATTTGATTGCGCTCGAGTCCCAGGCCCATAACAGAGCCTAAAACCGTGCGGTGACCAAGGTCTTCTTTCGAGCGGATGCGAAGGGCGCGCAAGGGAAAATCATTGGGGCCCGGCTCCATAAAGTCCGGAAAAAACCCAATCATTTGCCGCTCTGCTTCTTCATATCCACCCCAGAACATGTAAGGCACTGCCGGATGCAGCTTTTGCTTGCATATCACAATTTCCCCGGGGTCTAAAAAACGGCTAAAGCACGGCCTGTGGCCGCGCTCCGCCCGTTGCTCCAGATCCGAAAGCCGGGCCAGAAGCAGCTTTTCTTCCGCCTGTTCCATGCTTAATATGCAAAGGGAAAGCCTTTTGTCAGCTCATCTTTAAAGTCGCCCATAATGCCCACTGTGTAAGGCGCGATTAAAAAGATGCCGTTGGCAACTTTTTGAATGTTACCATCTACACCATAGGCTGCGCCGGAAAGAAAATCAACAACACGACGGGAAACTTCTCTATCCAGCTTTTCAAGGTTGATGACAACCGGTTTTTTAGCCTTTAAGTGATCGGCAATGTCACGGGCATCTTCAAAGCTTGTCAGTTGAATCACAACAACCTTCAGCTGAGTGGAGGTGTGAATGTTTACAACCTTGCCCCGCTTGCCTGCAGGAATAATCGGTTCTTCCGGCTCTTGCTGCGGGCCGGTCAAAAATTCTTCTTCCTCATCAATCTCGTCTGAAAGTCCAATCCATTTGAGCATTTTGTTCATGGTTCCCATTTTGTTTTCCTCCTATACATTTCTTTTCAATAGTTTATAATGTGAAAAGCCCCACGGCTTATTTAAACAACGCTGTGCCCACACGAACCAGTGTGGCGCCTTCTTTAATGGCATCTTCAAAATCGCCACTCATCCCCATGGAAAGATGTTGCATGGAAACGCCGGCAAATTTTTCGCCATCTATTTTTTCTGATAGGGCCCGAAGAGCCGCAAAAATCCGACGGTTTTCATCCGTTCCCACCCCTATGGGCGCCATGGTCATAAGACCCTGAACCGAAACACCTTTTAGCGAAGACACCGCCTCTAAAAGCCTTTTTGCCTCATCGGCTGTGGCTCCGGATTTGCTCTCTTCTCCCGAGATGTTAAACTGCATTAAAATCTTTTGACAAACCCCTAATGATAAGGCCTTTTTGCTGATTTCTTCTGCCAGGTGCAAGGTGTCTACCGAGTGAATCAGCTCCACCTTACCCACAATGTATTTCACCTTGTTGGTTTGCAAGTGGCCGATTAAATGCCAACGGGGCACATCACCCATCTCGGCATATTTATCCAAAAACACCTGGACTCTATTTTCACCCAGGTTGTGAACGCCGGCTGCATAAACCTCTTGCGCCTCTTTAACGCCTACGGTTTTGGTCACGGCAACTAAAGTGACCTCTTGGGGCTTTCGCCCGGCAGAGAGGGCCGCCTCTTTCATTTTATTTTGAATGATTTCTACATTGGATGCAATACTCATCGAAGGAGTTTCCCCTCCTCATAACTATCGGCACGAACAACCACCTCGTCGTAAAGACGCAAAGGCATTTGCTCGTCCTTTGAGGCGACAATTGCCACCTCTTCTGTGTTATATAAAATCGTGACCGGAATGAACTTAAGCATGTTTTCACGACGAACATAAACACCGGTTACATCGTCTTTTGACCGCAGGCTTTCAACGCTTACGCAATAGCCCTCATAGTGACCCTTAACAAATTCAAGGTTAACCAAACGACGCTTTAAGAGGGTTTCTAAATATCGGTTGCCCTCAACAATCACGGTTTTCTGCCCGTCTTCTTCGGGAGATATATACAAAATTTTTACTGGCACAATGTCACCGGATAAATCGTAAAACCGAAGACCGGCTGTGTCATCAATCTTTAAGGTTTCAACGCTTTCAGATGGCAGGTTGATGGCTACAAAATACCGAAAGTTTTGCATGATTTTGCAGGCGACCTTGTCACCCTCGCTCTCTTCTTTGGTGCCATGCTCTAACAGCTCGGTAACTCTTGCGGGCGTTAATTCCATCATGTTATAGGGGGTTGCCACGGCTTCAAGACCATCCACTGCTGTGGAGAAAACGCCTGCGCTGCGGGCATACAGCCTTCGGGTTGCCGCACCTGCCCGGGCCTCGAGGCTGGCTTTTTTGGCCTTTAGTTCTTCAATCAGGTTGCCGGCAGCGCCATCGCCTGTGATTTGTGCCTTTTTCTCGCAAAGCACCTCAATAACAAGCTGGGCTTCGCTTGCGCCAAGCAAATCACCGGCTATGCTTTTTTCAACTAAAATGGCTGTTTGCTCTGTGATTTTTTGCTCCAGACGGGAAACATCGCCGCTGAACGAAAACAAATTGGCCTGGTTTTTTTCAATTTGTTCAATTTTTTTATTCACTTGTTCCAGCTGATTTTTGGTTTCGGTATCCACCCGGCCAGAGTAAATGGCCGCAACCTCTTGACCTACAGAAACACGAGCGCCCTCTTGTACCGATGGCTCTAAAGTGCCCGAAAGGCCGGGGTCTATCACATTTTCATACTTAATCATAATGCCACGGGTGCTGATTACATCTTCCATGCTGACACGCCGCAAAGATTCGGTCTGAACCTGTGGACCCACGATGGAACGCACAACATACACCAAAACCAAGATAGCAAAAATCGGTATTAAGATGTTTATTTTACGCTTCATGTCTTTTGTTCTCCGTTTTCTGTCAGTTGCATATTCATAAAAAAACCTACAACTATTTTTATTGTAACACAAAATTCCCGTTTATGCAACGGCATATATGAAAAAAAGATGCAAAATTTTTTTGTTTTTTCATCGATTTTAAATTGTTTTTTTGTTTTTGTTTCATAGGGCCGAAAAAGGAGAAAGAGCGACAACAAAAGTTATCGCTCTTTTAGGGGGATTATTATGAAATTGAGAGAAAGCTCTCGTCGAAATTTCTTCCGACATTTATAGTATATGCCAAAATTGTTGCCTCAATATGAACAATTTTTGAATTATTTTAAAATGTGGAAATGTGCCTTTTTCTGCTTTTGGTATAAAATTCCTAAAGAAACGGGAAAAATAAAGGGTGAATTTAACAAAAATTTATCAAAGTTATACTTGAAACTTTTGTAAAAATCAAATATAATATAAGAGTATATTAAAATAGAGGGGAAGAGGATTATGTTAAAGACTGTTGAAGACATCAATGTCAAAGGTAAAAAGGTTTTAGTTCGTTGTGACTTTAACGTTCCGCAGGACGATAACGGAAATATCACATCTGATAAGCGTATCGTTGCATCATTACCGACTATCGAATATTTACTTAAAAATAACGCTGCA
>JAZNRE010000040.1:0-25522 GCA_045590535.1 Clostridia bacterium
TTTAGCCATAATAAATTACCCTCTTTTAACGCTAAAACTTTAGACGCAAAAACCGGTTCCCGCTTTTGCGGGACCGGTTTTTATGTAATACAATTATTCACTCAGCATCAAACTGCAGTCGCAATCAAACTTCGAAAGCAATTCGCTCTCTTGAACATGACCGGGCAATTCAATTTGAAAACGAAACTCCATTCGCTTATTCTTCATGTCTTTCTTAATGCTCACATCGTTAACGGAAATGCCAAACTCATGAAGCACCTTGCAGGCATATTGCTGCATTTCCGGTTCGTCGCCGCATTGCAAGCACAACAGCTTGAGTTTCGGTTTTTGCAGCCATTTAACATTGCCATGCAAAAGTAGCTGCACCAACAAAATAATCAAGGTTGCTGCAGCACCCACAACATACAGGCCGGCACCAATACAAAGACCAATGCCTGCCGTTGCCCAAATACCCGCAGCTGTTGTTAAGCCTGTGATGGTTCTTTTATGTACGAAAATCATGCCGGCGCCCAAAAAGCCAATACCGGAAGCAACGCCGGAGGCTACACGAGACGGGTCCAAATCAGAGGGTATTACAGAGTTTGCCATGTCATCAAAAGCGTATTTTGAAATAATCATCATCAGCGCCGATGCACAAGCTACCAAACAGTGCGTTCTGACGCCTGCCTCTTTTGCGCGACTCTTACGCTCTAAACCAATTAAAACGCCACAAATGCTAGCTGCCAGCAAGCGCAAGATGAAATGCAAATCATATTGTACAATCCATTCCATTTTACAAATTCTCCTTTCGGTTCAATAAAACAATGCTAAAAATGTTCAGCGAACCGGCAGCACATAAAGCAAAATGCAAAGATAATGCAAAATGCTACCTGCTAAAACAAACAAATGCCAAATGCCATGCATGTAGGGCACATTCTTCATGGCATAAAAGATAATACCCAAAGTGTACGCAATGCCGCCTAAGAGCAAATAAAGCATGGCAGGCATAAAACCCAGGGCACGCGTCATGGGGCCGATGGCTAAAATAATCAGCCAGCCCATAACAATATAACACACCATGGAAAAGGCTTTAAATTTTTCAAGGCTGATGGCATTAAACACAACGCCTAAAACTGTCATGCCCCAAATGATGCCAAACAAAGTCCAGCCAAAAGGACCGCGCAGGGTGACCAGCGTTAACGGGGTGTATGTACCTGCAATCAGCAGAAAAATTGAACAATGGTCAAAAATGCGGAATACTTTTTTGACCGTTTCATTAGTAAAGGCGTGATACAGAGTGGACATGGTGTATAAAATAATGAGCATAGCCCCGTAAATCGAAGCCGCTACAACGCTGTAAACATCACCATAAAGCGCCGCCCAAACAATGGCTAGGGCTGTGCCGGCTACACCTAAGCACGCCCCTAAACCATGGGTGATCGAGTTAAATAATTCTTCTTTTAATTTAATAGATAAGGCCATAGACTACTCCTCAAAATCAAACTCATCCTGCATGCGAGTTTTAAATTCCTCAAAGGCCATGTCGAGCTCGGCTTCATCTTCGACTAAATAAAGCGCCTCGTTACCCTCTTCATCTACCTCAAGAGTAAAAATCAATACTTCATCGGCTTCGCCGTTTTCAACTTCTTCTTCTGTTGGCACTAAAACCACATAGGTTTCGCCGTTAAAGGGGAAAGAGTCAATATGCTCAAAAGCATGCTCGTTTCCATCTTCATCCATCATGGTTACAATGGAAGGTTCCTGTTCCATACCTTCGGCTTCTGAAAAATCTTTTTCAAATTCGCTCATTGCTTTGCTCCTTTCAATGCTTTTTAGCTGTAAAGCTTCATGCTCTCTAAAACTTTTTCAAGCATTTCGCGATATTTTGCTTCTTTCTGGCGTTCTTCTTCAACAACCTTTTGGGGTGCTTTTGCCATAAAGCCCTGGTTGTTTAGTTTGCCTTCAACACGCTTAATTTCGCCCATCAAGCGTTCTTTTTCTTTTGTGAGGCGGGCCAGTTCTTTCTCTTTATCCACCAAATCGTCTAAAGGCATGAAGAGCTGTGCACCTTCTACAACGCAGGAAACCGCGTTGGCCGGCGGCACAAAATCTTCACCGACAACAATAGCCTCAGAGGCACTTGCCAGTTTTTCAAAGAACAGAGTGCCCTGGTTGAATACTTCGGGCTTTTCTGTCTTAATGTATACGGTGGCCTTTTTAGAAGGCGGAATGTTCATTTCGGCACGCTGATTGCGGATGGCACCTAAAGCACTCATAATCAGCTCCATGTTCTTGGCCTCTTCCTTAAAGTCTAAGCTGCTTTCATAGGTGGGCCAGGAGGCGATGACAATGCTTTCACCCTCATGCGGCAGTTTTTGCCAGATTTCTTCTGTAATAAAGGGCATAAAGGGATGCAGAAGTTCCAATGCGCCGGACAGCACATAAGACAGGGTGTATTGCGCTGCCTTGTTGGTGGGGCAATCTTCATCATACAGACGGGGTTTGATTAACTCAATGTACCAGTCGCTGAATTCATCCCAAATAAAGTCATAGAGCTTGCCAACGGCAATACCCAGCTCAAAGCGGTCTAAATTATCGGTTACTTCCTTCACCAAGCTGTTGTATTTATGCAAAATCCATTTATCTTCCAAAGTCATTTCAGCCGCATTGGGCAGCTTGCGCTCGTTAACCGTGAGGTTCATGAGAACAAAGCGGGAAGCGTTCCAGATTTTATTGGCAAAGTTACGGCTGGCTTCAACACGCTCGTCAGAATAACGCATGTCGTTACCCGGTGAGTTACCGGTTGCCAAAGTGAACCGGAGGGCATCAGCGCCGTATTTATCAATAACTTCCAAGGGGTCAACACCGTTACCTAATGATTTCGACATTTTTCGGCCCTGAGAGTCACGAACCAAACCATGAATGAGTACATGGCTGAAGGGCTCTTTGCCCATATGCTCCATGGCCGAGAAAATCATGCGGGCAACCCAGAAGAAAATGATGTCATAACCCGTAACCAGAACGCTGGTGGGATAGAAATAATCCAAGTCTTCTGTTTTGTCGGGCCAGCCCAATGTGGAGAAAGGCCACAGCGCCGAGCTGAACCAGGTATCCAGCACATCTTCATCCTGACGCATGGGTGCACCGCACTTGGGGCAGGTTGCAACATGCTCACGGCTGACAACGGTTTCGCCGCAGGCGTCGCAATAATAAGCGGGAATGCGATGTCCCCACCAAAGCTGTCTTGAAATACACCAGTCGTGTACATTTTCCATCCAGTTGATATAGGTTTTTGAGAAGCGTTCGGGCACGAACTGAATGGTGCCGTCTTTCACGACCTCTAAGGCTTTTTCTGCTAAGGGACCCATTTTTACAAACCATTGGCGGGATGTGATGGGCTCAACGGTTGTGCTGCAACGGTAGCACTGACCGACATTGTGAACATGCTCTTCGGTTTTAACCAAAAGACCCTGCTCTTCCAAATCACGAATAACTTGCTTGCGGGCTTCATAGCGGTCAAGGCCCTGATATTTGCCACCGTTTTCATTGATTTTAGCGCTGTCATCCAGCACCTTGATAATGGGCAGGTTATGACGGGCGCCCACCTCAAAGTCGTTGGGGTCATGTGCCGGCGTGATTTTAACCGCACCGGTACCAAATTCTTTATCAACATATTCGTCAGCAATGACGGGAATTTCACGACCAACCAAGGGTAGAATTAAGGTTTTGCCCACTAAATGTGCATAGCGTTCATCATCAGGATGAACCGCCACAGCGGTATCGCCCAAAAGGGTTTCGGGACGGGTTGTGGCAATGACAAAAGATTCATCGCTGTCTTTAACCGGGTAACGAATGTGCCAGAAAGCGCCCTGCTGTTCAGCATATTCAACCTCGGCATCAGACAAGGCGGTGATGCATCTCGGACACCAGTTGATAATTCTTTCGCCCTGATAAATCAAACCCTTTTCATACAGGGTAACAAATACTTCTTTAACCGCTTTAGACAGATTTTCATCCATGGTAAAGCGTTCACGAGTCCAGTCGCAAGAGCTACCCAGCTTTTTCAGCTGGTTAATGATGCGTGTACCAAACTTGTTTTTCCAGTCCCAAACCCGCTCTGTGAAAGCTTCACGACCTAAATCATAGCGTGTGAGGCCCTCTTCTTTGCGCAAAGTTTCTTCAACTTTAATCTGCGTGGCAATGCCGGCATGGTCTGTGCCGGGGACCCACAGGGTTGAAAAACCTGCCATGCGCTTATAGCGAATTAAAATGTCCTGCAAGGTTTCGTCCATGGCATGACCCATGTGCAACTGACCGGTTACATTCGGTGGCGGGATGACAATGGTAAACGGCTTTTTATCCGGATCGGCCTTCGGCGTGAAATAGCCTGCCTCCACCCAGCCTGCATACAGCCTGTCTTCGACCTCTTTAGGATTATATACTTTATCTAATTGTTCCGACATTCACTTTACCCCCTGCAACGAAAATCATAACTGCGCCGATAATCACCAGCCACAGTCCAATTGTTTTAATAATAAGTAGCGTTTTTTCATTCGCCTCTGCCGATGTTTTCTTTTTCAAAATCGGTCCGGCTAAAAAGTTGACCAGTGCACCGGCTACTAATAAAATCCAGCCTGAAACTGTCATATCTTTTCTTCCTTTCTGCCCCCGGATGTGTATTGTTTAAATTGTTTATCATGTACAAAATATAGATACAAATAAGTAGCCGCCGCCAGCAGCATCAGCATGGCCGAAATGCCCAGCAAAACATCTTTAACCCAGCTGTTCATATCGGGCAGAAAAAGAATGAGCGACATGACCAAAAAGAGAAAAACGGTGTTCAGCTTGCCAAAGGCGTTGGCTTTCACATAAGTTTTTTTGCTGTATAAGAACACACCGCCTGTAATCATGGTCACCTCTTTAACAACCAGCAAAAGAATGAACCATCCCGGCACTTGCCCTGCACTGAACAGAGAAATAATAACTGCCAGCTGCATGCATTTATCAGCCAATGGGTCCATGAGCTGTCCCCAGCGGCTGGTCATGTTATACTTTCGTGCTATATAGCCGTCTGCCACATCTGTTATGCTCGCCACAATGAAAATGATTGCGGCAAGCAGGTGCATGTTTTGCTCACTGTGAAACACAATGATAAACAAAGGCACTAACAAGAGTCGAAACAGTGTCAAAATGTTAGGAATGTTCACCTTCAATGCACCGCTACCTTCTTTCTGCAAAACTTTTATTGTCTAAATGCCGCCGCCTTACTGAACGGCTTCTTTAACTAAGCGCTCAGCTTGTGCTAAGGCTTCATCTGCACGGCTTGCATCCTTGCCGCCGGCCTGAGCAGAATCAGGACGACCGCCACCGCCACCGCCGGCAACCTTGGCAATTTCACGAATGATGTTGCCTGCATGAACGCCTTTGGCAACTGCGTCTTTAGTGGCCATGGTCACAAATGTCACCTTGCCGCCGGAAACATCGGCCAAAGCAATGAAGGAGCAAGGCAGTTTTTCTTTAATGGAGTCACCCAAAGCACGAAGGGCATCAAGACCTGCATTTTCAAGCTTACCTGTTACAACGGATACGCCGCCGATTACCACAGCATTATCCAGCAGGTCGCTGGCTGCCGTCAAGGCCATTTTGGCTGTCATGGACTCAATTTGTGCATTGGCAGCCTTTAACTCTTCTTGCAGATTTTTTGCCTTTTGAGCAACATCGCGCAAGTTACATTTTAAAACAGCCGCTGTGTTTTGCAATTCGTTCTCTACGCTATAGAGCTCTTGCATAACACCTAAACCGGTTGTGCCTTCAATTCGACGAACACCGGCTGCAACGCCGCTTTCGGATAAAATTTTAAACAGGCCGATTTCGGCAGTATTTTTAACATGGCAACCGCCGCAAAGCTCCAAGGAATAATCGCCCATGGTTACAACGCGAACAACATCGCCATATTTATCACCAAACATAGCCATAGCACCCAGGGCTTTTGCATCGGCGATGGGCATGTTTTCCCATTTAACCGGCATAGCCTTTAAAATGGCCTGATTAACTTCAAGCTCAACAGCCTTTAAATCTTCAGCTGTGATGGGTTGTGTTAAGGTGAAGTCAAAGCGCATTCTGTCTTTTTCTACCAAAGAACCGGCCTGACCAACCTCGGCGCCAAAGCGATTCCGCAAAGCCTTTTGCAGCAGATGGGTCACGCTGTGATTCCGTGAAACCGCACCGCGATAATCAGCGTCAACAGCCGCTTCCACTTGGGCACCCATTTGCAGTTCGCCTTCGCAAACCTTAACAATGTGATAATATTTACCGTCTGCGGTCTTTTTGGTGTCAAGCACCTGCACGCGGCACAAAGCATCGGTGAGGTAACCAATGTCGCCTACCTGACCGCCGCCTTCACCATAAAACGGTGTTTGATCTAAAACGACAATGCCTTCTTCACCGGCGCTGAGGCTTTCAGCCCCGCTGTCGCCGTTGATTAACAAAAGAACCTTGCCTTTTGCTGTGAGGCTTTCATAACCAACAAAATTTGTGGGAGCTAAAGGTGCTAACAAATCGGCAACCTTATCGTCCCAACCGGCATCGCCCACATGAGCGCGTGTTGCAGCTCTTGCCCGTTCTCTTTGCTGCTGCATTTCACGGTTAAAGCCTTCTTCATCCACGCTGATGCCTTTTTCTGCCAAAATTTCTCTAGTCAGGTCAATGGGGAAACCATAGGTATCATAAAGCTTAAAGGCCTGCTCGCCGGAAAACAGTGTGCCCTCTTCTTCAGGCTTGCGGTTTTCCATAAAACCGGTCAAAATCTGAAAACCGGCATCAATGGTTTGCATAAACCGTTCTTCTTCCAAACGAATAACCTTTTTAATCATGTCACGGTTTTCAGCCAGCGCGGGATATGCCCCTTTGGACTCTTCGATAACCGTATCGGCCAAATCTGCCAAAAAGGCATGGTTAATGCCCAGCAGCTTGCCATGGCGGGCGGCCCGGCGAAGCAGACGGCGCAGCACATAACCACGGCCTTCATTAGAAGGACGAACACCGTCAGAAACTAAGAACACGGTGCTACGGATGTGGTCTGTGACAACACGGACAGAAATGTCAGTCTTTTCGTCTTTCTTATAGGTCACATTGGCCATTTCGCAAATTTTTTCAGATATTTTGTAAATCGTGTCAACATCAAAGAGAGAGTCAACATCCTGCATGATGCAGGCAATACGCTCAAGACCCATGCCCGTATCAATGTTGGGATGGTCTAAAGGCAGATAGGTGCCGTCTTCCTGACGATCAAACTGTGTGAAAACCAAATTCCAGAATTCAACAAAGCGGTCGCACTCACAACCCACGGTGCAATCCGGGGAGCCACAGCCCTTTTCGGGGCCACGGTCATAGTAAAGCTCTGAGCAGGGGCCGCAGGGGCCTGTGCCGATTTCCCAGAAATTATCTTCTTTACCCATGCGCACCACATGGTCGGGCGCAACGCCGATTTCCTGTGTCCAAATGTCATGAGCTTCATCGTCGTCCTGATACACGGTAACATACAAGCGGTCTACCGGAATTTCCAGCACCTTTGTTGCAAATTCCCAGCCCCAGTTAATGGCTTCACGCTTAAAGTAATCACCAAAAGAAAAGTTGCCCAGCATTTCAAAGAATGTGCCGTGGCGGGCGGTTTTGCCCACACGCTCAATGTCCGGTGTGCGGATGCACTTCTGACAGGTGGTCACACGACTTTTAGGCGGCTTTTGACGGCCGGTGAAAAACGGCTTTAGGGGAGCCATTCCGGCATTGATCAAAAGCAGACTGGGGTCGTTTTCCGGCACCAGTGAAAAGCTCGGCATTCTGTAATGCCCTTTGCTTTCAAAAAATGATAAATATTTCTCTCTGATTTCGTTGAGTCCCAGCTTTTGCACGATAATCTTCCTCTCAAATGTATATACTTAGGACAATATTGTATCACAAATGCACTGTTAAATCAATACTTTTAACCATTTTTTTCATACACATATATTATAAGTAAAAACCCGAAGCAAAGACCTTTCGTCTTTTGGCTTCGGGGGTAGACTTTTTTGTGTGATTTCGGCGGATATTTATTATATTTTATTGCCTTTTCTTTAAAATTATACCATCTCTTCAGGGCGAAAAACTTCATCAAATTTCTCTTCTGTCAAAAAGCCCAAGGCAATGCAGGCTTCTTTTAGAGAGATGTTTTCCTGATAGGCTTTTTTTGCGGTTTTAGCCGCATTTTCATAACCAATATAGGGGTTTAATGCTGTTACAAGCATTAAAGAATTATGCAGGTTGTGATACATTTTTTCACGATTGGCACGAATGCCCACAGCACAGTTTTTGTTAAACGAAACAATGGCCTCGGCCATGAGTCTTGCCGATTGCAAGAAATTATAGGCACAAACCGGCATGAAAACATTTAGCTCAAAATTGCCCTGGGATGCCGCCATGCCCACCGCCATATCGTTGCCCATAACCTGCACGCAGACCATGGTCACAGCTTCACATTGTGTGGGGTTAACCTTACCAGGCATAATGGATGAGCCCGGCTCGTTTTCAGGGATGAAAATTTCACCCAATCCGTCCCGGGGGCCGGAAGCCAGCCAACGGATATCATTGGCTATTTTCATCATGTCGCAAGCCAGCGCTTTAATGGCGCCATGGGCAAAAACCAGCTCATCCTTTGAGGTCAGAGCGTGGAATTTATTTTCGGCGGTTACAAAGGGTTTGTCTGTGATGGCTGCCACATGCTTCGCAACCACAGGGCCAAATTCTTTGGGTGCATTCAAACCCGTGCCCACAGCTGTGCCGCCCAGAGCCAGTTCATATAAAGGCTCTGTAGCTCGTTTTATAAGCTCAACATCTTTTGCAAGGCTCCCCCGCCAGCCGCTGATTTCCTGGCTGAAGGTGATAGGCGTTGCATCTTGCAGATGGGTTCTGCCACTTTTTACAATACCTTCGTTTTCTTTTTCAAGGCGACGAAAGGTTTCAATCAATTCAGAAACCGCCGGCAACAGCTTATCCTCCAAAGCTAAAACTGCCGCAATGTGCATGGCTGTGGGAAAAGTATCGTTTGAGGATTGGCTCATGTTCACATCGTCGTTAGGATGCAAAAGCTTTTCTTTTAAAATCTCATTGCCCCGGTTGGCTATCACCTCATTGGCGTTCATGTTGGACTGGGTGCCCGAGCCGGTTTGCCACACAACCAAGGGAAAATGGTCACCAAGAGCCCCTGCCATCACCTCGTCACAGGCTTTTACAATAGCATCTTTTTTGCTGCCACTCATCTTTTCCGGCTTAAGCTCGTGGTTGGCAAGAGCCGCTGCTTTTTTCAGCACGCCAAAAGCATATATAATTTCGGCAGGCATGGTTTCAATACCTGCACCGATTTCAAAATTTTCACGGCTTCTTTGGGTTTGCGCTCCCCACAGTTTGTGGGCAGGAACCCGAATCTCACCCATAGAGTCGTGTTCAATTCTATATTCCACAAGCATTCATCCTTTCCCTTATGTCTAAAATGATTGTTTGTATTATTTTACCGCATTTTTGAAAAATCGTCAACGCCCTAGCCAAGTTTTTAAATTAAAAAGCAGGCAGCCCATACACCACGGGCCGCCTGCCTATATGTTCTTGATTAGCGATTCAGAATCATTTCGGTAAGGTCAACGGGGTTAACGATTTCGCTGCCCTTATAAACACGCATGTTACCGGAAGCAATTTCGTCAATCAAAATAACTTCATCGCCGTTGTAACCAAACTCAAATTTAATATCCCACAGGTCAAGACCAATGGTTTTTAAATCGTCTGCCACGATTTTGGTGATTTTCAGGGTTTGCTCTTTCATGCTCTTAAACATGTCTTCGCTCATAACGCCTAAAGCAGCCAAACCTTCGCCGGTTACTAAAGGATCGCCCTTTTCGTCGTTTTTAAAGGTGCACTCAACATAGCCACCCTCTAAAACAGTGCCGTCTTCAATATATTCACCATAGCGGCGGATAAAGCTGCCGGTTGCAACCAAACGGCAAATAACTTCAAGACCGTGACCAAACACCTTGCCGGGGAGCACTTCCATGGTGGCATCATCAACATTAGCGCTCACATAATGGGTTTTAATGCCTGCCTTTTTCAATAAATCAAAATAATAAACAGAGGTTCTAAGATTCGCCTTGCCAATGCCTTCGATTTGCAGACCTACAGAGTTTTCACCCGGGTCAAACACACCGTCTTTGCCGGTACAATCATCTTTAAACTTAAGCAATACATTGCCGTTTTCAAGGCTGAATACATCCTTTGTTTTTCCTTCGTAAATCTTTTTCATTGCGGTTTCCTCCTAAAATTTTATTGGTTACCTCTACAGGCATTTTTAACTCTATTAAAACCAAAGGAGCACGGCTTTGCCCCTTATTTTGGCCTACTAAAATATTGTATACAAATTATTGACACTTGTCAAGAATTTTATTGCCCTCTTTGATAATATTCTGCATTTTTTGAGGTTCCTTTTTCTTATTTGATGCATTATATATAATGTGCTGAAAAAAAGCTTGTCGAATTTTCTTTTTTTATGACAGTTAAACACACTAAATTGTTTGACTTTAGTTTGGCAATCTGCTATAATGGTTGAGTCAAAGCGATTATCCAATAAAAGAAAAGAGGTTACATATTCAAAATGAGTACACTACTTTCTGTATCCATCGCCCTGTTTGCAGGGCTTTTAATGACAAGAGTTTTTAAGCGTTTTAAGTTACCTGCCGTAACGGCTTATCTGGTGGCAGGTGTGTTAATCGGCCCTTATTGCTTAGGCGCATTAAAGATAGAAGGCTTAGGTTTTAATTCTGCCGAATCGATGGAAAAACTTGGTTTGATTGCCGAGGTTGCCCTGGGCTTTATTGCTTTTTCAATTGGTAACGAATTTCGCACAAGCGAATTGAAAAAAACAGGGCGGCAAGCCTTGGTTATTGGTATTGTACAGGCCTTAGTTGCCACGCTCTTTGTTGATTTAGCCCTTTACGGCCTGCATCTTTTGATGCCTGATAAACTCTCTGTGCCCCAGCTGATTACCCTGGGTGCCATTGCAACGGCAACCGCCCCCGCTGCGACCTTAATGGTTGTTCGTCAGTATAAGGCCAAGGGCCCCCTCACCAGTCTGCTGCTTCCCATTGTTGCTTTAGACGATGCCGTTGGTCTGATTATTTTTGCCGTTTCTTTCGGCATCACAAAGTCTTTGATTGTGGGCGCCATTGACATGGTTTCCATTTTTGTGAATCCCTTGGTTGAAATTGTTTGCTCTTTGGGTTTAGGCGCTTTAATGGGCCTGCTTTTAACCTGGCTTGAAAAGCTCTTTAACTCCAACACAAACCGCCTGAACTTATCCATTGCTTTTGTATTTTTAACCGTGTCACTTTCTATGCTCGATTTTCATATCGGCGCTGTGCACATCAGCTTTTCGTCTCTCTTGGTGTGTATGATGCTGGGTACGGTATTTTGTAACACCTGCGAGCTTTCTGAAGATTTGATGGAACGGGCTGATAAATGGACTTCACCGCTTTTTGCCCTGTTTTTTGTCATCAGCGGCGCTGAGCTTGAGCTCAATGTGTTTACGGATTATGCCATTGTTGTCATTGGTGTTGTCTACATTATTTTCCGTTCTCTCGGCAAATATTTTGGCACATATGCTAGTGCAAGAGCAACAAAGTGTGAGCCTTCTACCTATAAGTATTTAGGTATTACCCTGTTACCCCAGGCCGGCGTTGCCCTGGGCATGTGCACAACCGCTATGGCATTGGGTGCAGAGGGTCATTTGATTCGAAACATCACATTGTTTGCCGTTCTCATTTATGAATTGTTTGGTCCTTTATTCACCAGAATGGCCTTGACAGCTGCCGGCGACATTAAGCCCATGTCTGACGATGTGAAAAACAGAAGACAAAAGAAATTAGAGCTTGCAAAGAGCGACACTCAATGCAACTAACTAAAAACTTGAAAGGGATGTAATTCGGTTTACATCCCTTTTTTAAGGAGAAAACATAATGGAGAAGACAAAATCATTTATAAAAAATGTTGGACAATATCCCTTGACGCTCTTAAAATGGCTGGGTGTTTCTATTCTTGTCGGCATTGCCGCCGGCTTAATCGGAAGCGTTTTTCACATTGGCATCGAGCATGTAACCGAGCTTCGCTCCAGCTGCAGTCAATTGATTTATTTGCTGCCTTTAGGCGGTTTGCTCATTACATTTTTATATAAGCTTTGCAAAAAATTCGGCAAGCTGGATACAAATCGGGTGTTAGAATCGGTAAAAACAGAAAATCAGGTACCCCTTGTTATGGCGCCGTTGATTTTTGTCAGCACCATTATCACCCATCTCTTGGGCGGTTCGGCCGGCCGAGAAGGGGCTGCTCTTCAGTTGGGCGGCAGCATTGGTAACTCGGTGGGCAAGGTGCTTCGCCTGAATAAAAAAGATTTGCACATTGTGGTTATGGCCGGCATGAGCGGTGCCTTTTCTGCCTTGTTCGGCACGCCGCTGACGGCGGTTGTTTTTGCCCTTGAGGTGGTCACTGTGGGCATGATGCACTACGCCGCTTTGGTGCCCTGCATGTTCACCTCCATCATCGCTTTTTCTGTGGCGTCTTCTTTCTCCATTGCACCGGTTCGTTTTTCGGCCATTGTTTTTCCTGCACTGTCAGCGGGGGTTGTGCTTAAAGTTGTGATTTTGGCTCTTTTGTGTGCTTTGGTGAGCATTCTGTTTTGCCAGACCATTAAAAAAAGTGAGCATTATTTAAAGACTTATGTCCCCAACGCCTATCTGCGCACCTTGGTCGGCTCTGCCTTAATTGTTCTGTTAACCCTGATTGTAGGCACCACAGACTATAACGGTGCCGGCATGCAGGTGATTACCGAAGCCATGGGAGGCAACGCAAACTGGGAGGCCTTTTTGCTGAAAATTCTTTTCACCGCCATCACTCTTTCGGCCGGTTTTAAAGGTGGCGAGATTGTGCCCGTCTTTTTTGTGGGCTCCACCTTTGGTTGTGTGATGGGTCCCCTTTTGGGTCTCGACCCCGGTTTTGCGGCGGCCATCGGTTTTGTTTGTCTTTTCTGCGGCGTGGTGAATTGCCCCATCGCCTCCTTTATTTTATCCATTGAGGTGTTTGGCGCCGAAGGAATTTTGCTTTTTGCTTTGGCCTGCGCCATCAGCTATGTCATGTCCGGCTACACGGGTCTTTATACAAGCCAAAAGATATTATATTCAAAACTTGAAGCCACTTTTATTGACCAGAATACAAAATAAGATTTTCAAAGTCTGTTTGCCCTTTCTTTGGCAAACAGACTTATTTTTTGTCGTTATTTTCATTCTTTTTGCAAACGCTGTCGGGTCCAGCACAATCTTTAGCAAATTTTTCAAAAAACCCTTGACACAGCTTGTTTCTCGTGATATAATACCCAATGGTTAGCAGAGGCTAACTGTTAAAAAAGAAATTGAAACCCCATGTGACGATTTGTATAAGACAGGAAAAAGGCAGGCGATGTTTATGAACCTTATGGAAGCAACAATAGGAAAAGATTACATTATTTCTTCCATTATAACCGACGATGAAGGATTAAATTCTTTTTTGTTTTCTTTAGGATGTTATAGCGGTGAAACCATCTCTGTTATCTCTCGTCGCAAAAATAGTTGTGTTGTATCGATCAAAGATGGGCGTTACTGTATTGACCGTCAGTTAGCGGAAGCGATTTTAGTTTAGTTATCTTTATGAAGTCTTTTATTTTTGCATTTGAGTTAGCAGGCGCTAACTCAAATGTGTCTGTTAAATAGCCCTAATAAAACAAGGAGGAATACACATGAGAATTGCTTTAGCGGGCAATCCAAATTCCGGTAAAACCACCATGTATAACGCTTTAACCGGTCGCAACGAAAAGGTTGGCAACTGGGCCGGCGTTACAGTGGATAAAAAGGAGCATCTTATTAAGAAGACATATACAGAAGACGAACAACTTGTTGCTGTTGACCTTCCCGGTGCTTACTCTATGTCACCTTTCACCAGTGAAGAAAGCATTACAAGCTCTTATGTTAAAAACGAAAACCCCGATGTTATCATCAACATTGTCGATGCTGATAATTTGAGCCGAAGCCTATTTTTCACAACACAGCTTTTAGAGCTGGGAATTCCCCTGGTTGTTGCTTTAAACAAAAGCGATATCAATGAAAAGAAGGGCAACGAAATTGATGCGGATGCACTTTCTTTAAAGCTGCGCTGTCCTGTTGTTAAAACTGTTTCCACTTCAGCAGACGGATTAAAAACGCTGATTGAAACGGCTGTTGCACAGGCAGGTAAGAGCCAAAGTGCACCTTACATACAGACTTATGTTGACTTGACTGACAAGGCCGCTGTCAACGCCGCTGACCGCAAGCGCTTTGACTTTGTCAATAAAATTGTAGGGGATGTTGAAACCCGCAAGGTCTTTACCAAGGATAAGAACATTGGCGATAAGATTGATGCTGTTCTTACAAATAAATGGCTGGGTATTCCGATTTTTGCCGCCGTTATGTTCCTTGTGTTCTACATCTCACAAACCACTCTTGGCACCTGGATTGCCGAAGGTTATGAATTTGAAAACGGAACCTTTATTCCCGGACTTGTCCCTCTTCTTGAAGCCTTTCAGGGCTTTGTTGGCGGATTCTTTGAAAACGCAAATCCTCTGGTTTCCGCTATTTTAGTTGATGGCGTTATTGGCGGTATGGTTGCCGTTGTTGGTTTTCTTCCTCTTGTTATGGTTATGTATTTCCTCATTGCTCTCTTAGAGGATTGCGGATATATGTCCCGCGCCGCTGTTGTGCTTGACCCCATCTTTAAAAAAGTTGGTCTGTCCGGCAAATCGGTGATTCCGTTTGTTATCACCATTGGCTGTGCAGTTCCCGGCATCATGGCAAGCCGGACCATTCGTAATGAACGGGAACGCAGAGCCGCTGCAATGCTTGCCCCCTTTATGCCTTGCGGTGCCAAAATACCGGTTATAGCCCTTTTTGCCGGTGCGTTTTTTGAGGACGCCTGGTGGATTAGTGCACTCATGTACTTTGCCGGTATTGCACTTATTTTCCTGGGTGCTCTGCTCATTAACTTTATTACAGGATACAAGGCAAGAAAGAACTTCTTTATTATCGAACTTCCCGAATACAAGGCTCCTTCCCTGTGGGGCGCATTTAAGTCGATGTGCAGTCGTGGTTGGGCGTACATTGTAAAAGCCGCCACAATCATTCTGCTCTGCAACATGGCTGTGCAACTAATGCAATCCTTTACCTGGAGCTTTTCCGTGGCTGAATCTGCCGACCAGTCTATTCTTGCTTCTTTAGCATCGCCTTTTGCTTATTTACTTTTTCCAATTGTCGGCGTGCTTTCCTGGCAGTTGGCTGCGGCGGCAATTACGGGCTTTATTGCCAAAGAAAATGTTGTGGGTACTTTAGCCGTTTGCTTTGTTGGCCTTGAAAACCTCATTGACGCCGAAGAGCTGGCACTTATGGAGGGCGCCGGTGCTGAAGTTGCCGGCATTATGGCAATCACAAAGGTGGCTGCTCTTGCCTACTTAATGTTTAATCTTTATTCCCCCCCATGCTTTGCGGCCATCGGTGCAATGAACGCCGAAATGAAGAGCGCAAAATGGCTTTGGGGCGGAATTGGTCTTCAACTTGGTGTTGGCTACACAGTGGCATATCTTGTCTATACCATTGGTTCTCTTATTGTTGGCGACACTCTTAACATGCTTGGCGCCATCAGCGGATTTATCGCAGTTCTTTTTGTAGTCGCTGTGGCTATCGTCATGGCAATTCGTTCTAACAAAACCACAAAAATTCAACCATTAAGCAAGGAGATGTAAACCATGAAAACGGCAATTGTTATCATTCTATTGGTTATTCTTATGGGCGGCGCGCTTTTATACATCATAAAAGCCAAGAAAAACGGCGTCAAATGTGTAGGCTGCCCTCATGCCGCAGCCTGCAACGGCTGTGAATCACAAGAGGCTGTCCTGCAAAAGACCTTTAAAATTGAGGGCATGCATTGCCCCCATTGCAAAGCCCGTGTTGAAGAAATTATTGGCGAAATCCATGGCCTAACCGGCACAGTTGATTTGGAAAAAGGCGTTGCATTGGTTACATATGCAAAACCCGTGGAAGACGCCCTCATTAAAAGCAAAATTGAAGAGTCGGGCTTTACCGTGGTTGAAATCTGGTAAAGTTTTGCATAAAATGGCTAATAAATATCCACCCGTGCTATGAGCACGAGTGGATTTCTTTTTTCTGCATGTTTATCAATAATTTTTTTCTCTGATTTCAAAATACGCTTTGGGATGAGCGCAAACCGGGCAAGCCTCCGGCGCCTCTTTTCCTTTATGAATATGACCGCAGTTCCGGCAAATCCACACCTCTTCTTCCTGGCGGGAGAACACCTGATTTTTCTCTAAATTTTCAATCAGCGCTCTGTATCGTTCCTCGTGCTCTTTTTCAATTTCGCCCACCATGGCAAACAGTCTGGCGATGGAGTCAAACCCTTCTTCCTTTGCCGTTTTGGCAAATTCGGCATACATTTCTGTCCATTCGCTGTTTTCAGCCGCTGCACTTTCTTTCAAATTATCTTTTGTGTTGGTGATGCCGCCTAACAGCTTGAACCAAATTTTTGCATGAGCCATTTCATTTTTGGCTGTCTCTGCAAAAATTTCGGCTATTTGTTCATAGCCCTCTTTTGCTGCCGCAGAAGCATAATAGGTATACTTGTTTCGCGCCTGGGATTCTCCGGCAAATGCCGTTCTTAAGTTTTGTTCAGTTTGCGTTCCTGCTAATTGCATACAAAAAAACTCCTTTGCGATTATTGTTACCATTATTTGTTCCCTTTTTTACTTTTTGTTATACAGTTTCTCTGTGTTTATCCGTTAAAATAAGGATTTTCTATTGACTTTTTCCGCCAAAAAATATACAATAGACTATGTATGCTATATTGAACGATATATAATCACACAGAAGAGGACGAATGGAGTTAACTATGACACAAATTATAGCTTGTATTTTTTTATGTTTGTTTGTAATATTGATGGTTTTTATCGGCGTTAAAAGCTCGAAGCAATCAAAAACCATGGAGGGTTTTTTGCTGGGCGGACGAAACATTGGTCCCTGGATTAGTGCTTTTGCTTATGGCACCTCTTATTTTTCCGCCGTTATTTTCATTGGTTATGCCGGTCGCACCGGTTGGACAGTGGGTATTGGCGGCATTTGGATTGGTATTGGCAACGCTTTAATTGGTTGCCTTTTGGCCTGGTTTTTGTTGGCTCGCCGCACCCGGCGCATGACTCACAACTTAGGTGCCTCTACCATGCCCGAGTTTTTTGAAAAACGCTTTTTGTCCCCCGGCATGAAGGTTTATGCCGCCCTTATCATCTTCGTTTTCTTAGTGCCTTACTGCGCTACGGTTTATAAAGGCTTGGGCTATTTATTTTCGCAAATCTTCCCCATCTTTGGCGCTCACGGTGATGTTGTTTGCATGTTTATCATTGCCGTGCTTACAGCTGTTTATTTGGTTTTGGGCGGCTATGTTGCCACCGTTATGACAGATTTTATTCAGGGCATTATTATGTTAGTGGGCGTTTTTGTGATGGTGGCAGTCATTGTTGCCAATCCCGTCGTTGGCGGCTTTTCTGAAGGCTTTGCAAAGCTTGCTGCCATTGAGCCTTCCTTAATCAGCATTACAGGCGGCAACAAGTGGTCCTTTTTGCTGATGAACATTTTGCTCACAAGCTTTGGCACCTTAGGTCTGCCGCAGATGATTCACAAATATTATGCTATCAGCGATGAAAAGCACATCGGAATAGCGGCCATTGTTTCAACCACCTTTGCCATTGTCATTGGTGTTGGCGCTTATATTATGGGTACCTTTGGCCGTCTGTATTTAAACAACACATTGCCCGCCGGCAACAATTACGATGCCGTTGTGCCTCAAATGCTTATGAATGCACTTTCGGGCAATTTGTGGACAAACATGATTCTCAGCTTGATTTTACTTTTGGTGCTTTCTGCCTCTATGTCAACCTTATCTTCCATTGTGCTGACCTCCAGCTCATCCATCGCCGTTGACTTGTTACCGGTTGTAAAGCCCGATTATGATAAGAAAAGACAAATGAAGTTAATGCGCTTTCTTTGCTTTTTGTTTGTAGCTGCATCCTTTATCTTTGCAAGCTTTAAAATTGCTTTTATCATGCAGCTTATGTCTTTTTCTTGGGGTGTGGTTGCCGGTTGCTTTATCGGCCCATATTTCTGGGGATTGTATTCAAAAAAAGTTACCCGCGCCGGCGTTTGGTGCGGTCTTTTATCGGGCCTGTTGGTGGTTGGCGGCTGCACCCTTTACTACACCATAACCGACAGCTTTTTGGCGGCCAGCAATTTATCCCAAAATTTTGGCGTTTGCGCCATGGCCGTTTCGGTTTTGGTAACACCTTTGGTGAGCCTGTTTACCAAAAAGTATGACCCCGCCGCTTTGGACACGGCTTTTGAAGGACTGTAAGTTTCCCAATTTCAACATGTGAGGAGTCTATATTATGCAATTTTATCAAGAACATCTGGAATGTATGACCAGGCAAGAGATGAACGCTCTGCAGCTTGAGCGACTGAAAGAGACCGTTGCCTACACATATGAAAATGTTCCTATGTATAAAAAGAGATTTGATGAAATCGGTTTGAAACCTTCTCATATTCAAACCCTTTCTGATTTGCAGAAAATCCCTTTTACTGTAAAAAGCGACCTGCGGGATAACTATCCCTTTGGGCTTTTTGCTGTTCCTATGAAAAAAATTGTGCGGGTGCATGCCTCCAGCGGCACCACCGGCAAACCCACCGTTGTGGGCTATACCAAACGGGATTTGGATGTTTGGTCCGATTTGATTGCCCGTCTTGTGGTGCAGGCCGGCGGCAGCGATGAAGATGTGGCCCAGATTGCCTTTGGTTATGGCCTTTTCACCGGTGCTTTGGGTCTTCACTACGGTTTGGAGCGTTTAGGCGCCACCATCATCCCCATTTCAAGCGGCAATTCTGAAAAACAGGTTATGCTGATGAAAGATTTTGGCACAACCCTTTTGGTTGCAACCCCCTCTTATGCTCTTCACCTTTCTGAAGTGATGGAAGAAATGGGCTATAAAAAAGACGATTTTAAGCTTCGGCTTGCCATGCTTGGCTCTGAAGGTCACACCGAAGAGATGCGGGCCGTTTTAGAAGATAAACTGGGCGTTTTGGCCACAGAGAACTATGGTCTTTCCGAGGTTATGGGTCCCGGTGTTGCCGGTGAATGTATTTACAAAAACGGTCAGCACATTGCCGAGGACTGCTTCATTTATGAAATTATTGACCCCAAAACCGGCGAAGTTCTCCCCGATGGTGAAACCGGTGAAGTGGTTATTACCACCATTAACAAAGAAGGCATTCCGATGTTGCGCTATCGCACAAAGGATATTTCTTATTTGATTGACGAGCGTTGCCAGTGCGGCCGTACGAATCGCCGTATGGCAAAAATTCAGGGTCGTACCGATGATATGCTCATCATTCGTGGTGTTAATGTTTTCCCCTCACAGATTGAAAGTGTTTTGGTGGGCATGGAACACATTGCTCCTCACTATCAGTTAATTGTTACCAAAAAAGGCTATACCGACCAGTTGGAAGTGCAGGTAGAGCTTGCCGATGCTACGCTTTTAGAAAGCTTTACACAGCTTGAGGCGGTTGAAAAACGCATTAAACACAAATTGCAGGTGGTGTTGGGACTTTCCGCTAAAGTCAAACTAATGGCGCCAAAGAGCATTCCCCGGACGGCGGGCAAGGCAAAACGCGTCATTGACCAACGATAATCCCTCAACTGCAATCCCATAAAACCATGCTGTTATGCCTGCCCGATGCAGACAGCTCCACCCTATTTTTACGGGCAGAAAGGCTTTGAAACTATGAAAAAATTGATGCTTGGCAACGAAGCAATTGCACGAGGCGCTTATGAAGCAGGCGTGCGGGTTGCTTCCTCATATCCGGGTACACCCAGTACAGAAATTACAGAATTTATTGCAAAATATGATGAAATATACGCCGAATGGGCGCCCAATGAAAAGGTGGCCGTTGAAGTGGCTTCCGGTGCTGCAATTGCCGGTGCTCGCTCTCTTTCAGCCATGAAGCATGTTGGCGTGAATGTGGCAGCAGACCCCTTATTCACCATGAGTTACATTGGTGTTAACGCCGGTCTTGTGCTTTGCGTTGCCGACGACCCGGGCATGCACAGCTCACAGAACGAGCAGGACAGCCGCAACTATGCCATTGCTGCCAAAGTGCCCATGTTAGAGCCTGCTGACAGCGCCGAGTGCCGTGACTTTGTGAAAGAGGCTTATGCCATCAGTGAAAAGTTTGACACACCGGTTATGGTTCGTCTTACCACCCGCGTGGCGCACTCTCAGAGCGAGGTTGAGCTCTTCCCCCGTGAAGATGTGCCGGTGAAGGACTATCAAAAAGATGCCTCTAAAAATGTTATGGTGCCGGCTAATGCAAGACCCAGACACATTGTTGTGGAAAAGCGCATGGAGGCCCTTTCTGAATTTGGTGAAAGCTCCGCTTTAAACCGGGTGGAAATGCAGGATACCAAAATTGGTATTATCACTGCCGGTATTGCCTATCAATATGCCCGTGAGGCATTCCCCAACGCTTCGTTCTTAAAACTGGGTATGGTAAATCCCTTGCCCAAAGCCTTGATTGCTGATTTTGTCAGCAAGGTTGATGTATGCTATGTGATTGAAGAATTAGACCCCGTGTTAGAACGGCAGATTAAGGCCATGGGTCTTTCAGTGCAGGGCAAAGATAAGCTCTCCCTTTTAGGCGAATATTCCGCCTCTTTCCTGCGGGAAAAATTAGCCGGTGAAAAGGCCCCCGAAACCTATACGGTGGATGAAGAAATTCCCGTTCGTCCTCCGGTTATGTGCCCTGGCTGCTCGCACCGTGGTGTGTTTTATGTTTTAAATAAATTAAAGCTTGTCACAAGCGGCGACATTGGCTGCTATTCCTTGGGTTGTGCCAAACCTTTAGACAGCATTGACACCATCATTTGCATGGGTGCCAGCATTTCGGGCCTCCACGGCATGGAAAAAGCCCGTGGTCGTGAATTTGCTCAAAAGTCTGTTGCTGTTTTGGGCGATTCCACCTTCCTCCATTCCGGTGTGACCGGTCTTATGGACATGGTTTATAACAAAGGCACCTCAACCGTAATTATTCTGGATAATTCCATCACCGGTATGACCGGCCATCAGGATAACCCCTCAACTGGCTTGACCATTAAAGGCGAGCCCACTCGTCAGGTAGATTTAGAAAAGCTTTGCCACGCTCTTGGCGTTGATTTGGTCACCGTGGCTGACCCCTTTGATGTGGATAATTTTGAAAAGGTTCTCCGTGAGCATTTAGCCACAGAGGCACCCTCTGTTATCATTGCACAGCGCCCCTGCGCACTGCTTAAAAAAGCCGGCTACACAGGCTGCTGCACCATTACTGACGCCTGCAAAAACTGCAAAATGTGCATGAAGCTGGGTTGCCCTGCCATTTCCATGACCGAAAACGGCCCGGTGATTGATGACACCCTTTGCAACGGTTGCGGTCTTTGCGTTAATGTTTGCAAATTTGGTGCTATTGTACAAAAATAAAGCTTTTCTCAAAATAACACAGCGCTCCTAAAGGGGCGGATGGAGGTTTTTATGAATATTATGATTGTAGGCGTTGGCGGACAGGGTACACTGCTTGCTAGTCGCATTTTAGGCGCCGCAGCCCTGCGGGCCGGTAAACAAGTTAAATTATCTGAGGTCCACGGCATGAGCCAGCGTGGCGGTAGTGTTGTGACCTATGTGAAATACGGCGACCGTGTGGATTCTCCTGTTATTGAAAAGGGCGAAGCCGACATGATTATTGCTTTTGAAGAGCTGGAGGCATATCGCAGCCTGCCCTATTTAAAAAAAGATGGCGTGATGATTGTGAACACCCAAAAAACCAATCCCATGCCGGTTATCACCGGTGCTATGTCCTATCCTGAACACATCACCGAAACCATTAAAGAAAAAGGCATCACCATTATCACCTGCGACGCCTTAGACCTTGCCAAAAAGGCAGGCAACATTAAGGCTGTGAATGTGGCTTTAATCGGCGTTATGGCAAAGAATTCGCCCCTTTCCAAAGAAATCTGGGAGGGCGCCCTTACCGATGCTGTTCCTGCAAAGTTTTTGGAACTCAATCAAAAAGCCTTTGCTTTAGGCTATGAACAATAAAAACAAAACAGCGGATTTCTCTTTTAAATTTCATGCAAGAAAGGAAGGAATCATTATGGAACGAGTAAAACAAATTTCTGTATTCGTAGAAAACGCCAGAGGTAAATTATCCAAAATTACCACGGCACTGGCAGAAGGCGGCATTAACATTCGTGCCCTGTCTATTGCCGATACCACCGACTTCGGCATTCTCAGAATGATTGTGCAGGACCCGGAAAAAGCCGTTTCCATTTTAGAACAGTATGATATTATGGTAAAATCCACCGAGGTTATCGTTGTGGAGATTGACGATGAGCCCTCCGGCCTGAACAAAGCTTTGTGCCTTTTAAGAGATAACGACATTGCTCTTGAATATCTCTACGCTTTTGTGAGCAAAAAGGAAAACGAAGCCTATGTGATCATGAAAACAGACGATGCCGACGCCGCTGAAAAAGCCTTAACCGGCGGCGGTGTTCGCGTTTTGTCAGCAAAGGAAGTATACACGCTTTGATGAATCAGATTATGAAAGATGCCTATGGCATCAGCCCGCAAACCATTGCTCTTCTGCGTCGCGCCGAAGAAGACCTGGCCGAGCCTTTTCGTCGGTTTGAAGCAATGGCCGAGGTCAATCAGGCAAAAGTGCTTGCCGCCTTTCACGAAGAGACCATTAGCGAGCGCCATTTAACCGGCACCACCGGCTATGGCTATGACGACGCCGGCCGGGATGCATTAGACCGGATTTACGCCTCGGTTTTTGGGGCTGAAGCGGCTTTGGTCCGCCAACAGATTGTTTCAGGAACCCATGCCCTTGCCGCCTGCTTTTTTGGCATTTTGCGCCCAGGCGACACCGTGGTCTTTGCCACCGACACCCCCTATGACACCTTGGAAGAGGTTGTGGGACTGCGGGGTGAGGCAGGAAGCGGCTCCTTGGCCGATTGGGGCGTGAATAGCAAGGTTGTGCCTTTGCTTTCGGATGGCTCTCCGGATTATGACGCCATTAAAGCTGCCCTTGACCCCTCTGTTAAAATGGTGGCCATGCAGCGCTCAAAAGGCTATGCCTGGCGCAAATCCCTTTCCATTTGTGACCTTAAAGAGCTCATTGGCTTTATTAAAGGAATTGCTCCCCATGTAATTTGCATGGTGGATAATTGCTATGGTGAATTTGTTGAAGAGCTTGAGCCAACGGCCGTTGGTGCCGATTTGATGGCCGGTTCACTAATTAAAAATCCCGGTGGCGGTCTGGCGCCCACAGGTGGCTACATTGCTGGTCGCCGCGACTTGGTAGAGCTGGCAGCTGCCCGCTTAACCTCCCCTGGCATTGGCGGCGAGGTGGGTGCAACCCTGGGGGTGAACCGTCTCTTTTTCCAGGGCTTGTTCCTGGCGCCCCACACGGTTATGCAAAGCTTAAAATCCGCTGCTTTGGCAGCCCGGGTTTTTGAACTTGCCGGCTATGATGTTTGCCCCACAGCCGATAGTCTGCGCACCGACATTATTCAGGCCATTCGGTTAGGTAGTGCCGAAAAGGTTTGTGCTTTTTGCCAGGGCATTCAAAAAGGCTCACCCATTGACAGTCAGGTTTGCCCTGAGCCCTGGGACATGCCCGGCTACGAAAGCCCTGTTATTATGGCTGCCGGCACCTTTGTTTCCGGTGCCAGTATTGAAATTTCAGCCGATGCCCCCATTCGTGAGCCCTTTGCAGTTTATCTGCAGGGTGGCTTGACCTATGAAAGCGCAAAAGTAGCTTTGCTCTGCGCCTTGGATAAGGTTTTAGCGCAGTAGCCACAGGACAAATCAAGCAATAAAATTAAACACGCTTCTTCTCTTATGGGAAGAGGCGTGTTTTCTTGTTAAAATCAAGCTGACAGAGGTGATAATTTCAAAGGGCATACTCTTTCATCTCTCCACATATAATTGTTAACAGATGCCCCGCCAGGCTCACGGCGGGAGAGATTTGCCGCCGACAAAAGATGCACTGCATCCGTCCACGGCTTTTATTTTTGTGAGTCAGAAAGGCTATGAAGTCATGCGAATTTTGGTTGTTAACAAAAAAATGCTCTTTGCCTATGGCGCCTTGCTCCTCTGCGCTGTTTTAACCTTCTTTTTTAGTTCAAACGCCGCCACAACGGTTTTTAACGGAGAGGCAACCGAGCGTCTGTTGCCCATTTACAATGTGGATCGGGGTGATGAAAAGGTTTGTGCCCTGACCTTTGATGCCGCCTGGGATGACGCTGACACCGACCAACTGATTGAAATTTTGGATACCTATCAGGTAAAAGCCACCTTTTTTATGGTGGGCAGTTGGGTTGAAAAATATCCGGAGTCGGTGAAAAAGTTTGCCGATAAAGGCCACGAGATTATGAACCACTCTGACACGCACCCCCACATTGACCAGCTTTCAACCGAAAAGGTTAAAGAAGAAATTGCGGGCTGTGCCGATAAAATTGAGGCGGTTACCGGCGTGCGACCAACCCTTTTTCGCGGGCCTTACGGCGAATATAACAACACCGTCATCCGTGCCGCCGAAGAGCTTGGGCACAAAACGCTGCAATGGGATGTTGACAGCTTAGATTGGAAGGATTTAGACACCCAGGATATTGTAACCCGGGTTTTAAAACGGGTAAGACCCGGCTCGGTGATGCTCTTCCACAACGGTGCCAAAAACACCCCCGCCGCCCTGCCACAAATCATCAAAAAACTGCAGGAAGAGGGCTATCGTTTTGTAAAGGCATCGGAACTGCTTCTGCCGGAGCCCACAACCATTAACAGCCAGGGCACACAAATTGCGGCAAAAAACGCTCCGGAAAACACGGAAGCTCCTGAAGCTGCTCCACAAGAGGCGGAAGAAGAAACCGCAAATTCTTAAAACAGTTGTTATGCAAAACGGCTCCCTTTATTAAGGGAGCCGTTTTATTTCTCTTTTGCCGGGTTTTATTATTTATCTGCCGCTACGCCAAAATACTTTTTCCATTGCAAAATTGGTTGTATGCAACATAAAATCAGCAGCACCCCCATGATGAGCCAACTCAGCGTAATGGCGCCCCAACCAAATTTATCGGCCAACACGCCAAAGCCACCGCTGGCCGCTACAACACCCAAGGATGACAAAGCATTTTTCAGTCCGGCAAAGGTGCCACTATAGCCATAGCGTGCAAAATAAAGGGTGACCTGCACATCAAAGTAGCCACTGATTTTAATAAGCATCATCACAAGGGCCAACATAGCCACCGCAACAGACAAAGGAATTGTGCCGATGAA
>JAZNRE010000041.1:0-5013 GCA_045590535.1 Clostridia bacterium
ACCGGTACTCGCCGTTGTTGCTCTTTACTATGCGGTAGGTCATTGGAACACCTTTATGGGTGCTTACCTTTATTTGCAAAACCAATCCTTGCAACCGATTCAGATTGTATTGCAAGAGATTTTGGTTCTCAGCCAAATGAATGAGGTGAATGTAACCATCCCCAGTGCTATGGAAGTTAACGCCCAGCAAATGAGCGAACTTTTGAAATATGCATTGGCTGTTGTGGCCAGTGTGCCTATGGTTGTCCTGTACTTATGTGCACAGAAATATTTCACCAAGGGTATCATGGTCGGCTCTGTAAAGGGTTGATGCTTTACATTTAAATCCCTTAAATTTCTATTGCCAATACCTCCCTTGCCTTAAAGAGAGGTGGACCGTCGCAGACGCTGGAGGGATTTATGAAGGTGTCAGCAATGGCTGACGGACAAGGTGAAAAACCTCAAACCTGTTTAAAGGGCAGTTGAAAAGATGCTTCCTATTATATAATAGAAGCAAAACGGCAACTCTTAAAACAATTTAATTTTTGTCTTATGCAGAGCTAACCTCTGTGTATGAATATAGTAGGTTAATTTATTTAAAAGAAGAAAGGAAGGATTTTTCATGAAAACAAGAAAAATCGCAGCAATTGTCGCAGTCGTTCTTTGCATTAGCATGCTGTTTGGCGGTTGTGCTGCAAAGAAAACCTCTACCGGCAATGAAAACATTAAGCTCACCGGCGTTAATGAATTCCCCATTGTCGAAGAGCCCGTAACCATGACAGCTTTCGCAGTTAAGAGCCCCATGGTAGAAAACTTTGAAACCAATGAGTTCACAAAGTACTACGAAGAAAAGACAGGCGTTCACATTGAATGGAACGTTGCCTCCGGTGACGCCGGTCAGGCTCTCAACCTGATGATTGCCAGTGGTGACTACGATGACATCCTCTTGTCAGCCGGTGTAAACAAAGCATCTTCTTTGAAGTATTCAGAAGAAGGCATTTTGGTTGACATCAAACCTGCCATCGAAAAGTATGGTTACTACATTAAGAAAATGTTTGAAGATGACCCCTCTGTTGAACCGGGCATCACCATTAACGATGCAATCTATGGCTTGCCTCGTTACTCAAACGCTTACTCTTCTCAGTACCTGAATGCAATGTGGGTTTACAAGCCCTGGCTTGAAAAACTGAACATTGACATGCCTCAGAACACAGAAGAATTTTATGAAATGCTGAAAGCCTTCAAAGAACAAGACCCCAACGGCAACGGCATTGCAGACGAAATTCCTCTCACAGCTCGTGGCGCAATGGGCGATGTTGGTATTCGTGATTACATCATGAGTGCATTCATTCCCGCAGGTGGCACAGGTTGGTATCATGAAAACGGCGAAGTTAAAATCGTTGCTACTCAGCCTGAGTATCGCGAAGGTCTCCGTTATTTCAAACGCCTCTATGATGAAGGCCTGCTCTATAGCGACACCTTTATCTTAGACAGAACACAAATCACCTCCATTGGTGAAAGCAACCCTCCCATTTTGGGTTGTGCAGCCGGTATGTGGCGTGGTATGTTCACCGTTGGTAACGGTCAGCAACAACGCTTCTATGAATTCACAAGCATTCCGCCTCTCGAAGGCCCCGAGGGTGTTCGTGCAACAGTTAAAAATAAGGAAAGCTTCTATGCTATGTTTAATGTAACCAGCGCATGCGCAAGCCCCGAACTGGCAGTTAAATGGATCGACTACCTGTTCTCAACCGAAGGCTCCTTAATGAGCCGTAACGGTGTTGGTGGCGTTGGCTTCCGTGAAGCTAAAGAAGGCGAGCTCGGTCCTAACGGCGAGCAGGCTAAATGGGTTTATGACGTAGTTGATACTGAAGGTTCCGCAAGCTCCAGCATGTCCCAGAACATCAGCTGGAACAACTTTGGTCCTCTGTATGTAAGTCTCGATGACTCTTTCCACACAATCGACTACAACCACGCTTCTTCTAAAGACGACGAAACCTATAAGCACTATGAAACCTACAAACAGTACGAGGTTGATAACTCCTTAGCAGACCCAGCTGTTGCACCTGAAGAAGCAGAAGAATATTCTGACATCCATCTGAACATCTTCAATGCAGAGCAGACCTGGTTCACCAAGTTTGTAACCGGCGAAGCTGACATTGATAAAGATTGGGATGAATACATTTCTTACATGGAAGACACAGGTCTTGAGCGTTACCTGGAAATCCTGCAGGCTGCTTTCGACCGTTCCGGTAAATAATATAACTCGTTTAATTAAAGTGAAATGCATCTTTTAAAGCTTTTGTTGCTTAGAGGGTAGTAGCGTTTGCGGCTGCAAAAAGCTGTTATAGCAGAAACAGTCTTTCATGCACCAAGAGTGCCTAACTTGCTAAGCAACAAGGCTTTGAGAGAAAAAGCTCTTCTAAATTAAAGAAGCCGTCACTGTTTAACAGGCAAAAGGATTGTTATAGCAGAAACAGTTCTTGAGCAGGTTTTCATTTGGCAGGCAGCTTTAACAAAAAAGAGCCGAGCAAGAGGCAAAATTCTCAAAGCCCTCCTTGCCATGCCTCCCTTGCCTAAAGGGAGGGGGACCATCGAAGATGGTGGAGGGATTCATGAGGAGATGGTTTTTCTTCCTTATTTAATATAAGAAGAAAAACCGTAGGGAATGACCTGCGTGTCATTCCGCGGAACGCCAAACGAGGCGTTCCACAGAAAACACCTCACCACCGCCTACGGCGGAGCCTCTCCTCAAGGAGAAGCCTTGAGAAGAAACAATCCCTCAGTCAGCTAACGCTGACAGCTCCCTTTACACAAGGAGCCTTAAAGAGGAAAGTCTTGAAAGAGAAAAAGCCTCGCCCAATCACTTTTATTAATAGTATTTTTCTGTTTATGCTTTATGCAGATAAAGAGAGCAGACAAAGCTTAAAACCTTCAGCCCGTCGCATTAACTTTTATCATTTGTTTACGTTCTAAAACTCTTGGTTTTTTTAATTTTGATGGGGCAGAGGGCTTTGGGTCGTTTGTTTTCTTGTTACCCAAACGGCATAAATTTAAAAATTAAAGTTATAAATCCAAAAATGTTTTTTAACATGAAAGGTGGTAAAAATAACATGAAAAAAGTTGCACTTTTATTAGCAACATTGATGGTTATCTCACTGTTACCCATGGCAACTTTTGCAGCTGATGTTACATCAGCTGACGGTTTAACCATCACAGCCATTGATAATGGCGCATCTACCGATGCAACAGCGCCTTTAACCGACACAATCACATACAGCTTGGGTGTTGGTATGCTGATGTACAATCAGGATAGCAACTATTGGTATAATGGCGCTGCAGCAGCAAACTATGTATATGCTTTCGCTAATAACACTAACGACAAGATCCTGGAATTCAACTGGAATGGCGGCAAAGCTGTTCGTCGTGTTGACCTTTGGGTTGGTGAAGGCGGCGTCTTTGATTCTTATGAAATTCAGATTAAAGATGGCGAAAACTGGGTAAAACATGCTGAAGGCACCATGACTTATGGTACTGGCGGCAGCCGTCAGGCTGACTATCATGCACTGCTGTTTGACCCCATCCCGGCCACTTCAACCGCTCTGCGTGTTGTTATGAAGAATGTAAATGCACAGATTTACATTGCTGAAGCTCGCATCAGCGATAACAACAATTATAACTTAATCGCATATGGCATGAATGAAGTGCATTTCGATAGCGGTAAAATGAATGTTTATAATAAGCAGTGGGATAACTACAAGGCTGCAAGAAAGTTCAGCGGCGTTGTTGCTACCAATGCACTTTTCTCAGGTGTTAGCGGTCAATCTCCTTCAGGTTCCATGAACACTAATGTTGAGTCAATGTGCAGATATCATAGCGTTATTTGGCCTACACTTCTGAATAACGACGCGAAACAATATCTTACTCCCAATGCTAACGGCAGCTTGTATTATGCTGTAAACTTCTCCGGTAGAAACCCGAACTGCCATACTGTAAAAGTAAACCGCATTAAAGTTAACATGAACACAGGTTATACTGAGGGCTTTGATGTTTATGTTGATAATGGTAATGGTATGGCGAATTTGTATACCATCGCTGAGAATTATGGGGATGCTAACACATCTGAATGGACAAAGGTTGCATCTTATGATGGTGTAGTTAGCGGTGCAGACTGGACTGTTTTAGACATTCCTAATTCTCTTTCCGGCGGTCAGTGGATGGTAGTATTCAAGAATCCTTCCGATGATGCCGCAGTTGCTAACATTGAAATGTATCAGATGGCTGAAGACGAACTCGGCCTTGGTGACGACGAAGAAGAAGAAGAAATTGACCTCCCTGATGAATATATTTTAGCTATCGATAACGGCCAAAAGACCATTGTAACAGAACCGTTAAGCGATGGCATCACATACAGCCTTGGTGTTGGTATGCTGATGTACAATCAGGATGGTAACTATTGGTATAATGGCGCTGCTGCAGCAGACTATGTTCATAAGTTCGAAAAAGACACAAACAACAAAACTCTGGAGTTCAAATGGTTAGGCGGCAAAGCTATGCGTCGTTTAGACCTCTGGGTTGGCGAAAGCGCTCCCTTCAGCTCCTATGAAATTCAGATTAAAGATGGCGACAACTGGGTAAAACATGCTGAAGGCACCATGACTTATGGTACAGGCGGCAGCCGTCAGGCTGGCTATCATGCACTGCTGTTTGACCCCATCCCGGCTGATTCAACCACTCTGCGTGTTGTTATGAAGGGTGTTAGCGCTGCTGACAACCTTTACATTGCTGAAGCTCGCCTCAGCGACAACAACGATTATAACTTAATCGCTTATGGTATGAATGAACAGCATTTTGATGCTGGTATCATGAATGTTTATAATAAGCAGTGGGATAACTACAAGGCTGCAAGAAAGTACAGCGGCGTTGTTGCTACCAATGCACTTTTCTCAGGTGTTAGCGGTCAATCTCCTTCAGGTTCCATGAACACTAATGTTGAGTCAATGTGCAGATATCATAGCGTTATTTGGCCTACAC
>JAZNRE010000042.1:0-4985 GCA_045590535.1 Clostridia bacterium
AAAAGGAAAAAGGCAACTTTCAATCAGAAAATTGCCTTTAATTTTTGTATTATTTTGTTAAAAAATCTATATCCTTCCAAATCCAAATTTAACTTTAATCCTATCCAATTTTTCAATCATCGCTCCGGATAAAACCCAAAGGAAGAAGGCCGTTGAAACGGCGTGAATTAAATCAAACAAAAAGCCTGTAGCATAAGCTGTCATGATCATTTCCCATGTGATTTTGTTTTGCCACATGAGGATGGATGCCGAGTTCATAATACCACCATAGATAATGAAAGTCGTTAAAAATCCAAAAATGCATAAAAGCACTTTGGTTTTTGGCAAAATGTTTTTTTCAAAAAGAAGGCCGGCACAAAAACCAATCAAACCCAAGGTAAACATTTGCCAGGGCGTCCACGGACCTTGCCCAAAGAAGAAATTAGAAACAAAAGCCGTAACACTGCCTACCAAAAAGCCCGTTTGACTTCCAAGACACACACCGGCAATAATCACAAGTGCGGCAGTGGGTTTAAAATGCGGGAGCATGAAAAAGGCTCCTCTGCCGCAAACGGCAATGGCGCACAAAACGCTGACCAAAACAACTTCTCTTGCCTGGGGTTTTTGTCGTTCAAAAGCCACAAAAAAAGGAATCATGGTTTCAAGCAAAACAAACAGACTGATGGCATAATACTTTCTTTCACCAAAAATCCGCGGGCCAAAATAAAGGGTGAGAGGAATTAAGAATAGCATTAAAAATGAGCTCCATGCTCCCTTATTCCCCCGTTGTTTTTTTGCTGCCTTCTCTATTTTAACCACCGTTTCAGTTGTGCGTGGCTCCTGTGGTTCTTCCTTGTCACTTGCTTTAAATTCTACATCTTTTCCCTTTGTTTCATCTTTTTTTATTGTTCCACCGCAAGCCAAAATAATATCCTCGGCCAAAACTGCATCCGGCAGGCTTGTTCTTGCCATACGATTTGCTGCCGTAGTGTAAAAACTCTTGCCTTTGAAGAATTCTCTCGGTGTATCGACGGAGGTTATGTTGCCGTCAAAAATTAGCGCACATCTGTCGGCATATTCGGCACAAAACTCCACATCATGAGATACCATTAAAATGGTTGTGCCCTTTGCCTTTAAATTGGCTAAAATGCTTGCAAATTCCTCTTTAAAATGTGCATCCATACCTTTTGTAGGCTCGTCTAAAAGCAAAATTTCAGGCTCTTTCAGCAAAATTTTAGCAAGAGCTGCCCTTTGTTGTTCTCCACCGGATAAATCATAAGGATGGCGCTCTAAAAGGGCTTTAATTCGGCAAAGTTTCGCTATGCATTGTATCTTATTTTCCTTTTCTTTTTCCGAAAGGTTTTCTTCGGATAAAATTTCAAGCAAATCTAAATAAACCGTATTTTTAACAAACACGCTTTGGGGATTTTGCGGCAAAACGCCCAAAAATCCACTATATAAATTACGGATGTTTAAAATATTTTCTCCTTTTATGAAAACTTTGCCTCTATAGACCTTGTAAAGCCCTGAAATAAGCGAAAGCACTGTGGTTTTTCCTGTGCCGTTACCACCCAAAAGGCAAAACAGCTCACCAGATTGAACGGTTATATGCAAGCCACGAATAACATCGGGCAAATGCTTTTCATATCGAAACCAGGCGTCTTTTATTTCAATTGCTGTGTCCTTTTTATTTGATGGTGTATCTTTTGGAATGGCTTGGGGATTTAATCCATGCTCTTTTTCATACTCCCGGAGCCAAACCCGACCCTCTCTCACCGTCATGGGACAAGGTAAATCATTTTTAACCCCGCTGTGAACACGCACAGGGGTCGGTAGGGCTTTGCACATTTCATGCTGCATATCGTTTAAAATTCTGCCTGTCTCACTTGGTACTCCATCTGCAATAATTTCACCCCCATCTAAAACAAGTACACAGTCCGCCATGGGAAAAACATCTTCCAGCCGATGCTCTGTGATAATCACACTCACCCCAAGCTCACGATTGATTCTTTCAAGAGTTTTCAAAAACTCGCAGGCGGCAATGGGGTCAAGCTGACTTGTGGGTTCATCTAAAATTAAAACCGAAGGTTGCATCACCATAACGGATGCTAAATTTAACAGTTGTTTTTGCCCGCCAGAAAGCTCTGAAACTTTTTTGTGAAACCATGTTTCAATGCCAAAAAAAGCGGCCATTTCGGCAACTTTTGCTCTGATTTCAGGGGTTTTAACGCCCAGGCTTTCTAAACCGAATGCCAGTTCATGCCAAACCTTGTCGGTTACAATCTGATTGTCCGGGTTTTGCATAACAAAACCGATGCCGGCCGTCTGCTCTTTCGCACTACACTGTGAAAGAGATTTCCCTTCAAATAAAATGTCCCCGCTTTTGCTTCCAAAAGGCGACAAGGACGGTTTTAAAAGCCTTAAAAGTGTGGTTTTGCCGCAACCGGATTGTCCGCAAATCAAAATAAATTCCCCTTGATTTACGGTAAAACTTATGTTTTGCAATGCATTTTTGCTGCTGTTTGGATAAGCAAAACTTAAATTTTCGACCTTAAAGCTTTCCATCTCATCGCCTCCTTTATTTCTAAAATGATGGGTAATGAACATAAAAGAAAATATGATAAAAATACACTCACATTAAACGCCGTCATTTCTACCCCAATAAGTGACGGAAAGTATTGAAAAGACATGCCGCCAAACAAATTGCCGACGAAGGTATATGTTCCTAAAAGTAAAACGAGAATCAGCGCCAGTTTATCCCGAGTCTCAATGGTATAGATTGAAAAAGCCGTTCTTCCGGGTATGCCATAGCCCCGGGCTTTCATACTGTCTGCTGTTTCAATGGCATTTTCAAGGGACCAGGTTGCCATAATCGACAAAATAGCAAGGCCGTTTTTGGCCCTTTTTATCATGTTACCGCTGCTTATGTCACGCCCCAAGCACTTTTGCGCATTGGTAACTACCTTAAGTTGCGCCAAAAACCGAGGCACAAACCGAAGCGTCATGGAAATAACCAAAGACATAGCTGGAATCATTTTTCCAAAAATGTAAATGAACTTATCACTTGTCATGACTTCGTTATAACAGCTAAAATGGTAAATAACACTTGCAAGCATGGTTGCAGCACAAAGTCCGTAGAGAATCGATTCCAGCGTGAGTGGATTGCCGTTGGGAAAATACGCTATAATCGTGCTGCCTGCATGATTGAACAACGGGTTGATCAGCGCCATGAAAAGCAACATGGGCAACATGTAAATTAAATTGGTTTTAATTGCCATTTTGCCCTTAAGCATCACCGAATAGGCAAACCCACAGATAAGAGATATAAAAAGACATACAGGGTGCATAAACAGGCAAGAAAAGCCTATAACCAACACAAAATATATGAAATTGACTATTGGATGATATGTTTTAAATTCATTCAAAGCCGTTCTTGCCCCCCTTTATGCATTAAAATTACTTTATATCCCGGCCCAAATCACAAGTATAGACAAATTCGATATTATCTCCATCTTTCAGGATATATTGGGAACACCCATAACCCGGCACTATCCCGTTGACTTTATAAATCCAGCCGGAAAGCTCTCCGCAATCGTGTTCATATAAATTTGAGATACCTTTGATATATACTGTATTATACATCGGTGCATTGACAAAATCAATATGTATCCCGTGTTTCTTCAACTCTCTGGATAAAACATTATAAGCACTTTCGCCAGCATAAAAGATAACTTTTGTTTGAGGAAATATGATTCCATCTTTGGGCACCATTGAAATTTTGCTTTTATCAAGTTTATCCATATTATTTAAAATAGCATCACATCGCACCGACAGCATGCATTCCGTTATGTTTTCATTTGCTTCTTTTGTATCGCTTACATCAGTTTGGCCATCTTGATTGTCGTTGGCATCATATATATCATCTTCTGTCTTTGTGTCTTCATTCTCTTGCTGCTTGGCATAGTTTTTCTGCACAGAGAGTGGCAAACTTTCGTCTGCCGCTTTCTCTGTTGTCGTTACAATTGACTTGTTTTTAATGCTTTGAGAAATATTTGCCTTGCTACAAGAAACAAAAACAGCCACAACTAATATTAAAATATAAATTAAAAATAATTTTTTTCTCATATCAGCTTTGCCCTGCCAAGCATATTATAAAGCATTTGAGCAATCTCAGCTCTTAAAATCTCTGTTTTGGGTTTTACCTCTATAACGCTTTTATCCAGAATTTCTTCGTTAAAGCAAAATGCCAGCGCCTGCTTTGCCCATTCTGACGCCTCTACATAATCAGAAAATTCAGCAAGGGAATTTCTCACTTCGGTATCATTTAAATCACCGCTCATGCCGCAAAGCATAGCCGCTCTTAAAACCATTGTTGCTGCTTCTTCACGAGTGATTTCTCCTTGAGGATTAAATTCATTCTCTGAAATACCGTTAACAATGCCATAAGAAAAAGCTGTGTTTACATAGGTTTTAAACCAATCATTTTCTTTTACATCAAGAAAGTTTCCTTCATTCTTTTCAGGTAAACCTAAAGCTCTCACCACAATAGCTGCAAACTCTGCCCGCGTCATTGTCTCGTCAGGGCAATAATTTTTCTCACTTTTACCATTAATAATGCCTCTCTTTGCAAGTTCTTCAATAGCCTTTTGATTTTTATGATTTTGAATATCATCAAATGTCTTCTCACTAAAAACAATTTCCAAAATTTTTACATCTTTATTTTTTTCATTCAAGCCCTGTGGCTTTTCCTCCGTCTTATCTGGCTCTTTTTCATCATCTTTATCCTGAACATTGCTGATTGGACCACCACCGCTCCACGATGGACTTGGTGAGATTTCTTTTGTGGCTCTGGCTTCATTTTGAGGATAATCTTTAAAGTCGTAAATCATTTCGCCTTCATCAAACAGTTTCAGGGCAATAAGACCTCTTAAACCCTGCTCTGTTCCAAAGGAATTATCAGCGGGCAAAAATCCGTCGTTTGTTTCGTTGGTTTGGCTCATAAGCCC
>JAZNRE010000043.1:0-4336 GCA_045590535.1 Clostridia bacterium
ATCCAAAATTACTCAAAGTAATTTATTTAGAGCCTGCTCTGTTCAATTTTCAAGGTTCACAGCGTGCCTCTGCAGCACGGAATTATATTATAGCACCATTTTTTTGCCTTGTCAACACTTTTTTGAAAGTTTTTTAAAAAATTTTGTCCCTCTTTAGCGCAAATCTACGCGGTAAGCGCCAGCTCTTTGAAGAATTTCTTTTGCTTCCTCATTTTGCTCTGTGTCTACTGAAAGAAAAACAGCTCCTTTTTCAAGTTCTTTTACATAGAGCTGTGTGTCGCCCTCTGAAAATCCCATGTCCGCCAAAGAGCCAATAATGCCCCCTGCAGCCGCCCCGGCCAGAAGCGATGCCGCAGGTCCTGCCGCTGCAAGCAAGCCAATGCCCGGTGCAGCAAAAACCGAAAGACCCATAATGAGCCCTGTTGCCGCCCCAATCACGCCTCCTGTGGTCATGCCATCCCGCTGTTCTTTGCCGGCTTCAACACCACCTACATCTCTCTTACTTAAAATAGAAATATCCTCTCTGTCAAATCCCGATGCTGTCAATTGCCCCAAGGCTTCTTCTGCCTGCTGTTCTTCTGAAAAAAACGCCACAACCTGTTTGCCCATTTTTCTTCGTTCCTTTCCTAATGCTTCTTTTTATTATAGCCGTTTTTTCCTAAAATATACATATTAAACCAATATAACTCCTTTTAAAGTAAAAAAGTCGCAAAACTCAACAGCTTTGCGACTTTATCATTATCTTTATTACCACAATCTCTGTGCTTTTAATTGCAGCCGGTAGGCTTCTACTTCTTCCGGTCGGCAAACTTCTGTCCCCGGCTTTGTGGCGGTTACGGTTCCGGCTGCCGAAGCCAGTTCTGCCAGCGTTTGCAAGGGCAGGTTTTGAAGCAGGCTATAGGCCGTCATGGCCACCATCGAGTCGCCTGCTCCCACGGTGCTTTGCGAATTTGCAGGAGGAAGTTTTATGCGCCACGCCTCTTGCTCCGTAATATAGGCTGCACCGTCTTTTCCCAAAGAAACAATCACAAGCCTGGTGTTTTGGCTTAATAGACTGCGACAAAAAGCATACATAGCCTCATCGGTTGAAAAAGCGCCCCCATGCAGTTCCTCCAGCTCGTGAAGGTTCGGCTTAATGGCATAGGGTTCCGCCCGCAATCCGGCCCGCAATTTGTCCCCATCGGCATCTAAAATCACCTTGACCTGATGTTTATGAGCCAGCTTTGTCAATTGCTCATAAATATCCTCCGAAATGCCCCGGGCAGCACTGCCTGCCAGCACCATCACAGCCACTTCAGGCAGCTTTTTTTCAATTTTTTCTATCACATGGGCCAGTGCCTCCGGAGAGACAAAAAAGCCCGGTTCATTGATCTCTGTCACCTTTCTGGTGGCTTCATTTAACAATTTATAATTGGTTCGGGTTCTTCCCTTCGTCATATAAAAATCATGCTGCACGCCCCGTTCCTGCAGTTCTGCCAACAGGGCATCGCTGCCTTCTTCTCCCATCACGCCGGTTGCAACAACCTCGGCGCCAAACAGCGTCAGCACCTTGGCAACATTGATGCCTTTGCCACCGGCATCCCAGCGAACGGCTATCGCCCGGTTCAAGCCGCCTTCATAGAAGCTGTTTAGGGTAATGGTTTTATCCAAACTGGGATTTAAGGTTACGGTAAGGATGGCTTCTTTCATGGCAAGGCTCCTTTCTGTTATTTACATTTCCTTAAATGCAAATGTCACATGATGAACCTTCTTTTCCCCCGGCTTTAGGAACTCTAGCATGTTTTTGGCCCGCATAACATCTCTGCCGTCGGGGTAGCAATTGCCCGGTTCAAGGCCCAAAACATATTCCTGCTGACCCATCATTTTCCACTCGGTAAAGCATTTAAGCTCTTTTGTGTCAAAAGAGAGCTCCAGACCCTTTTTAATGTCCTCATTATAAATCGAAACCACAGGTTTGCCTGACAGTTTATGATAAAAACACATTTCTTCATAGCCTTTTTGCGGCTTTTCCATAACAAGACACTGGGAAAGACCACTGGCTGCATGTTCATTCCGGGGAATCACTTCTTCTGCCGGAATGGTCACCTTGGCGTTTTCACTCAATAAGGGATAGCCCATATTGCAATGGTACAAGAGCTCAAAAGGCGATTCCTCGCTGCCGATGTTGGTCACGGTGTCGGTCATATAAATCACATTTTCATAAAGGGGACAAACATATTCCCTCTCTAAAAGCAGCTTACGGGCAAAAAGGGCAGCATCCCTAACTAAAGCTTTAATGTGAATGGCATCCTCTGTCACCCAATAGCCAATGTTTTCACAGGATGTGTTGCCAATTGTTCCGTGAAGCGGAAGCTCTTCACCGTTGTCTGTGCAGGGAGAACCCACTGCCGTCAGTCCGCAGGTGGTGAAAAACCCGGCTGTGAATGATTTTAAAAACTCGGCACCCTTATCCACATAATACTGCGGCGCCACATAGCCGCAGGGGGCGAAATAACCAAAGTTATCGCCTTTAAAAGAAAGCCGTGAAATATCGGCGCAACGGTCAACCGAAACCGTAAAGGCAAGACCGGTTGCATTCCGCACATTTAAAAGGCGCATGCCATCGCCTTTGCCGCCGGAAAGCCGAACCGATTCCACGCCATAAAGTTGCTCTTCATGTCCGATATATGGATTCATTTTGCCGCCTCCAAATCACTATAAAATCAGGCTTTTGCCGGTGTTAAATCTTTTATGATCTGCTTCATCTCGTCCATTTTGCTTTCCATGTCAGCAACAAGCTTCAGCTGTGTTCTGGCACGGTCTAAATTCTGTTCAGGATAATGAAGTTTATAATAAACATCACCGTTTAAATAATCCGTCAGGAATCGTATGCCTTGTTCATAGGTAATCAACTTAGCTGAAAAAGGCATAAGCTCCAGTTCTGTCGGGGTGATAACCTCTTTCATTTCTTCAATATAACCCATTGAGAACTGTTTAAAGAGCTCTAAATCAAACCAAACCTTTGAAAGGTCTTTTTCGTCTTCATCTGCTGTTGATGCACCAAAACGAAGAGCGTCACCATAGTCAAAGAGCATAGAGCCCGGCATAACGGTGTCAAGGTCAACAACACAAATCGGCTCACCGGTTTTTGTGTCAAACATAACATTGTTAAGCTTTGTGTCATTATGTGTAACACGCAGGGGAACCAAACCCTCATCCATTGCTTTTAAAACGGCATCCATCTCGCCTGCTCTCTGGAGGGCAAAATCAATTTCTGCCTTTACGCTTTCGGCTCTTCCTGCAGCATCATTTTTTATTGCATCTAAAAGCTGATTTACGCGCTGGGGTGTGTTGTGAAAATTAACAATGGTTTCATGCAGCTTCTCTGCAGGAAAATCGGCAAGCATATTCTGGAATTTGCCAAAGGCTCTTGCTGCATCATAAAACTGTTTAGGCTCTGTTACCTTGTTATATGACATAGCCCCTGCAATAAATTTATACACGCGGTAAACATGCTTCTCGTCTACTTTATAGCAGTTCTTCCCGTCAGCCGTTTTTATTACTGTCAGCGTTTCTCTTTCAGGGTCACCACCGGCAGCAACAATTTTCTTCCGAAGATGTTCGGTTACATTTTCAATGTTTTCCATAACCTCTTCGGGTTTTTTGAAAACATCAACATTGATTTTCTGCAAAAGATAAGGCAGGTCCTTTAACCGATAGGTTTCGTTGATGTGTCCGTCACCATATGTATCGGCACTTGCATCAATATTAAACTGTTTTAAAATTTCTTTGATGTTGATTTCCATCATACACACCTCACAATATTTTTGTCGACAAGAATACCCTTGTGTTACTTTTAATTGACATATGCGGTCTGTGACCGCAGAAAACCGTTGGACTTTTATAAATTCTTTATTTCTCTCATATTATTTTATCACAAAACTTACGCAAATGCAATCTATTCTTTAAGCCACTATCAGCCTTTTTTTAATCATAATTTTTAATTCTGACCCTCTTGACAAGCAAATGTTCTTTTGGTAAAATGTATGGGTAATTTAAAGAGGGCCTTTAGCTCAGTTGGTTAGAGCAACCGGCTCATAACCGGTCGGTCCGGGGTTCGAGTCCCTGAAGGCCCACCAGATGAAATCCTGTCGGCAACAGTCGATGAAGTCGGAGGCCAAGCGGTCTTAGGAAGACAAATCCCCACTACAACTCCTTGGCTCACAGAACGACATGGCTACGATCCGACTTTGCGGTGTCGTAAGGGCCTTTAGCTCAGTTGGTTAGAGCAACCGGCTCATAACCGGTCGGTCCGGGGTTCGAGTCCCTGAAGGCCCACCAGATGAAATCCTGTCGG
>JAZNRE010000044.1:0-101500 GCA_045590535.1 Clostridia bacterium
GACAGCGCAAAATATTCCGTGGAGCAGTTGCGGGTTTTGGTAAAGCGGCTGGCCGAAACAGACGGGTTTATTAAATCCACCTCCATGGATAACGAGGTGCTCATCAGTTTGCTGGTTTCAGAGCTCTCAACAATCGAATGATAGTAAATATTAGGGTCACAAAAAATTCACAATTTAATGCTTGACAATCCGAAAAAAAAGTGCTATCTTATTATTAGCACTCAAAGAGATAGAGTGCTAACAACGGGGTGGATGTTATGGATATGAATGAAAGAAAAAGAAAAATCCTTCATTCAATCATAGATGAATACATCAAAAGCGCAGAGCCGATTGGTTCACGGCACATAGCCAAAAACCTGGATTTTGGCTTATCAAGTGCCACCATTCGCAACGAAATGGCAGACCTGGAGGAGATGGGCTATTTAGAGCAGCCACACACCTCTGCAGGCCGCATTCCCTCTGACAAGGGATACAGACTTTATGTTGATTCGCTGATGAATGATTATGAGCTGACCGTAAGCGACTTAAGCGACTTTGGCGGCGTTTTGGAGTGGAAACTGGGTCAGATTGATAAAATTATCAAGCGTGCTTCGGTTCTTCTTTCAGAGCTGACGCACTACACAGCCGTGCTCACAACACCGGAGATGCGCCGTGGCGCCATTAAAACGGTAGAGCTCGTGCCGGTTGACAGTACATCGGTTTTGATTATTTTGGTAACGAATGAAGGCGTGATGAAGCATAAACGCGTGCTGCTCCCTGCCGGAGTGGACGGTGAGTTTGTGCACAGCTTTTCCAATTTGCTGCGGGAAAAACTTTCCGGCTTAACATTGGAAGAAATAAGCGCAGCCAAAATCAGCGAAATTCGTCGGGCTATGCAGTCACATTTTGAGCTTCTGTTCCCGGTGCTTGACTTCATTGCCGAAATCATTGATGATGTTCGTGCCGAAACCGAGATCTTTACAAGCGGTGCCACCAACATTTTGAACTACCCCGAATTTAATGATGTGCACCGGGCAAAAGAATTTTTGGAATTTTTGGATAATAAAGAGGCGGTTGCCGAAATTTTGCAACCTGCTAAAGGGCAGGAAGCCGGTTTTTCAGACGGTGGCATAACCGTTCGAATCGGCAGGGAAAACAAGCAGGACATCATGCAAAAATCCAGCGTGATTACCGCTAATTATTATGTAGGCGATCAGGTTATGGGTCGCTTGGGCATTATTGGCCCCACCCGCATGGATTACCCCAAAACCATCGCGAAAATTAAGCAAATATCAGCTATGTTGAACAAACTTTTATATGATTTATATATAGAAGAGGAATGACAGGGAAAGGAATGGTTCACAGGTGAGCAAAGAAAAGACTGTTGCTGAAAACGAAGTCCTCGATAAAGAAGCAGAACAAAAAGAAGCGATTGAGGAAACAAAAGAAGAAGCGGCAACAGCGGAAACCCAAGAAGATGCTCTGCAAAAAAAGTATGACGAGCTTTATGATAAGCATTTGCGGACACTGGCAGAGTATGAAAATTTTAAAAGACGCACCCAAAAAGAAAAAGATGAGCTTTATGCTCATGCACAAGCCAACACCATTTTAGAACTTTTGCCGGTGCTCGATAATTTAGAGCGGGCTGTAGAGGCGGCAGAGGCATCATCCCTTGCTGAAGGCGTGCAAATGGTGCTCAAACAGCTTTTGGAGATTCTTGCAAAAATGGGCGTTACAGAGATTGAAGCTGTGGGCAAGCCCTTTGACCCGAATCTTCACAATGCCGTCATGCATGTTGAAGATGAATCCGTGGGTGAAAACACAATAGTGGAGCAATTTGTTAAAGGCTATATGCTGAAAGACAAAGTGATTCGCTATTCAATGGTTAAAGTAGCTAACTAAGCAGTGTAAGCTGCACAAAAATATAAGAAATAATAAGTTTTTTACATTATCAGGAGGTAATGATCATGGCAAAAATTATTGGTATAGACTTAGGAACAACAAATTCCTGCGTATCGGTTATCGAGGGCGGCGAGCCTACCGTTATCCCTAACGCAGAAGGCGGCAGAACCACACCTTCCGTAGTCGCTTTTTCTAAAGACGGCGAGCGTTTAGTAGGTCAGGTGGCAAAGCGTCAGGCAATTACAAACCCTGACCGCACCATCAGCTCCATTAAGCGTGAAATGGGTTCAGCCTATAAAGTAGATATTGACGGCAAGAGCTATTCTCCCCAGGAGATTTCAGCAATGATTCTGCAGAAGTTAAAGGCAGATGCCGAGGCTTATTTAGGTGAGCCGGTTTCACATGCAGTTATCACCGTTCCGGCCTATTTTAATGATTCTCAAAGACAGGCTACCAAAGATGCAGGCAAAATTGCCGGTCTGGAAGTGCAGAGAATCATCAACGAGCCCACAGCCGCAGCGCTTGCTTATGGTATGGATAAAGAAAACGACCAGAAAATCATGGTTTATGACCTGGGCGGCGGTACTTTTGATGTATCCATTCTGGAACTGGGCGATGGTATTTTTGAAGTTTTGGCAACCAGCGGTAACAACCGTTTGGGCGGCGACGACTTTGACCAGAGAATCATTGATTATTTAGCCGATGAATTTAAAAAGGAAAACGGCATTGACTTAAAAGCCGATAAAATGGCTCTGCAAAGATTAAAAGAAGCTGCAGAAAAGGCAAAGATTGAGCTTTCCGGTGTGACGACCACTAACATCAATCTGCCCTTTATCACAGCGGATGCAACTGGTCCTAAGCACTTAGACATGACTTTGACAAGAGCTAAATTTGACGAATTGACCCATGACTTAGTAGAAGCTACCATGGAACCCACTCGCAACGCTCTTCGCGATGCAGGCTTATCTGCCGGCGAGATTGACAAGGTTTTACTGGTTGGCGGTTCTTCCAGAATCCCGGCTGTTCAGGAAGCTGTTAAAAAGATTACCGGCAAAGAGCCTCACAAGGGCATCAACCCCGATGAATGTGTTGCTGTTGGTGCATCCATTCAGGGTGCTGTTTTAGCCGGTGATGTTAGCGGCATTGTGCTTTTAGATGTAACGCCCCTTTCCTTAGGTCTTGAAACCTTGGGCGGCGTGTTCACCAAGCTGATTGAAAGAAACACAACCATTCCCACCAAAAAGTCACAGATTTTCTCCACCGCTGCAGACGGACAGACCAGCGTTGAGGTTCATGTTTTGCAGGGTGAACGCGAAATGGCGGCTTATAACAAAACTTTGGGACGGTTCCATTTGGATAACATTCCGTCTGCACCTCGTGGTGTGCCGCAGATTGAAGTTACCTTTGATATTGATGCAAATGGTATTGTTCATGTTTCTGCCAAGGATTTAGGCACAGGCAATGAGCAGGAAATCACCATCACAGCCAGCACAAATCTTTCGGATGATGAAATTGATAAGGCTGTTAAAGAAGCAGAACAGTTTGCTGCAGAGGATAAAAAGAAGAAAGAAGAAATTGACACCCGCAACAACGCTGATTCTTTAGTATATCAGAGCGAAAAATCGCTGACCGATTTGGGTGACAAGGTTGATGCGGCTGATAAGGCAGCCATTGAAGCTGAAATTGCTAAAGTTAAAGAGGCCTTAAAGGGCACCGATACCGAGGCGATTAAAAAGGCATCTGAAGCGCTTTCAGCTAAGTTCTATGAAGTGAGTGCCAAAATCTATCAGGCAGCGAATCCCCAGGGTGGTCCCCAGGATCCGCAAGGCCCCGCTGCTGGCGGTCAGGCACCCGGCGGAAACGACAATGTGGTTGACACCGATTATGAGGTTGTTGACTAAGAGAAATAGTTAAAAGAATCGGGGTCTGTGGCAATGCATTTTTGCTGCAGCCCCTTGTTCTTGTTTTGTGAGGGGAATCATAAATGGCAGAAAAAAGAGATTATTATGAAGTGTTAGGCGTCAATAAAGGCGCCAGCGCCGATGAACTTAAAAAGGCATATCGAAAGCTGGCTAAAAAATATCATCCCGATTTAAACCCCGATGATAAAACAGCTGAAGCCAAGTTTAAAGAGGCAAATGAGGCCTATGAAGTGCTTTCTGACCCGGAGAAAAAGCAGCGCTATGACCAGTTTGGTCATGCAGGTGTTGACCCGAACTTTGGTGCCGGCGGCGGTGGCTTTGGTGGCGGCTTCGGTGGTGGCTTTGATTTTGGTGATATTTTTGAAGGGTTTTTCGGCGGCGGTTTTGGCGGCCGCGGTGGTGCACGCCGCAATGGTCCCAAGCGTGGCTCCGATTTAGAGGCAGAAGTGACCATCACCTTTGAAGAGGCTGCTTTTGGTTGTGAAAAAGAAATTCATTTATATAGAACCGAATTTTGTCCCGATTGTGACGGCAGCGGTGCCAAGGCTGGCAGCGAGGTTGTAACCTGTACCACCTGTGGTGGCAGCGGTCAGGTGCGCAGCACTCAGCGTACCATTTTGGGTAACATGTCCACAGTCAGCACTTGCAGCACTTGCGGTGGTAAGGGCAAAATTGTGAAAGAACCCTGTGGTAAGTGTGCCGGCAAGGGCAAAATCAGAAAATCAAGAACCATTAAAGTAAACATACCCGCCGGCATTGATAACGGCCAAAGCATTTCGCTTTCCGGCCAGGGCAATGTAGGCGACAAAGGTGCACCGGCCGGCAATTTATTTGTAGTGGTAACGGTGCTGCCACACAGCCTGTTTCAAAGAAACGGCTATGATGTGATGTGTGAGGTGCCCATCACCTTTGTGCAGGCGGCTTTAGGTGCCGAGCTTGAAGTTCCCACTTTAGACGGAAAGGTGAAATATTCCATTCCTGAAGGCACACAGACAGGAACGGTTTTCCGCTTGAAAGGCAAGGGCATTTCCATGCTGCGTCGGAATGGTCGTGGAGACCAGTTTGTGCGGGTTACGGTGGAAATTCCCACCCATCTTTCCTCCAAGCAAAAAGACCTTTTGCGTGAGTTTGAAGGCAGTTTAAAAGGCAACAACCACACCAAACAAAAAAGCTTTTTTGATAAAATGCGGGGCAATAGCGGGAAGGGCTGAGGCTGATGCTGTTTATTGATAACAAAAGTACAGACCCCTATTTCAATCTGGCAGCAGAAGAGTTTTTAACGAAAGAGCTGTCAGAAGAAATTTTTATGCTCTGGCGCAATGCTCACACCATTGTGATTGGTCGCAACCAAAACACCTTGGCTGAAATCAATTATGATTATGTCAAAGACGAAGGCATTCATGTGGTCAGGCGGATGTCCGGCGGTGGCACTGTGTTTCACGACCTGGGCAACATCAATTTCACCTTCATTATGAACTCAAATGATGATTTCAGTAATTATCAAAAATTCACACAGCCGGTCATTGACTTTTTACAAAGTCTGGGTGCAAAAGCAGAGCTACGAGGCCGGAACGATTTGGTTATTGACGACAAAAAAATTTCGGGCAATGCCCAGTATATGCATAAAGACCGGATTCTTCATCACGGCACTTTGCTTTATGATGCCGAGCAAAATCGCCTGGCAGAGGCTCTTCGGGTTTCAGAGGATAAAATTAAGAGTAAGGGTATTCAGTCCGTTCGCAGTCGAGTGACGAACATAAAGCCCTATCTGAATGATCCCCTTTCACCTGAAGAATTTATTGAGCGATTTAAAGAGTACATGACTAAAACTGTGCCCGATTGTCAATACTATGACCTACAACCTCATGTGGCAGAAATCCAGCGCCTGCGGGATGAAAAATATGCAACATGGGAATGGAATTTTGGTTATTCCCCCAAATATACCTATCAAAAGCGGAAACGATTTCCTTTTGGAGAGGTTACAGTGGAACTGGATATTAACAGCTCTTCTGTGATTCAGAGCGCGAAAATCAGTGGCGACTTTTTCTCAAAAAAGCCAATTGAGGAGCTCCAAGCGGCACTTTGCAACTTGCGGCACGAGCCAACAGAGGTCTTAAAAGCCCTTTCGAGCCGAGAAATTTCAGATTACATTCAGGGAATGAACCAAAACAACCTGATGGATTTGTTGTTTTAATAATATTGTAAGAACATAATTGATTGATATATTTATCCAGGCGAAAGCCGGAACGGAGGATGGTATGTTTCAAAAGGAAAGTGGCTGGAAAGCAGCAGACAGTGTTTTAAAGAGCGAAATTTTCAGCTTTTCAGAAGGGTATAAGAAATATTTGGATAAAGGAAAAACCGAGCGCCTGGCCGTGAGTGAAGCAAAGCGCATGGCAGAGGCTCACGGCTTTTGCGACCTTGAAAGCAAAGAAAATTTAAAACCGGGTGATAAAGTATACATCATCAATCGGGATAAAAATATTTTTCTGGCTGTTTTAGGCAAAGAGGATTTGGAGCAGGGTGCTTCTTTCATCATTGCTCATGTTGATTCACCCCGGATGGACCTTAAGCAAAATCCTGTTTATTCCGACAGTGGTCTTGCCATGTTGAAAACCCATTATTATGGTGGTATTAAAAAATACCAGTGGACAGCCGTTCCCCTTTCTCTCCACGGCGTGGTTATGACAAAGGACGGCAAAAAGATTCAGATCGATATCGGTGACGGTCCGGATGATCCCATGTTTTGTATTACTGACTTGCTGCCCCACCTGGCAACAGACCAGATGCAGAAAAAAGCAACTGAAATCATCGGCGGTGAAGCCCTTAACATCGTTGTGGGCAGCATGCCGGCTGAAGACGCGGAAAAAGATGCAGAAAAAGAAGCGCTTTTGGCACTATTGTCCGCAGAATATGGCATTTGTGAAGAAGATTTCTTAAGTGCAGAACTGGAGGCGGTTCCTGCTTTTTGTGCCCGGGATTTGGGCTTTGACAGAAGCTTGGTGGCAGCCTATGGTCAGGATGACCGGGTGTGTGCTTACACCGCACTTGCGGCCATTTTAGAGACTGAGGCGCCGGAGAAAACCGCCATTTGCGTTTTAACAGATAAAGAAGAGATAGGCAGCATGGGTAACACCGGCATGCGTTCTGCATTTTTTGAATATGCCATGGCGCTTTTGCTGGAAAAGTCAACCGGAAAGTATAATGAACTGATGCTCAAAAAGACCTTCCGTCACTCCCAGTGCTTGTCGGCCGATGTAAGTGCCGGCGTTGACCCCACATGGCCGGAGGTGCATGATAAACTCAACGCGCCCTACATTGGTCGTGGTGTTGTGCTGACAAAATTCACCGGCTCAAGAGGTAAATCGGGCACATCGGATGCCAATGCAGAGTTTGTGTTCCGCGTGCGCCGTTGCTTTGACGAAAGCGAAGTTTTCTGGCAAAGCGGCGAATTGGGCAAGGTGGATGCCGGCGGCGGTGGCACCATTGCGCAATATATTGCCAATTTAGATGTTGAGGTTGTGGATTGCGGTGTTCCGCTGCTTTCTATGCATGCCCCGCTTGAGGTGGCATCAAAGCTGGATATTTACATGGCGTACAAGGCATATAAAGCGTTTTATAACAACTAAATGGATTGAACTGAAAAAAGCGTCTGTCACAAATTTTGTGACAAACGCTTTTTTCTATGCCCGCAGGTTATTGCGAGGCAAGGGATATATTTATTTTAGTCTGTGGGATTGCCGTTAATCATCTGCATTAAGGCATCAACCTGATGCTCAAAAAATGCCAGCTTTTTCTTGCTATTGCCGATTTGCATAGCGTTTTTGGGGCGTAGAGTCATATAAAGCCCGTCGGGCAGGTCGTCAATGGTGTTAAAGGGTGCCAATTCTTTAAGGGGAATTTTAATCAGCTCATCGGTGGCGTGACCCAAAGCATCGGGCAACTCGCTGTAGGTACCCAGCAGTTCCTGTTCCTTAAAAAAGGCTAAGGTTTCTTCATCTAATATCTGCAAGGCGCTTTCAGCAGCGGCAAGAGAACCCAACAGTTTTGTTTGGTGCGTCAAAAAAGTTTGGGGGTCGTTTTTTTCCATAACCTTATCGTAATAAATATAGTTTATTGTGGCAAGGGTCTTTTCGTCCTGGTCAAAGTCCATAGGCATGCTTGCCATAGCTTCTGTGGCGGCGTTCCACATTTCTTGGGAAACATAAATGCTGCTTGTGACTAAAATGGGCACATCCGTTTTGGGTCTGAACACCGTGGACTTCAAAAAGGATATAACGCCAATCACAAGAATGATGGTGACGATAAAAGGCCACTTATAGTAATCTAAAAAATATTGCCACCGCTGTCCTTTGGGGACTTCGGAGGGCTTATATGTATGGTCAGCCATGAAACGGCCTCCTTTGGTTTAATTGTAATGCTACTTTTTTATTATAATGTAATTTGGGCAAGATGTCAAAGGGGAGGGACATTTGTTTACAAATATGTCATTATTTTTAAAAGGTATCCATGAAAAAGGCGGTGTCAACCAAGTTGACACCGCCTTGAAGCATCACTGCACGATTATCAATATTTCGGTCTTTCCTGATAATGTGTGTGGAGTAATTTGTGCGATTTGTGACCGCAGGGCTCACCCAGATATTCTTCATAAATCTTCTTAATAAAGGGATTGTCATGAGATTTTCTGTAGGTGAGAGCTCTGTCTTCAGCATAAAGCGCTTTAGCGCGTTCTGCTTTTAAGTCAATCTCGGCCTGCAGTTTTGCGGGCTGGATAGGCTGACCGCCACCGGTTACGCAACCACCGGGGCAACCCATGATTTCGATGAAGTGGTAATTTGCTTTGCCTTCACGAATGGAATTTAAAAGCTTTCTTGCATTGCCCAAACCGTGGGCAACAGCAACCTTAACATCCAAATCACCAATGGTAACAGTTGCTTCTTTAATACCTTCTGTGCCACGAACAGCTTCATATTCAACATTATCAAAAGTTTTGCCGGTTAACACTTCAGAAACAGTACGCAGAGCAGCTTCCATAACACCACCGGTAGCACCAAAGATAACGCCGGCGCCGGTAGCTTCATCACCGAAGGGTGAATCAAACACGGCATCTTCAAGTTTAGCAAACTCAATGCCGGCTTCTTTAATCATTTTAGCCAGCTCGCGAGTGGTGATAACAGCATCCACATCAGGATAACCTGTGCCGGAAAGCTCTTCACGCTGTGCCTCAAACTTCTTGGCGGTACAGGGCATAACGGAAACAACATAAATGTCTTTCGGGTCAATGCCTGCTTTTTCAGCATAATAAGATTTTAAAACAGCGCCATACATCTCATGGGGAGATTTAGCGGTTGAGAGATTGTCTAAAAAGTCGGGGAAGTTGTGTTCGCAGAACTTAACCCAACCGGGGCTGCAGGAAGTGATTAAGGGGAGCTTGCCGCCTTCTTTAATGCGGTTGATGAGCTCGGTGCCTTCTTCCATAATGGTCAGGTCAGCAGCAAAATCAGTATCAAATACTTTATCAAAGCCCAGCATTTTCAAAGCTGCAGCCATTTTGCCGGTAACCGGTGTGCCGATGGGCATGCCAAATTCTTCACCCAGTGCTGCACGAACAGCGGGAGCTGTCTGCACAACAACATGCTTGGTTTCGTCAGCCAGTGCATTCCAAACGGGTGTTAAGCCGTCTTTTTCCTGCAGAGCACCAACAGGGCAGATGTTGATACATTGACCGCACATTGCGCAATCGGTTTCGTTTAAAGACTTATCGAAGGAGCTGCCGATTTTGGTTTTGAAACCTCTTTCGGTTGCATCGATAACGCCAACGGTTTGAATTTTCTTACAAACAGCTACGCAGCGACGGCAGAGGATACATTTGCTGTTGTCACGAACGATAGAGGGAGAGAAATCGTCAATTGTTGAAGGTGTTTGCTCTCCTTCATAGGGCAGTTCTGTAACATTCAGCTCTTCAGCCAGAGTCTGCAGTTCGCAGTTGCGGTTTCTTGAACAGGTCAAGCACTTTTTGTTGTGGTTTGAAAGCAACAGTTCAAGCACTGCTTTTCTTGCTTTTCTAACACGGGCGGTGTTGGTGAAAACCTCCATGCCCTCGTTAACGGGATAAACGCAAGCGGTAACCAGTGTTCTTGCGCCTTTAACTTCAACCAGGCACATTCTGCATGCACCGATTTCGTTAATGTCTTTTAAATAACAAAGTGTGGGAATATCAATACCAGCCTGACGAGCAGCCTGCAGGATGGTGTAATCCTGGGGTACAGACAAGCTTTGGCCGTTGATTGTAATATTAACCATTTCCATTTTAATTTCTTCCTCCTTTCGTTATTGAACAATAATTGCGTCGAACTTACATTTTTCGATACAAGCGCCGCACTTAATACATTTATCCTGGTCGATGATGAAGGGGCTCTTAATTTCGCCAGTGATTGCATTAACCGGGCACTGTCTTGCGCAGAGACTGCAGCCCTTACACTTGTCAGCCACGATGGTGTAGCTTACCAGGGCTTTACATACGCCGGCAGGACATTTCTTGTCAACAACATGAGCTTCATATTCATCTCTGAAATAACGCAGAGTAGAAAGAACGGGGTTAGGCGCTGTCTGACCCAGACCACAAAGAGCAGACTCTTTAATGTTATAGGCCAAAGCTTCCAATTTATCCAAATCTTCCAAAGTACCTTTGCCCTGGGTAATTCTTTCTAAGATTTCCAGCATACGCTTGGTACCGATACGGCAAGGTGTACATTTACCACAGGATTCGTCAACGGTGAACTCTAAGAAGAACTTCGCAATGTCAACCATGCAGTTGTCTTCGTCCATAACGATCAAACCGCCGGAACCCATCATGGAGCCGATTTGAATTAAGGAGTCATAATCAATAGCAACATCCAATAAAGAAGCGGGGATACAACCGCCGGAAGGACCACCGGTCTGTGCTGCCTTAAACTTCTTACCATTGGGGATACCGCCACCGATTTCTTCAACGATTTCACGCAGGGTTGTGCCCATGGGAACTTCAACCAAACCAGTGTTGTTGATTTTACCGCCCAAAGCAAATACCTTAGTACCGCTGCTCTTTTCAGTACCGATGGAAGTAAACCATTCAGCACCGTTTAAGATGATTTGCGGAATGTTTGCATAGGTTTCAACATTGTTTAACAGAGTCGGTTTTTCCCACAGACCTTTAACAGCCGGGAATGGCGGACGGGGTCTGGGCTCACCGCGCATACCTTCAATAGAAGTCATCAGCGCAGTTTCTTCACCGCAAACGAATGCGCCGGCACCCAAACGGATTTCCAAATCAAAGGAGAAATCGGTGCCGAAGATGTTGTTGCCTAACAGTCCGTATTCACGAGCCTGGTCAATGGCGATCTGCAAACGCTTAACAGCGATGGGATATTCAGCACGAATGTAGATGTAACCCTGTTCTGCGTTGATAGCATAAGCTGCAATAGCCATAGCCTCGATAACGGCGTGGGGGTCACCTTCCAAAACGGAACGGTCCATAAATGCGCCCGGGTCACCTTCGTCAGCGTTACAGCAAACATATTTGCCGATAACATTGGGGGACTTAGCCGCCAGCATCCATTTGATACCGGTGGGGAAGCCACCGCCGCCACGGCCACGAAGACCAGAAGCCTTAATAACATCAATAACCTCTTCGGGCTTCATTTCGGTTAAAACTTTACCCAAAGCTTTATAACCGTCTAATGCAATATATTCATCAATGTTTTCAGGGTCAATAACACCGCAGTTACGCAGAGCGATACGCAGTTGCTTTTTGTAGAAGTTTGTTTCGTTCAAAGATTTAATGGAATCTTCCTGAACGGTTTCATCATACAGAAGGCGGGTTACGATACGACCCTTTAAGAGGTGTTCAGAAACGATTTCTTCAACATCTTCGGGTTTAACCATGCTGTAGAAAGCGCCTTCGGGGTATACAATAACAACGGGGCCCAATGCACACAGACCAAAGCAGCCGGTTTGCACCATTTTAACTTCTTTTTCAAGACCCTTTGCTGCCAACTGGGCTTCAAATTCTTTCATAACCTTCTGGCAACCGGATGAGGTACAGCCTGTACCACCGCAGACCAGAACGGTCGATCTTGCAAAATCCATGTTCTGTTATCCTCCTTTATTCTTGTTCTGCACCGATGGTGAACTCGTTGCAGACACGACCGTTTACGATGTGCTCGCTGATAACCTTAATCGCTTTTTCAGGGGTCATTTTGATGTAGGTTACCTTTTCTTTGCCGGGAGCCATAACTTCAATGATGGGCTCAAATTTGCACATGCCAATGCAACCGGTCTGAGCAACGGTAACATGAGCAAGATTCCGCTTGCCAACTTCTTCAACAAGTGCATTCAGCACGGGGCGTGCGCCGGCGGCAATACCGCAGGTTGCCATGCCGACAACGATGCGTGTTGTGTTTGCATCATCGTCTTTACGCATGCCGACTTGATTTTTCATTTTATTTTTAATTGCTTCAAGTTCTGCTAAACTTTTCATAATACAACTCCATTCTCACAGCGGTCTTGCCGCCGTGTTATTTATTTGTTGCGCTGCCACTAGCGCAAAGAGAAGTTTCACTCATCTATGCGGATTGAGAAATTTCCTGCAAGCCCTCGGTGATGTAATCACTTAGCCAGGTTATAATTTCAGGCTGAGAAAGCTCAACATCCCCTAAAATTTGCCTGATTTCACGGGTATCCAGTAAAAAATCTTTGCCGTCAACAGTGTGGCGGTAGAGAAAATCGATGGAGGCGTTGCCCGATAACACGGTGGTAATGGTTTGTGCCATATCCCCCAGGGGTTGCCGATCAATGTGGTCATACACAAAGCGTACATGCACGCTGGTTCCTTTTCCCTTTTTCGATGCAATGGAAAGGCTTCCTCCCGTTGCCTCGGCAGCCGACTTAAAAAGCGACAGTCCCATACCCACCTTGCGGGTGGTTCTGGTGGTTTTAAAAGGGTCGGTGACCGACCGCAAAAAAGCTTCATCCATGCCGCAGCCGTTATCCGTGATGTCAATGGAAAGCAGATTTTGTTGCTTGTCCTCACAAATTGTGATGCCGATTAAATCAGCACCGGCCTTGACAGAATTATTGACAATGTCTAAAACATGCAATGAAATTTCAAGCATAGGCGTTTAATCGGCATATTTAGCCAGAATGCTATCAACATCGTCTACAGTCAGCTTACCATAAACCTCGTCATTTACAGTGAGGACAGGGGCCAGACCGCAAGCGCCGATGCAGCGGGTTGCTTCAATTGAGAATTTGCCGTCCGGTGTGCTGTTGCTGCCTTCGGACATACCCAGTTTCTCTCTGATTTTGTCTAAGATTGCACCGGAACCCTTAACATAGCAGGCAGTACCCAGACAAACGCCGATGTGATACTTACCCTTGGGTTCAGTGGTGAACTGGGTGTAAAAAGTGACAACACCATAAATTTCAGCCATGGTGACATCTAAGTTTTTTGAGATGATCGTTTGCACCTCAACGGGCAGATAGCCATAGATACTCTGTGCTTCATGAAGCACGGGGATCAATGCGCCGTTTGTGCCCTTGTAGCGGCTGATAACTTCCATCAGCTTCGCTTCTTGTTCCTTGGTGCCCTTAAAGGCGACCGCTTGTTGTTGACTCAACAAAAATTACCCCCTTGTCTTATTTATACGGCAATGAATGCCGTCCTTTTAATGTATAGATTTTGGTCGAAATGCCAAAGAATGTTAATAAATTAACAAACAACATTCCTAAACCTTAATAATTATACCATCTATTTCGTAGAAAGTCCATAGTTATTATCATAAAAATGCAAAAAAATTATATTTTTGGCGGTTTTTCATAAAAAAAGTCGTTGCTTATGCTTATTTATAAATAAATTTTTTAAAGTTGTATAAATAAAGCTTTTCTTTGCCATAAATTTATGATATAATTATATACGAAGAGATGTAACGATTGTCCCAAAGGATTTCAATATTCATACTATGCAACAATTTTTTTATTATGATTGGCGGGTGTGGCATTTTGCTCGGCATTATCAATTTAAATAAGCCCACGGGCAAAACCTCACACGATATGGTGTCTTTCGTCAGAAAAACACTGGGCATTCGCCGTGTTGGTCACGCTGGAACGCTGGACCCTGAGGCGTCAGGTGTTTTGCCGATTTTAGTGGGAAAGGCAACAGCCCTTTCAGAACTTTTAACGGATAAAACCAAAAGCTATACAGCTGGTGTTCAATTGGGTGTTGAAACCGATACATATGATGCAACAGGAACCGTAACCGGCACAAGTCCGGTTCGACCCACAGCGGAAGAAATTCAAAAAGGGGCAAAAGGATTTATCGGCACAATCGAGCAGGTGCCACCGATGTATTCAGCCATTAAAAAGGATGGCAAAAAGTTGTATGACTTGGCGCGGCAGGGCATTACGATAGAGCGCAAACCTCGCCGAATAGAGATTTTTGATATATCCTGTTTTGATTTTCAGGAAGATGGCTTTTCTATGGAAGTGAGCTGTTCAAAAGGGACATATATCCGGTCTTTATGTCACGATTTAGGAAAAGCGCTTGGCACCTGTGCCTGCATGGCATCGCTAGTGCGTAGTCGCAGCGGACCTTTTTCTCTTGCAGAAGCCGTTACCCCCGAAGAGCTGGCTGAAGCCGTAGAAACCGGCCGTATCAACGAGGTGTTATTACCGCCGGAAACCGTGCTTTCAGACTATCTGGCCGTAGATGTGCCGCCGGAAATGGCACAAAGAGTGAAAAACGGCTTGCGATATCGGGTGGGTCAGCTGGGGCTTAACGCAAAAGAAGGGGAACGATTCCGGCTCTATGAGGGCGACAATCTCCTTTGTCTTGCAAAGGCGGTTCCCAGTAACGAGGGCTTGGTTTTGGCCATTGAAGTGAGTTTTTATTAACCTTGTGGTCTTTTTTCCAAAACTCCGGCAAAACATTCGGAGAACGGAAATGTATATAATTTCAAACTATTATTAAGGGAGGTAATTCAAATGAACACGATTTGGTACGATTATGAAAAAATTGAATCTCGCAACGGTACTGCAGTGGCATTGGGTAACTTTGACGGACTTCATAAGGGTCACATGAAATTGTTGACCGCTTTGATGGACCTGTCACAGGATAACGGTCTGCATTCTGTTGCCTACACCTTCGACAAACACCCTATCAATGTCATTAAAGGAGAAAACACCTTAAAACTGATTGCCGATAACGATTACAAGCAAGAACTGTTAGCCGGCTGCAATTTAGATACACTGTTTTTTGATAGTTTCGAAGCTGTTCGTGACCTTTCTCCCGAGGCTTTTGTGCGGGATATTCTGGTTGGAAAGCTGAATATGAAAATTGCTGTGGTTGGTCTTCACAATCACTATGGCAAAGACTCGGAAGGCGATGTGAAAATGCTCAGAGAGCTGGGACAGAAGTATGGCTTTTTGGTGCACATGATCAAGCCTTTATATTTTGGCGATTTTTTGTGCTCAAGCACAAAAATCCGTGCTTTAATTGAAAACGGAGATGTTGAAAAAGCCGCTGAGTTATTGGGCAGACCCTTTAAAATCAGAAACACGGTTGTGCAGGATAAAATGCTGGGCAGAACCATGGGTTATCCCACCGCCAACATGATTCCTGCTGCCGGTCAGCTGATTCCCAAATTCGGCGTTTACGGCACCACTACTTATGTAGACGGTGTGCCTTATAAATCCATCACCAATGTGGGCGACAGCCCCACAGTAGGCGACGGTGCCATTCGTGTTGAAACATATATCATAGGCTTTGACCGTGATGTTTATAACGAAAAGCTGGAAGTTGAATTTTTATTTGGCATCCGTGAGCAGAGAGCCTTCAGCAATTTAGACGAATTGCAAGCGCAGCTTCAGGAAGATGAAAAGGCCCGCCTGGCAAGAGACTAACATATTAGACTTTAAAAACAGTAATTTTAAAAGGCAGAAACGAATCATTTCGTTTCTGCCTTTTCTTCGTGAGGTTCTTTGTTTTATCAAATGGTAGGGGACGGCGTCCTCGGCGTCCCTCAAAATATTGTAATGGTTTTTTACAAGGATTTTACAGACCGATACAGATACAAACGGGATGTCGAGGACGCCATCCTCTACGGGTTTGATTTTGTTTAAGTTATATAAATAATTATAATGGAGAATGTGGCAAAAGCATTTGACAAACAGGATTATAAATGATATAATGACTTTGATTTGGCAAAAATGAATTTTTTGTCAAATATTAAGACTTTTAATGAAAGTTTAAGAGTATGTTAACGAAGTGTTCACATTCGTGTTGTAAAATAGTGAGAGAACGGTAAACAAGGTGTGCGAGGTCTTTACATATGAACGCAAAAAAATTCTTTTTATCCATGATAATTACCATATTAGTGGTTGTAGTGATGGCCGGAGGGCTTATGACGGCTAATTTCATTTTTGGTACCAATCTTTCATCCGAAATTGCCAAGTATTTAGATAAAGCCACAAATGATAAAGTCAACATTCTTTTGCTAGGACTTGATGAAGACAGAATTAGAGCCGATGTCATTATGTTGGTTTCGGTTGACCCGAAGATGAAAGAGGTCAATGTTTTGTCAATCCCCAGGGATACAAGGGTGCAATATTCAGCCGGCCGGTATGACAAAATCAATCACGCCATGGGCTATAAAAATCCCGAGGAAAAAATTATTTCACTGGTAAGGCAAATCACCGGCATGCCCATTCATTACTACTGCGAGGTAAGCTTTGCCGGTTTCCGCAATGTCATTGATATTTTGGGCGGCGTTGAGTTTGATGTGCCCATCAATATGCATTATGATGACCCTGAACAGAATTTGCATATTCATGTGAACAAGGGTCTGCAGGTTTTAAACGGCAAAAATGCCGAGGGTGTGGTTCGCTATCGTGCCACTTATGCCACCGGCGACATTCAGCGTATTTCACTTCAGCAGGACTTTTTAATGGCCTTGTTTGAGCAGAAATTAAAGCCTTCTTACATTAGCAAGGCGCCCAAGCTAATTAAAGAAATTTATGAAAATGTAACCACTAATTTTTCCGTGGCTGATGCTACCAAATATGTAGGAATGCTTAAAAAGTTAAATTCCGAATCCCTGTCAACTCACATGTTGCCCGGCGCAAGCAGCTACATTAACGGGGCTTCCTATTATGTTTATAACCCGCAGGAAACCTATCAATTGATTTTAACCGAATTTGGCTACCCCGAAGATAAAGCGGCAGAGCTGAGAGAAAGTGCTGCCAAAGCAGCGGAGGGAGCACAATGAGCAGGGGAGATTTTTCCAGACAATCCGTTCGCCGGCAACTTTCCGGTGAAGGACTTCGCCCCAAAAAGAGCTTGGGACAAAATTTTTTGACCGACGAAACTGTTTTAGCCGATATTGTTAAGGCAGCAGGACTGACTCCTGAAACTTGCGTTTTGGAAATTGGTCCCGGCATGGGTGTTTTAACACAGGCGTTGGCCAAAAGAGCAGGGCAGGTTGTTGCCGTTGAAATTGACCAGACCATCTTGCCGGTTTTAGAAAAAAATTTGCAGGGTTTTGACCATGTTTCGGTCATCAATCAGGACATATTAAAGGTTGACCTTTCCCAGCTGTTTCGTTCCCATTTTGGCGAAAGGCCCGTTACCGTTGTTGCGAACTTACCTTACTATATAACAACGCCCATTATTATGAAACTTTTAGAGGCAAAAGTGCCCATCACATCCATTGTGGTGATGATTCAGCGTGAGGTGGCGCAACGATTGGCAGCTGAAGCCGGCAGCAAAGATTTTGGCGCTGTGACCTTAGCGGTGCAATATCATGCCGAGGTTTCGCCGGTGCGGGATGTAGCCCCCACTTGCTTTGAGCCCATGCCAAAGGTTTGGTCTTCGGTTATTCGTCTGACACCACGCCAAAAACCACCGGTGCAGTTGCTGGACGAAAAGCACTTTTTCAGATTGATTAAAAGTGCCTTTGCCCAACGGCGGAAAACCTTTATCAATTCGGTCAGCCATGACTTGACCCCGGTAGTGACCAAGGAACAGCTTAAAGATATTTTGCTGGCCATGGACCTTAATGAAAATGTGCGGGGTGAGGCACTGGATATTCAACAGTTTGCACAGATTTCGAACACTTTGGTTGGCGAAAAATAGTGAGAAAAGACGAAAAAATTTTTTAAGCAAGAAAAAGCTATGATTTTTTTTGATTTTAGAGTATAATAAGAGCAATTGGCATAAAATCAATTTACATGGCTTGTAAAAAAGAGTCCTTTGCAAACAGTGATAACTTAAAAAGTTTGGCATATACTGTTTGTAAGGTGATAAAAAAGTTTTAGTTTATCCAATTTCTAAAGATAAATGACCTGATGAAAGGAGAACAAAAAAATGACAAAAAATCAAGCAGTTTTGTCTTGGCTGGACGAAATGATTCAGCTGACAACCCCGGATGAGGTTATCTGGATTGACGGTAGCGAGGAACAAAAACAAAAGCTGTATGACGAGGCATGCGAAGCCGGTGAAATGTTTAAACTGAACCAGGAAAAGCTGCCCGGTTGCTATCTGCACAGAACAGCTGAAAACGATGTAGCTCGTGTAGAAGACAGAACCTTTATCTGCACAAAGAATAAGGAAGATGCTGGCCCGACCAATAACTGGGAAGATCCCCAGGTTATGTACAGCAAGCTGAGAGACTTATTCCGCGGCAGCATGAAGGGCAGAACCATGTATGTTATCCCTTACTTGATGGGTCCCTACGGTTCCCCCTTCTCTAAAATCGGTATCGAGTTAACCGATTCCCGCTATGTTGTGCTCAACATGCTCATTATGACCCGTGTTGGCACCAAAGTTATGGAAGAATTAGGTGACAGTGACGATTTTGTTCGTTGCCTGCATGCTAGAAAAGACATTGATGCAGAAAACAGATACATTGTACACTTCCCCGAAGACAACACCATTTGGACAGTTAACTCCGGTTACGGCGGTAATGTATTGTTAGGTAAAAAATGCTTTGCTCTGCGTATTGCCAGCAACATGGGTCACAAAGAAGGCTGGATGGCAGAACATATGCTGATTTTGGGTCTTGAGAATCCTCAGGGCGAAGTTAAGTATATCTCTGCAGCATTCCCCTCAGCCTGCGGTAAGACCAACCTGGCTATGCTGATTCCCCCCGAAGAATTGAAGGGTTACAAAGTTTGGACTGTTGGTGACGATATTGCGTGGTTGCGAATTGGTGAAGACGGCAGACTGTGGGCTGTTAACCCCGAAGCAGGTTTCTTCGGTGTTGCTCCCGGTACCTCCACCAAAACTAACCCCAATGCACTGGCTACCACAATGAAGAATACCATTTTCACCAATGTGTTGCTCAACACAGAAGACAACACCGTTTGGTGGGAAGGCATGGACGGCGAGCCTCCGAAGCAGGGTATTGACTGGAAGGGCAACCCCTGGACACCCGATTGCGGCGTTAAAGGTGCTCATCCCAACTCCCGTTTCACAGCTCCCGCTGCACAGTGCCCCTGCATCTCCAGCGAATTTGAAGCAGCCGGTGGCGTGCCCATCTCTGCTATCGTATTCGGTGGTCGTCGTGCAAAAACCGCTCCGCTAGTATATGAAGCATTTGATTGGCAGCATGGCGTATTTGTAGGCGCTACCATGGCTTCTGAAACAACAGCAGCTGCAGCTGGTGCTGTTGGTGTTGTTCGTCGTGACCCCATGGCTATGATTCCCTTCTGCGGTTACAACATGGCTGACTATTTTGCACATTGGCTGGAAATGGGTAAAAAGATCCCCAATGCTCCGAAAATTTTCCATGTTAACTGGTTCCGTCTTGACGAAAACGGCAAGTTCATGTGGCCCGGCTTTGGTGACAACCTCCGCGTTCTGAACTGGATTTTAGACCGTTGCGAAGGCAAAGCCAATGCAAAAGAAACCGCTATCGGCTACTTGCCTGAAGCAGAAGACATCAATGTTGATGGTCTTGACTTAGACAGGGAAACCTTAGAACAGCTCTTAAGTGTTGATAAAGCTGTTTGGAAGGAAGAAGTTGAAAGCCAGAAAGAATTCTTCAAGAAGTTTGGCGACAGACTGCCTGCCGGCATCAAAGAAGAACTTGAAAAGCTGGAAGCAAGATTAAACGCTTAATCTTTGTCAAATCATTTCAGTTAAAACACTATGTTTTCAAAAACCGTGAGCTTCGGCTCGCGGTTTTTTTTGTATAAAGAAAACCATGCTAAGCCAGCGTGGCTTTATAAAGGTTAACCGATGAACTAAGCCTCCCTTGCAAAACCCTCTTTCGCCTCCCTTGCCTAAAGGGAGGGGGACCACCAAAGGTGGTGGAGGGATTCTCATGGGGACCGCTTGTGATGGATAAGGTGTAAACAAAGAAATTTTTATAATACATTAAACCCAATATTTATAAGAAGAGGAAAAAAGCGGGACAAACATTAAAAAATTTTTACAATTTCAAAAAATGTATTGAAATCATATTGTTTTCATAGTATTATATAGGGTAAGATAGTATAGCTATTGCCAAAAATATTATATTAGGAGGCGGATGGCAATGAGAAAAACAGTTTGTATTATCTTTGGCGGTGATTCGTCAGAACATGCGATATCCCTTCTTTCCGTGAGCAATGTGCTTTCGAACATTGACCGGGAAAAGTTTAATGTGGTCACCGTTGGCATCACCAAATCCGGTGCATGGTTTTTAACCGAAGCATCCATTGATGACATAAAATCCGGTGCATGGGAAAAAAGGCGCAACAAAGCCTGCATTCCTTCTCCCAACCCCAAGCACCACGGCCTTTTGGCTTTTAACAAAAACGGTGATTATTCCATAACACACATTGATGTGGCCTATCCTGTTTTGCACGGTAAAAACGGTGAGGACGGCACCATTCAGGGCCTTTTTGCCATGGCTGGCATTCCCTGTGTGGGCTCCGGCGTTCTGGGTTCATCACTGTGTATGGATAAAGAGGTGACAAAGCGGGTTTTGGCCGCAGGCGGTGTGCCCGTTACCGAAGGTTTCTTTGTAAGAAAATCTTATGACATAGGGGCGGTGGATAAAAGCATTGCCGAGTCATTTGGCTATCCCGTTGTGGTTAAGCCATCCCAGGCAGGCTCTTCCGTTGGCGTAACCATGGTACATAAAAAAGAAGAGCTGCAAAAGGCGCTGGAAATAGCGGCGGCAGAGGACGGCAAAATTCTGATTGAAAGAGCTGTTGATGCCCGTGAGGTAGAGTGTGCTGTTTTGGGTACAACCGAGGCGCCAGAAGCCTCTTGCTTAGGTGAAATTGTTAAAGAGGGCATGTATGACTATGCCACAAAATATGAAAGTGACACAGCAGAGCTTTGCGTGCCGGCCCCCCTTGATGAAGAAACAACAAAGACCATAAAAGAGCTGGCCTGCCGTGCTTTTAGCCTGACAGAATGCTCGGGTCTTGCCAGAGTGGACTTTTTTGTTGACCGAAAAAGCGGAGCTGTTCTTTTAAATGAAATTAACACGCTGCCCGGCTTTACAGACATCAGCATGTATCCCATGCTTTGGCGTGCATCGGGTCTTTCCGATACAGAGCTCATTAGCCGATTGATTGAATTGGCACAATAATATGGGAGGCAAAACCATGGATAACAGAAGGATTGGCCTGTTTGATTCCGGTTTGGGCGGATTGACCGTTATGAAGGAATTGATGCAACTTTTGCCAAATGAGTCCATTGTGTATTTTGGTGACACGGGGCGCATTCCCTATGGCACAAAATCCGTTGACACGGTCATTAAATATACAAAAAGCGACATTAACTTTTTAAAAACCTTTGATTTAAAGGCCATTGTGACAGCCTGTGGCACAGCCAGCTCCATTGCCCTGCCGCGCCTTGCTCATCAATATGACATTCCCGTTATGGGCGTGGTGGCGCCGGCGGCCCGTGCAGCAGCCCGTGCAACCAAAAACGGTTGCATTGGTGTCATCGGCACAAACGGTACCGTTCGTTCTGATGCTTACCGTGCTGTTCTAGAAAAAGAAAATCCGTCGATTCAAACCGTTTCGGTGGCTTGTCCCTTATTCGTGCCCTTGGTTGAAAGTGGATATACCGAAAAAGCTGCAACGAAAATGATAGCCGAGGAATATTTGCAGCCAATCAAAGAAAGTGGGGCAGACACCTTAATTTTAGGGTGCACGCACTATCCGCTTCTTAGAAAGGTGATTGCGGAGGTTATGGGCGAGGATGTGACTTTAATCAATCCAGGCGTTTCAACGGCCGTGGAGGTTAAGGAAATGCTGGTAGCAAACGATTTATTGGCGGAAAAACCCCATGAAGAGCAATATCGGTTTTATGTCAGTGACGATCCGTCCGATTTTGCTAAATTAGGCTCCTTATTTTTAGAAAGGTCCATCACCGGCCTGGCCGAGCAGGTGGACATTGAACAATACATATGAGAAGGATTGTCGCAAGCTGCGGCAAGCTCATAGCGGAGGAATTTTATGGAAACAAATGCGCTCATTACCTTAAGCGGCAACCAGACCGTTGACGGTGAAAACGATGTTTATGAGTTGACAACCCTTGGTTCTTACATAAAAAAAGGCGATAAATATTACATCAGCTATGAAGGCACAGAGCTAACCGGCTATGAAGGCACAACCACCACCTTAAAAATTAAGGATAATTGTGTTTCGATGATTCGATTTGGCTCTTCCACATCGCAGATGATTTTTGAAAAAGAGAAAAAGTATGTAGGCTATTATGACACGCCCTTTGGGGGACTTTCCGTGGGCGTAACCACCAACAGCATGCGGGTTGACATTGATGAAAACGGTGGCGAAATTGAGCTGGATTACATGGTTGAGCTCAACAACAGCATGCCGGTGCATAACGGACTGCATTTAACAATCCGAAAGGTAGGGAAAGACGCGTGACAATTTACGAACAGACAAAAACCATGATTCGAAATCAGGTGAATGAAGCGCTTTTAGCGGCCAAGGAGCAGGGCGAAATCAGCTTTGGTGCCATTCCGGATTATGTAATAGAAGAACCCCGTGAAAAAGAACACGGCGATTTTGCAACCAATGCGGCTATGCTTTTGGCCCGTGAGGCGAAAAAAGCCCCCCGCATGATTGCAGAGGCCATTGTGAAAAACTTAAAAACAGAGGGAACCTACATTCAAACGGCAGAGGTTGCCGGTGCCGGCTTTGTTAACTTTCGTTTAGACCCGGCGTGGATTTGTGAGGTTTTAGCTGTTGTGGAAAAAGAGGGCGAGCGTTTTGGCCGTGTGAATGTGGGCGAAGGCAAAAAGATTATGGTGGAATTTGTCAGCGCCAACCCCACAGGTCCCATGCACATGGGCAACGCCCGTGGCGGCGCCTTGGGTGACTGTTTGGCCAGCGTTTTAGACTGGGCAGGTTATGATGTTACCCGTGAATTCTATGTTAACGATGCAGGCAACCAGATTGAAAAATTCGGCAACTCCTTAGAAGCACGCTACATTCAGATTTTAAAAGGCGAAGATGCCATTGAATTTCCCGAAGACGGTTATCACGGTGATGATATCCGCCAGCGTGCCCAGGCATATATTGACCAAAACGGCGACGGCCTTTTAGAAGCAAGTCGTGAGGACAGAAAAAAAGCTCTGGTTGAATTTGCTTTAGAAAAGAACATTGACGACTTAAAGGCAGACCTTGAAAAATACAGAATCTTCTATGATATTTGGTTCCGTGAAAGCGTGTTGCACGAAAACGGTGAGGCTCGCAAAACCGTGCAGGAATTGTTAGACCGTGGCTATGCTTATGAAAACGATGGCGCCATTTGGTTCCGTGCTACTGACTTTGGCGAAAGCAAAGACGAGGTTTTGGTGCGTCAAAACGGCTTTTTGACCTATTATGCCGTGGACATTGCCTACCATAAAAATAAATTCATTGACCGTGGCTTTGATACGGTTATTAACATTTGGGGTGCTGACCACCACGGTCATGTGGCCCGCTTAAAAGGCGCTTTGGCAGCGCTGGATATTGCACCGGAACGGTTGGAAATCATTTTGATGCAGCTTGTCCGCCTGGTTTCCGGCGGTGAGGTTGTGCGCATGTCCAAGCGTACGGGCAAATCCATTACCTTAAAAGATTTGTTGGAAGAAACCAGCATTGATGCAGCTCGCTTCTTCTTTAACATGCGTCAGGCTAACAGCCATTTTGACTTTGATTTGGACTTGGCGGTGGAGCAATCCAATGAAAATCCGGTTTTCTATGTGCAGTATGCCCACGCCCGCATTTGCAGCATTTTGCGGCTTTTATCCGAGCAGGGCATTTGCATAAAACCGGTTGCCGAGATTAACACGGCGCTTTTAAACACCCAGCAGGAAATTGACCTGATGAAAAAACTGGCCGATTTTCCCGAAACCATCCGTCAGGCAGCACAGCTGCGTGAGCCCAGCCTTTTAACCCGCTATGCCATGGATTTGGCTGCGGCGTTCCACGGCTTTTATGCAGCCTGCAAGGTTAACAGCGAGGATAAAGCCCTCACCGATGCAAGACTGGTGCTTTGTAACGCTGTGCGCATTGCACTTTCAAATGTTCTGACCTTGATGGCCATTTCAGCGCCGGAACAAATGTAGTTTTGTCTACTTAAAAAACGGAGGAATATGCAAATGAAAACAACAATAAAACGGTTATTATGTCTGCTGACAGCCTTGGTGCTATTGTGTAGCGGGACAGCATTTGCAGAAACAAAAAATAACTTTTCAGCCGCTTACTATGATTTTGTTTTAGAAACCCTTTTAACACACTATCGTTTTGAGGCGAACACAGAGTCCATAGCAAAGGCTGTTGCGCAGGTTGCTTTAACCAAGCATCCGGAGCTTTTGGAGGAACTGATTGATGTAACCGCCGACCAGTTTGATGCCCATACAGACTATTTCACACCGGAAGAACTGCAAGATTTCAGCAGCTATTTGGATGGGGAATATGTGGGCATTGGCGTTACGGTCACCCGCACAAAAGGTGCCATGATGATTGAAAGCCTGTTTGCCGGCAGCCCGGCAGAAACAGCCGGTCTTTTAGCCGGTGATAAAATTCTGCAGGTTGATGGATACGATGTGACAAGCGCCACATTAGAGCAGCTTGTGAATCGGATTCGTGGTGTGGCCGGCACCCATGTCACCCTGACGGTGGAGCGCAATGGTGCGGTGTTCACGGCAAAGGTTATGCGTGCTGCCGTTCAGCAAAACACCATCAGCTATGACATACTGGAAGGCAACATCGGTTACCTTGCCATTTCCATGTTCAACATGGGAACCCCCACCGAAATGAACAAAGCGGATGCTTTTTTCAGACAAAATAAGGTTAAAAAAGTGATTGTGGATTTGCGAGATAACGGCGGCGGTGAGCTTTTAAGCGTTATCGGCGTTTTGGGATATTTTGTTCCCCAAGGCAAAACACTGGTTAAGATTGAATATAATGATCCCCAGCGCAACACCTCTTTGCGCAGCGTTGGTGATGTGGTAAGTAAGCCCTACTATCGTGTTGCTGTTTTGATAAACGGCGGAACAGCCAGCGCAGCCGAGCTGTTTGCAGGCAACATCCGAGACCATAACATCGGCAAGCTGATCGGCACCAATACTTATGGCAAAGGAACCGTGCAGGAATTTTTAGGGCTGCTAAACACAGAGGAACTGCCCTTAGGCAGCATTAAGTTAACAACCGCCGAATATGTTTTGCCCGGAGGTGGTAAGGTAAATGGTGTGGGTCTTAAGCCGGATTATTGGGTTTCGAATCGCACCGTGCTTTTAAACACAGATAACATGGAGCCCCTAGAGTATAGCGCCGCTTTTTGTGAGGGCGATTCCGGCAAGGCTATTTTAGCCTTAAAGCAGCGGTTTGACGCCTTGGGCTATTATGTTGGCGATGTGGATGACCAATATGACAAAGAGCTTGCCTTGGCCGTTAAAGAACTGCAGGAAAAAGCAAATCTGCCGGCCACAGGCGTTATGGATATTGACACACAAACACTTTTTTCCAACATTGTGAGTGAGACAAAAGTGCTTGTCGATGACCAGTTTGACCGAGCCTATAAATATTTGACGGGCCGTTAAGAAAGAAAACGACACACATGTTTTGAGAATGGGAGGAACAGCATGAACTTTCGAAACAAAAGATTCGGGGCACTCATAACAACTCTTGTTATGGTTGTTGGCATTTCAACCCTTTTGAGCAGTTCACAGCCGGCGTTTGGTAATTCCAGCTTGCAGGATAAGCTGAATCAGGCGGCGGAAAGCAAAAAGCAGGCCCAGGCCAACCGTGCACAATCGCAGGCAAAGCTTTCGAGCACCATGGAGCAGGTAACAAAGCTTGACAATGAGGCAGAGGTCATCAGCGCCCAGCTTGCCGAGATTGACCGCATTATTGAAGAGGCGGAAGCAAAGATTGCGCAAAAAGAAGAAGAAATTGCTGAATTTGAAAGACAGATTGAAGAAAATGAGGCAGCTTTTTGTGCCCGTTTGCGCGCCATGGATGAAACCAACGCCATGGGCTATATTGACCTTTTGGTTAATTCTCAAAGCCTTTCTGATTTTGTTGCCCGCATCGAAACCATCCGTGAAATTACGGAGCACGACCAGGGCATTATCAATGAAATGATTACCTTAAAAGAAGGGGTAGAAGCCAGCCGCAATGAACTGGTGGAGTATCGCAACGAACAGCAGGAAGCCCGTTCTTTAGTTCAAACCAAACAAAACGAGCTGAATGCAAAAATTGCTGAAAAGCAAAGCTATATGAAGTCGTTAGAAAAAGACATAGCCAAATATGACAGTTTATATAAGGCTGCGGCAGCCGAAGAAGAAAGCCTGAAAAGAAGCATTGCAGGCTCATCTTCTAAAGGTACAGTGGGCAGCTCTGGACGCATTACATACTCCGGCGGCGTGTTCTGTTGGCCGGCCCCCAGTTATACTTATATATCCTCAGAATATGGCTATCGAATTCATCCGGTATACGGAACAAAAAAATACCATTCCGGTATGGACATGGCAGCGCCGGGCGGTTCGCCGATTTTAGCGGCAGCCGACGGCACAGTTAAATTTGCCGGATGGAACGGCGGCTATGGTTACTGTATCATTTTGGATCATGGCAGTGGCATTCAAACATTGTATGGACATTCCAGCAAACTGCTGGTATCTGCCGGACAAAAGGTAACTCGCGGACAAAAAATTGCCTTGGTGGGCACAACGGGCACATCAACAGGCAACCACTTGCATTTTGAAGTGCTGAATAACGGTGTGACAACCGATCCGCGTCCTTACCTGCAATAATGATTGAAAGGAGCGTGTAGGCGTTTTGTACGGAAAAAAACATTTAGTCATTACAGCAATATGCACAGCTATCGTGGTATGGCTTATTAGCGCTGTTTACTTTTTGGGCTTTAGTGGCTATGATTCCGGCGACACGATTATGCGCGCCAAACGGATTATTGAAAGTGTTTATGTGAATCCCCTGACTGAGGAGCAGAAAACCCAAATGACCGATTTGGCCATCACCGGCATGGTGTATGGCTTGGGGGACCAATACAGTCGCTATTTAAACACAGAAGATTTAGATGAATATCAAGAAACAAAGCAGGAAAATTATAAGGGCATTGGTGTCAGTGTGAACTTTAATGCTGAAGAAGGCGTTATGACGGTGGTTTCGCCTTATGACGGTTCCCCTGCGCAAAAAGCAGGCCTTCTGCCCGGGGATATTTTAGTTCAAGTGGGCGACATTGAAGTAAACACCGAGACTTATAATTCAGTTTTAGATTACATTAAAGAAGGCGAAGATGAAAACATAAGGCTCAAGATTCTTCGCGGCACAGAAATGCTGGAGTTTACCGTTCGTAGAGAAGAAGTTAAGCGCCAATCGGTAACACATAAGATGTTTAATGATGGTGTGGGCTATATTCGTGTTTCCGAATTTATTCACAATACCACCGAAGACTTTGCAGCCGCCATTGCCGATTTGCAAGAGCGCAAAATGACAGCGCTCATCATTGATTTGCGCAACAACCCCGGGGGCTATGCTGATAGCGTGTTGAAAATGACAGACTCTCTGCTGCCCAAAGGCGTTATTGCCTATCTTGAAGATAACCAGGGCAAACGGCAGTATTTCCATTCCGATGCAAAATGTTTAGAACTGCCTATGGCCGTGTTGATTAACCAGGGAACAGCCAGCGCATCTGAACTGATGGCAGGTAGCCTTCAGGCTCATGGCTTGGCAACCATCATTGGCGAAAAAAGCTATGGCAAGGCAGTGGGGCAGGCGCTGTATCCCATTACCTCTAAAACCGCCCTCTATTTAACCAGTGCCCGCTATTTCACACCAAAAGGTGAATGCATTGACAAGGTGGGCATTGAGCCGGACATTAAGGTGGCCTTAGACCCATCTTTAATTGGGCAGATTTCCCTTTTAGAGCCAGAAGAAGATGCGCAGCTTTCAAAAGCAATAGAGATCTTGACACAGTAAAAAATGACAGCGGAATATACTTTTTATACAGGCAGGATGTGAAAAGCCTTGGGTTATTTAATCTCGTTTTCTGTCATTTATGCAGTTATATTTTTAGTTTGGTATATGAATCTGTCAAAAGAGCCGGAAATCAGGACAGAGCTGAAAGGAAGTCTAAAGCACGCCGGACTTTTGGGTCTGTTTTTGGTGTTTTGCCTTCAATTGATTGTAGCAGGCTTCATGCCGGGACATGTGCAGGATACGGCCTTGTTTCGTTCTTGGGCTGCCTTTGCAGAGGAGCATCCCATTTGGGAGTATTACACCACCGAGCAGTATGTGGATTATCCACCGGTTTATTTATATGTGCTTTATGGAGTGGGGAAACTGGCGGGGTTCTTTGGCGTTTCAACGGCTTCGGCCATGTATTTGGTCTGCATTCGCAGCGTTCCCATTTTGGTTGACGGTTTAACCTGTTTTTGCCTTTATCGATTGGCAAAGCCCCAGTTAGGAGAGAGAAAAGCGCTGACAATTGGTGCTTTAAGTCTCTTAAACCCTACGAATATTCTTAATTCAACAGTTTGGGGACAGGTGGACGGTGTTCCGGCCCTGATGGTCATGGCCATGCTGCTGTTTTTGTATTATAAAAAGTACATTGGGGCTTGCTTGCTCATGGCACTCTTGTTTTTAACCAAGCCGCAGATGATTATTTTTGCGCCCCTTTTGGGTTTTGTTTTTCTTTTTGATATTATGGATTCGTGGCATGACAGAAAAGAGCGCAGGCACATGCGCTGGCAGGCCGGCCTGTCAGTTTTGACCATGGTCGCCGTTTTGCTTTTGGTGCCTCTGCCCGTTACTGGCGGACGCTACGGTCTTATAATAGAAGCATATAAAAATGCCTTGGGGTTATACCCTTATGCAACCCTAAATGCCGCCAATCTTTATGGTGCTCTGGGAGCCAACTGGGCTCATGAGGGTGGCGAGCTGTTCATTGTCAGCTACAAAGCCTGGGGCTTTATCTTCATTGTGAGCCTTTCGCTTTTGGTGGGCGTGGGCGCATGGAAAAGCCGTGACCGGAGCAAGATTTTTTATTTGGGCGCTTTTACGGTTTTAGGTATTTACATGCTGGCTCATGGCATGCATGAGCGCTATCTGCACCCTTTGTTTTTGTTGCTGCTTTGCATTTATATCTTTACAAAAGATTTTAAAATGCTGCTGTTTTATGGTGCCTTTTCCGTCACCACATTTCTTAGTTGCGGCTGGGTGCTTATGCAAAATTTAAAAGGCGATTTTATTTATGGGGATAACCCATGGTTTCGCTTTTTATCCCTCATTCATTTGTTGCTCTTTGCTTTATGGATTTTGCACGCTCTTGGGTTTTGGAAAGCAAAACCGTGTGGGGCAGGCCGAAGACATAAACAATATCCTTCGGGCGAAACATTCCTTTTTGATAAAGCCACCGTGCCAAAGGTGAAACCCTCGGCCCGCCTGCACAAGGTGGATTATTGCTTAATGATAGGGCTTACACTGTTTTATGCCTTGTTTGGTTTTTGGCATTTGGGCGCAAAAGAGGTACCTCAATCGGGCTATTATGTATCTGCACCGGGAGAAAGTATAGTGCTGGATTTGGGAAAGCCCTGCGAGGCACGGCAGCTTTATGTATACACCGGCTGGATTGACCGGAGAATGACGGACTATGAGGTCCAGCGCTCTGTCACGGTGGAGTGGAGCCTCGAAAAAGAAACCTGGACAAAGGCCCAAACCACTTTAGATATGCAGGAAGTTTTTATGTGGAATGTCTTTCGTGAACTGACCGATTCCTGCCGGTATATTCGTCTCACCTGTGACGACGGGCGGTTTTACATGAATGAAATTGCCGTTTTTGGTGAGAACAAAGAGGAATGTTATCCCATTGTGGCCGTAGAGAGTGACAATCCCACAGCGACTTTAGTTATGGATGAGCCACAGCGTGTTACCTACGATTTTTCCTGGTATGAAACCACTTACTTTGACGAGATTTATCATCCGCGCACTGCGTTTGAATATATCACTCATCGTTATCCCTATGAAAACACCCACCCGCCCTTGGGCAAGGTTATCATCGCCTGTGGCATGTTGCTTTTTGGCGTGAATCCTTTTGGATGGCGCTTCTTTGGCACCTTGTGTGGAGTTTTGATGGTGCCCATGGCTTACATGATGGGCAAAAAGCTGTTAAAAAACACTCGGTATGCTTTTTTGACCGCCTTTGTTTTCAGCTTTGATTTTATGCATTTATCCCAAACAAGATTAGCCACCATTGACTCATACACCGCCTTTTTTGTTATGGGCATGTATCTGTTTATGTTTTTGTATATAGAAAAAAGTCTTGGGGGCGCAAGCCTTCAAAAATCGTTGCCATTTTTAGGGCTTTCGGGTCTGTTTTTTGGCCTGGGCGCCTCTACCAAATGGCAGGGACTTTATGCCGGTATCGGTCTGGCGGTTTTGTTTTTTTACTGTCTGTTCCGTCGCTACAGAGCGTATAGGGTAGAGGTAGCTTCTTTGGAGCAAACGAGAAAAACCTTTTGGGCCGAAGCGCTAAAAACCATTTTAGCCGGCTTTTTGTTTTTTGTTTTTGTGCCGGCGGTGATTTATTTTCTGTCTTACATTCCGGCCATGCAGTCTGAAACAACAGGGCTTTCGTTTTTCTTTACCAACCAAAGCTCTATGTTTAACTATCATGCGCACCTTGAGTCCGCGCATCCTTACAGCTCAAAGTGGTGGCAATGGCTTTTTGACTATAAACCCCTTTATGCTTATTCGCCGGACCCAAATTTTGTGTCGGCAGACCATGCAAAAGGCATCACCACCTTTGGCAATCCGGCCATTTGGTGGTTAACCATTCCCCTTGTTTTGTGGGGCCTTTATCGGTTATGGAAGCAAAGGAAAGGGATGGATGCAGGGCTTTTGACAACGGTGGTGGGATTCTTTTCCCTCTATGCACCGTGGATTTTTGTGACACGAACCACTTATATTTATCACTTTTTTCCCTGTGTGATTTTTGTGGTTTTGCTCCTTGGTTTTTTCTTTGAATCAAAATCGGGGAGAGGTTGGCGGCATGTTGAAACCGCTTATATGCTATTGGTGTTTGTTTTGTTTTTGGCCTTTTATCCCGTGCTGACGGGCATGGAGGTGCCAGCTCTTTATGCACAGGCACTAAGGTGGTTGCCCGGATGGGTGTTGGGGTAAAAGTTTTTGCAAAGGATAAATTGATTTGTTTAAAGAGAGGTATGACTGTGGACGAAAGAAAGAACAGGCGACGGATGCAGGGCGCCGATAAGCCCGCCGACCGAAGGGAAGACCGCATCACTTTAGAAGGTCGCAATTCGGTTTTTGAGGCGCTATCAGCCGGTCGGCCTATTGATAAAATATGGATTAGTGAAACCGTTCGTCCCGGCGGGGTTCAAAAATTAGTGGACCTGGCCCGGGAAAAGCAGGTGCCCGTGCAATTTGTTAATCCCAAAAAGATTGACAGCATTAAAAAGACAGAAGCCAGTCAGGGCGTGGTAGCGGTTTGCGGTGCAGCTACCTATGCATCTTTAGAGGATTTGTTTCAAAAGGCAGCAGCACGGGGACATCAACCCTTTATCATTTTGGCGGATGAAATTACCGATTCACACAATTTAGGTGCCATTATCAGAAGTGCCAATGCGGCGGGTGCAGACGGGGTTATCATTCCCAAAAACCGTTCGGCAGGCTTAGATGCGGTAACAGCCAAAGCCTCAGCCGGAGCCGTTCATTACACCTCCGTGGTGCGGGTCACCAACATGGCTCAAACCGCCAAAGAGCTGAAGGAAAGAGGCTTGTGGCTGGTGGGTGCTGACATGAGTGGTGAAAAAACTCTTTATGAAAGCGACATGACAGGTCCCATTGCTTTGGTTGTGGGCTCCGAGGGCAAGGGCATTTCCCGTCTTTTAAAAGAACATTGCGATTTCATGGTGCGCATTCCCATGCTGGGCGAAACCGAGTCCTTAAATGTATCGGTTGCAGCAGCGGTGATGATGTATGAAATTGTCCGACAAAGAAGTCAAAAATAAAGTTTAATATATTTTTTATGCTATAGGAGGAAACATAACATGTATGTAGGTATTGATTTAGGTGGTATTAACATTGCTATTGGATTGGTGGATGACGATTATAACATTATCGCCAAAAGCTCTGTTCCCACAGGCAAAGAACGGGAATTTTCTGAAATTATGGCCGATGCAGCCGGACTCATTAACCGTCTTTTAGGAGAGGCCGGTAAAACGGCAGCAGACATTCAGTGCATCGGTATGGGTTCTCCCGGTGTGCCCGATGTTGAAAAGAGAACGATTATTGCAGCCAGCTCCTTCCCGAAAGTGCATCATTCCAGTGCACAGGATGAATTACAAAAGCATTTCCCCGGCGTACCTGTTTTTGTAGAAAACGATGCAAATGCAGCGGCTTATGGTGAAAAGTTAGCCGGTGCAGCCAAGGGTATTGACAATGTAGTTGTGGTAACTTTAGGCACAGGTGTTGGTGGCGGCGTTATCATTGACAAAAAGATTTATGCAGGCTTTAATCACGGCGGCAGTGAAATTGGTCACATGGTGCTGAATTTCAACGGCCCCCAGTGTCCCTGTGGTCGCAAAGGCTGCTTTGAGGTGTATGCTTCTGCCACAGCTCTTATCAGACAGACAAAAGACATGATTGAGTCATATCCCGACAGTATCATTCACGAAATGATTGACCATGACCCGGCTAACATCAACGGCAAAACAGCCTTTGATGCAGCCAAACTCGGCGACCGTGCCGGCGAAAAGATCGTGGCTAAATTTATTGAATATTTAGGCATCGGTGTGCTTAACATTATCAATGTGCTCCAACCGGAAGCTATCGTTATCGGTGGTGGCATTTGCAAAGAGGGCCAATATCTTTTGGACCGCTTGAATGAATTTATAACACCCTATTTTTATACTGATCAGATTCCCTTTGCCAAGTTAATGACTGCAACTTTGGGTAACGATGCTGGCATTATTGGTGCGGCAATGCTCTGGAAACAGCAGAATGCATAAGATGATTTTGCATTCTCTTGTCAAATTGCCCAATTAACAGCTGGTTTTTATATAATTTTTGATAAATTTTTATTTTACCCCTTTCTTTTTGCTGAAAGCTGTGGTATACTAATAGAGACTATTGTGTAGTATATAATCTAACAAAAGAAAAACTGCTTAACACATTATGGTTAAGGCAGTAGGAGGTTCTGGATTCATGCAAATTCTGGGCCGGTTTAAAAAGTACATACTCGCTATTATAGATGCAGTCATGGTTGCGCTGGCTTACGGGGGAGCTTATGTTTTTTTAGATGTCCCTGTGATTTGGTCATCGGCTCTCGTGATGCTTTATATATCCGTTGTGACCTATCTGCTTATGTTTTTGCTCTTTGGCGTTTATAACCACATGATTTCTTTTGCCAGTGCAAGAGAATATGTCATTTGTTTTTTTGCTTGTGTGGTTTCCAGCTTGCTGTGTTGCGCAGAGAGGGCTGTTTTCCAATTTTTCGGACCAAACCGTCAGCTTTTGTTAGCGGGGGTTTTGACGGGCGTGCTTTGTGTTGGCATTCGTGTTTTGTGGCGGTTTATCATTAAATTGCCTTTTGCCAGAAAGCATATGGATGTATCCGGCTATAAGCGCCTTTTAATTGTGGGCGCCGGTGATGCCGGTCACATGATTATCCGAGAGTTAATGGCATCCCCCAGCATTCCCTATGTAATTGCAGGGTTGATTGATGATGACCAAAGCAAAATTGGTTGTCGCATTGCCGGCATTAAGGTGTTGGGCGACCGCTATGCAATACCGCAGATTTGCAAAGCCAAACGAATTGACACACTTTTATTTGCCATTCCCACAGCCGATGGCGAGGCTCGCCGCGAAATTCTGGATATTTGCAACAGCACAAGCTGTCAGGTTCATGTGCTGCCCGGCATTAACGAGATTATTTCCGGCAAACCCATTGTGGAGCACATGCGCAAAGTCAGTGTTTGCGACCTGTTATCCCGTGACCCTGTCCGCCTTAACAACGAGGCCATTGGTGAACTGGTGAAGGGACAGGTTGTGTTGGTAACTGGTGGCGGAGGCTCCATTGGCTCAGAGCTTTGCCGACAGATTGCAAGATATCAACCCGGCACACTGCTGATTTTAGATATTTATGAAAACAATGCCTATGACATTCAGCAAGAGCTTAAGGCGCTGTATCCGGACTTGCAGCAGCAGGTTTTGATTGCCAGCGTGAGAGACCGTGAGCGTCTGGAAGAAATTTTTGAAGCTTACAAGCCGTCTTTGGTGTTTCATGCGGCAGCCCACAAGCATGTGCCGCTTATGGAGAGTGACCCGAGAGAAGCGATTAAAAACAACATCTTCGGCACGCTCAATGTGGCAGAATGCGCTGATAAGCATGGTGTTAAAAAGTTTATCCTGATTTCAACCGATAAAGCCGTTAATCCCACCAATGTGATGGGGGCAACCAAGCGCTATTGCGAAATGGTTATTCAGGATTTGAACACCCGAAGCAAAACCGAGTTTGTTGCCGTGCGCTTTGGTAATGTATTGGGCAGCAACGGCTCCGTCATTCCTCTGTTTCAGCGGCAGATTGAATCGGGTGGTCCTGTTACCGTAACCCATAAAAATATCACCCGGTTTTTCATGACTATTCCCGAAGCAGCACAGCTCGTTATGCAGGCAGCTTCTTATGCAGCCGGTGGTGAAATTTTTGTGTTGGATATGGGTGAGCCGGTTAAAATTTATGATTTAGCTGTTAATTTAATTAAGCTCTCCGGCTACAAACCGGGGCGCGATATTGAAATTAAAATAACGGGTTTGCGTCCGGGCGAAAAACTCTATGAAGAACTGATGATGGAGGAAGAAGGCCTAGAGGCAACGCAAAACGAAAAGATTTTTATTACACAGCCTTTTGCCATTGATTCTGCCACCATGCAGGAAGGCCTGCAAAAGCTTGAAAAGGCCTTTTCTGAGACGGATAATTATGCAGTGAAAAAGGTGCTGGGTGAATTGGTTACAACTTATTCAATTGATCAGCCAAAAGAAGCAGCAGCAGAAGATATAATGGCATAAGCAGAGGCCTTGTTTGGGAGGCACAATGAAAAAGAAACCAAAAAAGAAATGGATTATTTTAGGCATAATATTGGCCGCTTTGTTGCTGCTGACAGCCGCAGGCTATTGCTTGGTTAACATGGCATTTTCTATTTTTACCGATTCGTTTTACGATGCGGTGGTGCCCAGTGAGCTGCCGGAAACCGGAACCAAAATCCTCACCCCTGAAGGAGGAGAACCGCCGCAGGAGTCTGCGGATGAAGGAGCAGGTGCGGTGCCGCCTTCTTTGCCGGGGCAGAAAAACAACACAGGTAGCGGAGTTTTGTTCTCAGCAAAAACCATTAAAGAACTTGAGAAGAAGGTTGCTTTTGGTGATAAGGTAGCAGTTCTCAACATTTTAAGCTCCGGGCTTTCCGGGGCAGATTACCGGGCGCTGATTGGTATGCTCAATAATGGCGTTACCAGTGGAGAAGTATCAAAAGCTTATCAGATTTTAAAAGAGAATCTATCAAGAACAGATAAAAATAAAATCTTGGGCTATTATTATAAATATGTGCACTTAATTCAGTGAAAAAGTGGGAAGGAAGAGTGATAAAATGAAAAAATTAGTAAGTGTATTCCTAGTTTTAGCTATGTCGGCTACATTCTTGTTTGCAATGCCCTGTGCAGCAGCAGACATTAGCTTTACAAGCGGCTCCATTAGCAGCTTGATCGGCCTCATTGGTGACAACATGCCTGACACACAGGCAAAAAGAAGTGAAGTTTTCAGCATCATGCGGGAATATATGGATGCGGATAACGATATGGCAACTTTAATTGATGCTGTTGAAACCTTATCTGAACCCATTCCTACTTTACCGGCAAATTTAGTGGCAATTGTGGATCGTTTGAACGCATCTTTGGGCGGCGAAGGCCTTGCTGCATATCGCAATGAACTGCTGTTCATTTTAGATGTTATTAAAGCTATCCCTGCAGAAAACAGAGAGGCTGCAATCGATGCTTTTATTGCGGCACAAGATGTAGCCGACCAGGGATCTTCCTTTGCTGAAGAAAGCAAAGTAGACAGCAATGCAGACTTCCAGGCAGCTTTAAATTCCGTTTATAACACATTTGTAAGCGGCACAGGCGATACCAACCTGGCAACTCATGGCGTCGGTCCCAACACCATTTTACGCCTTGTTTTGGCTCTGCAGGGTCAGTTAATGCTGACAGATGCTACAAACAGCTCAGAGGATTTTGCATTAAAATCCATTGACAGCACTTTTGCTGCTCGCCTCAATGCAAATGTAAGTGAACACTTTACAAGCATTAACGGCAGCACCGATTTAAGCGGTGCAAGCATTGTCAATGCCATTATCGATGTGGTTAACGACGAAGCAAGCGATGCAATCAAAGCAGACATGAAAACCGTTTTAGGCAGCTCCGCTGTTGGTCTTTATGCAAAATATGAAGCGCCTTCAAGACCTTCAACCGGTTCTTCAAGCAGCGATCGTCGCGATCCTGACAATAAGAAACCCAACATGTCTACAGGCGTTAAGAACTGGACAGAACCGGCAGCACCTGAAGCTGCAGGCAGCGCTTATGTATACACCGATACAGCAGACCATTGGGCAAAAGATTATATCGCAGCCCTCTCTGCACGCGATATCTTCAAAGGCTATGAAGATGGCTCCTTTAACCCCGATATGGGCATCACCCGTGAAGAAATCGCCGTTGCTCTGACCCGTGCTTTGGGTATGGAAGCAGCTGCTAAAAATGCAAAGGCTAACAGCTTCACCGATGCAGGCGAGATTGCTGCATGGGCAGAAGGTGCCGTTAACCTGACTGTAAATGCTGGCGTATTCAAGGGTTATGATGATGGTTCCTTTAAACCGAAAAAGACCATTACCAGAGAAGAAATGGTTGCCGTTATCATCAGATTGTTCAGCACCAACATCAGTAGCACCAAGTTAACCTACACTGATACACATGAGATTGGCGATTGGGCTCAGGGCTATGTAGAAAAAGCATCTACACTTTCTATCGTTGCCGGCTATCCTGACGGAAGCTTCCAGCCGAAGAACGACATCACCAGAGCAGAAGCAGCTAAGATTCTGTACAACTTCATGCACTATGCCGGTCTTCTCTAAGATTACGATTTGATTTTGACAGCGGGGGCAAACGGCTCCCGCTGTTTTCTATTCATTCAGACATTTATCCTGTCCCAAGGAGGAAAACAAAATGACTAAAAAAATTACAGCCATCCTTTTAGGCGCTTGCATTCTGCTTTTGTCCGGCATCAGCAGCCTTGCCATTACCGATGGCTTGGCTCAAAAAGCAGCATCCATGCTTAACGGCATAGACCGGGGCATTGTTACCGCAGCACTGCCTATGATTGTCTCTGACAGCGGTTTGGATATGCTGGATACGGCACTGGAAAAATATAAAAAAGGCGAAGACCCCGGTATGATTATGGGTCCGGCCATTGAAATGGCGTTGGGATATGCCGATGTCGATACATTGGGGCGCTTGTTTGACAGTCTGCGGCTTTTCAGTGAAGATTTTCGTGAAACCTGCCAGGATATATATCAAAATGTGAAGGTAATGCAGCTCACAAGCGCTGAAACAGATGGTGCAAATTTGTTTCTTTCCCTTATTTATCAAAAAGAAGCGGCACTTCGTCCGGCTCTTGAAAAACATCAGATTTCAGTAGGCGTGTTTGCAAACCTTTTGGCCGCCTTTACCCAAGAAAACGGCAGTCAAAATCTTTTAACCTGGAATGGCACTGCCTTTTCAGTGGGCTACACCAATGCCTCTTTGGTGCGAGGGTTAAACACCATTTGGCAGGAAACAGACAGTAGCTTTAACTTGGAACAGTTTGCATCCAGTCTTGTCAGCAGCCTGAACACACGGCTTTCGCAACAAGAAAAACAAACTGTTTTACCCTTTTTAAGACGAATAAACTTTTTATCCGCCGACTCTGACACGGTTAAGCCAGAAAATGATGGCGGTGGAACGCAGAGTGGCCAAACGGTTCCTATGCCCCCTTTGTCCTCTGTGCAAAATGCTGTATATCAGCGCATTGAAACCGTTGACGGACTGACAAAAGAGCAGATGGATAGCGGCCTTTTGCTTGAGGTTACACAAGGTGGCTTGCTTTCTTTGGAATCGCAAATGACATCACCGGTGGTTTATGCTGTGTCAGGCTCTGTTCTCACCCCGGTTAAAATGGCTTTGAAAATTGACGGCAAGCTGTTTGCTGAAGTAGCACAAGGTGTTTATCTTGTTAAAGAAGTAGAAGACTATTTCACCGACTGCAACGATTGGGCCAAACCCTATGTAGAGGCCCTTTATGCCCGTCGCATTATTAACGGAAAAACAGAAAAACAGTTCTTCCCCAACGATACCATTACCCGCGAAGAGTTCGTGAAACTGGTTGTAGAGCTCTTTGACTTAAAGACAGGCACAACCGAAAGCGGCTTTAGTGATGTACCGCAAAACGCCTGGTATGCCCCTTATATTGCAGCAGCGAAACAATATGGCATTGTTAACGGCATCAGCGAAAAAGAGTTTGGCGTTGGCATGAACATTAAACGGCAGGACATGACAAAAATTATCAGTCAAATTCTGAACGCCAAGGGTTTGACCGTAACTCCTGCACCCGCCAGCGTTTTTGTGGATTACGCATCCATTGCAGCCTACGCCCAGCCCCATGCTTTATCTGCATATGCATGGAAGATTGTGAGCGGTGATGACAACCGCCAGTTTAACCCCAATCAATTTGCAACCCGCAAAGAGGCAGCCAAAATGGTTTACGGCATGCTGCAGGTTGTTTTAACAAGGGGAGAATAAGGGCATAGCCAAGAGTTTTTGACATAAAAATGGTTTTTGTGCAAAGTTAACGAATAAATAAAATATTTTTTGGTTAAAAATAGCCTAACAATTTTGAAGAAATTATGGTATCATATACAGAGTAATTGATATGTATATTATTAGGAGGTAAAAAAGTAATGGCAAGTCTTAATCTTAAGGGTATCTATAAAAGATACGCCGGTGGGGTTACAGCTGTAAGTGACTTCAATTTAGATATTGAAGATAAAGAGTTTATCGTTTTGGTTGGTCCCTCAGGTTGCGGTAAATCAACAACACTCAGAATGATTGCCGGTCTTGAAGAAATCAGCGAAGGTGAACTTTATATCGGAGATAAATTAGTAAATGATGTTGCTCCGAAGGACAGAGACATCGCAATGGTATTCCAGAACTATGCTCTGTATCCTCATATGTCTGTATTTGACAACATGGCATTTGGTCTTAAACTGAGAAAAATGCCTAAGGATGAAATTAAAAAACGCGTTAGCGAAGCTGCCAGAATCCTGGACATTGAGCATCTGCTTGATAGAAAGCCCAAGGCTTTGTCCGGTGGTCAGAGACAGAGAGTTGCGCTGGGTCGTGCCATCGTGCGTGAGCCCAAAGTATTCTTAATGGACGAACCTCTTTCTAACTTGGTTGCTAAGTTAAGAGGCCAGATGAGAACCGAAATCAGTAAGTTACATAAGAGACTGCAAACAACCTTCATCTATGTAACCCATGACCAGACAGAAGCTATGACAATGGGTACTAGAATCGTTGTTATGAAGGATGGTTTCATCCAGCAGATCGATTCTCCCCAGGCATTATATGAAAGACCCTGCAATGTGTTTGTTGCTGGTTTTATCGGCAGCCCACCGATGAACTTCATCGATGCAGAATTGCAGAATGCGGCTGATGGCGGTTTGCAGCTTGCTTTTGGTAACACAACCATTAAATTGCCTGAAGCAAAGGCTAAGTCTCTTGAAGGCTCCGAGTATATCGGCAAGAAAGTTTTAATGGGTATTCGTCCTGAAAACATTCATGACGAGGCTGTTATGGTTGGTATGAACCCTGAATGCATGGTATCTGCTTATGTAGATGTTACCGAAATGATGGGTGCTGAAACCTACCTGTATGTAACCGTTGAAGGCACACCGTTTGTTGCTAGAGTTAACCCCAGAACAACTGCTAAAGCAGGCGATACCATTAACCTGATTTTAGAAGGCAACAGAATTCATCTGTTTGACAAAGAAACAGAAATGGCAATTTTAAACTAAATTAGTGCATGTAAGGGTGGCTGTAGGGCCACCCTTTTTTGTGTTTTAAAAAATTTAAGCCGGGGCTTAAGCAAAAAACCAGGATAAAAAAGAAAAACTTGCAATCATAACAAATATTTGATATAATATACAAGTTAGATAAGTTGATATTTGAGTTATTAGGTTTATGATAAAAAAGGAGCGTTTTATGAGCTATCAAGATTATAGATGTCAGATTTGCAGTCAACAAGAAATAGCCCCGAATATTATTGCTTGCCGCCTTGAAAATGCGGAACTTGCAAAAAATGCAAAACCGGGACAGTTTCTGCACATACAGTGTGGCGACCCGGCTTCTATGCCTCTTCGCCGACCCATCAGCATTTGTGATGTCAGCGGTGACATTTTAACCGTTATTTATGAAGTGAAAGGCCGCGGCACTAAGGCATTGCGTGAACAAACAGAAAAGGTACAGGTATTGGGTCCGTTGGGTAACGGTTTTACGGTGGATGCCTCTCTTTATAAGCGCCCGGCGGTTATTGGCGGTGGTATTGGTACATATCCGCTGTATCTTTTAACCAAACAGCTGACAAATGCATCAGTTTATTTAGGTTTTCGCAATCAAAGCGTAGTCACTTTAGAAAAGGAATTTCGCCAGGTGGCCGGTACTGTCACAGTTACCACTGATGACGGCAGCTATGGCGTTTCCGGCTTTGCCATTACGCAGCTGGAAAAGGACCATGAAAAAGAGCCTTTTGACATTGTTTATGCCTGCGGTCCCAAGCCCATGCTCCGTGCGGTGCAGGCTTTTGCGGAGAAAGCAGGCGTTCCCTGTCAGCTTTCTTTGGAGGAGAGAATGGGTTGTGGCATTGGTGCTTGTCTCACCTGCAACTGTGAAACACATGAAGAGGGTTCGGCACATTATAAACATGTGTGCAAAAACGGACCTGTATTTTGGTCGCAGGAGGTGGTTCTGTAATGGATATGAAAGTAAATATTGCCGGCGTTGAGTTGGAAAACCCCATTATTGCTGCCTCGGGAACCTATGGTTTTGGACATGAATATAACGAGTTTTATGATATAAGCGAAATTGGTGCTATTTCTGTTAAGGGCCTTACCAAAGCCCCCAGAGCCGGAAATCCGCCACCACGCATAACCGAGACAATAGGTGGCATATTAAACAGTGTCGGCTTGCAAAATCCGGGCGTGGATGCCTTTATTAAAGAGGAAATTCCATTTTTAAGAAAGCATCGCTGCAAAATCATTGCCAATATGGCAGGCAACACCTTTGAGGATTATTGCGAAATGGCAGAAAAACTGTCCGCAGCCGATGTGGATATGCTTGAAATGAATATATCCTGCCCCAATGTTAAAGCAGGAGGGGCGGCTTTTGGAACCAATCCCGATACGGTGCTTGCCATCACAAAAGCGGTGCGCCCTTATGCAAAAAAACCGTTGATTGTGAAGCTTTCGCCCAATGTGGCCGACATTACCGAAACGGCCAAGGCAGCAGAAGCCGGTGGCGCAGACGCACTGTCACTCATTAACACCTTGACGGGCATGGCCATTGACATTAACACTCGCAGACCGATACTTGCAAATGTTGTGGGTGGTTTATCCGGCCCCTGTGTGAAGCCGGTGGCGCTTCGCATGGTGTATCAGGTGCACAAGGCCGTAAAATTGCCCATTATCGGCATGGGCGGCATCTCAAATGGTGATGATGCAGTTGAATTTTTATTGGCCGGCAGCACGGCCGTTTCCGTTGGTACAGCTAATTTCACAGACCCCTATGCATGCCTGAAAATTCGTGATGGCATTAAAACCTATATGGAGAAACATCAAATCAAGACAGTTTGTGAATTGACCGGTGGACTGATTGTGGAATCGAAATAGGAGGAGCCATGAAAGATATTGCGCTGGATTATACCAAAGCATTAACATCAATTCAACCAAAAGAATTAGAGAAAATTGCTGAGCAAGTGAAAGTGGCACATGAGACCTTAAGCAACAAAACAGGTGCAGGCAGTGATTTTTTAGGTTGGGTGAATTTACCCAAAACCTATGACAGAGAAGAATTTGCACGCATCAAGGTTGCAGCTGAAAAAATCAGAAACACGGCCGATGTTTTGATTGTGATAGGTGTTGGCGGTTCTTATTTAGGTGCAAAGGCAGCCGTTGAGATGCTTTCAAACAGCTTTTACAACCTGCAGGAAAAAACCGACAGAAAAGCGCCGCAAATTCTCTTTGCCGGCACCTCCACAAGCTCTGTATATTTGTCCGATTTATACAATTTGGTCAAGGACAAGGACATTTGTCTGAATGTGGTTTCAAAATCCGGCACCACATTAGAGCCTGCCATTGCCTTTCGTGTGTTTAAAGAGTTAATGGAAGAAAAGTATGGCAAAACAGGAGCAAAAGAGCGCATTTTTGTGACGACTGACAAAGAACGGGGCGCCTTAAAAAAATTGTCGGATGAAGAAGGTTATGAAACCTTTACCATTGCCGATGATATTGGCGGACGCTATTCGGTTTTAAGCGCCGTGGGTCTTCTCCCCATTGCCGTTTGTGGTGCTGATTTAGATGAAATTATGCGTGGAGCAGAGGATGGCTTTCACGATTATGCAGATAGTGCACTTTCAAACAATATATGTTACCAATATGCAGCGGTGCGCAACCTTTTATATCAAAAAGGTAAGACCATTGAGATAATGGTGAACTATGAACCCAAGCTTCACTTTTTTGCCCAGTGGTGGAAGCAGCTTTATGGTGAAAGTGAAGGCAAAGACCATAAAGGAATTTTCCCGGTTCTTGCGGATTATTCAACCGAGCTACACTCTGTGGGTCAGTATATTCAAGATGGCTTGCGGAATTTGTTTGAAACGGTTTTACATGTTGAAAATGTTGATGAAGATGTGATTATCAAGGAAGATGCAGATAACATTGACGGCCTAAATTTCTTGGCCGGCAAAAGCCTTTCTTATGTGAATGAAAGGGCGTTTCAGGGCGCCACTTTGGCTCATCTTGACGGTGGCGTGCCTAACATTATCATCAACATTCCCAAATTAAACGAATATTATTTTGGCAAGTTGGTTTATTTCTTTGAAAAAGCCTGTGGCATCAGTGGCTATTTGTTGGGCGTTAACCCCTTTGACCAACCGGGTGTTGAGGCCTATAAAAGAAACATGTATGCACTGTTGGGGAAACCGGGCTATGAAAGTGAAAAAGAGAAGCTTAAAGCAAGATTTTAACACAGACAATCGAAGAAGTGACCATAAAGGAGGAAACCATGAACTATACAAGCACAAGGAACAAAACCTTATCCGTAACATCGGCACAAGCAATCAAAACAGGTCTTGCACCGGATGGCGGATTGTTTGTTCCGCAGGAAATTCCGCAAATGACTTTAGAAGAGATTGGCGCAATGGCGTCTATGAGCTATACAGACAGAGCTGTTAAAGTGTTAGAACAATTCTTAACCGATTTTACCGGTGCCGAACTGTCCGAATGTGCTCACAACGCTTATAATAAAATTAAATTTGAAACCGATGAAATTGCTCCTTTATATAAACTGAAGGATGACACCTATTTTCTGGAGCTGTGGCATGGTCCCACTTGTGCCTTTAAAGACATGGCACTGCAAATTTTGCCCCACCTTTTGAAAAAGTCGGTTTTAAAGACCGGTGAAACAAAAGAGGTTGTCATTTTGGTTGCTACCTCCGGTGATACCGGCAAGGCGGCTTTAGAGGGCTTTAAAGATGTGGAAGGAACCCGCATCATTGTTTTCTATCCTGAAAATGGTGTTTCCAGTATTCAGAAACGGCAAATGATTACCCAGGAGGGTAACAATGTTGATGTTGCAGCCGTTATGGGTAACTTTGATGATGCCCAAAGCGGTGTTAAACAGATTTTTAATGACAAAGACTATGCCCAGGTGTTAGAACGGAATAATTTCATGCTGTCAAGCGCCAATTCCATTAACTGGGGACGCTTAGTGCCGCAGATTGTGTATTATTTCTCTGCCTATTGTAATCTGTATAAAAACGATGAAATCAAGCTGGGTGACCCGGTGAATTTTGTTGTGCCCACCGGTAATTTCGGTAACATTTTAGCCGCTTATTATGCAAAGGAGATGGGCCTGCCCATTCACAAGCTGATTTGCGCTTCAAACGAAAATAATGTTTTAACCGATTTTATCCGCAACGGTGTTTATGATAAAAACCGTCCTTTTAAAACCACCAGCTCACCTTCTATGGATATTTTAATTTCCAGCAACTTAGAGCGATTTTTATATCAGGCAACAGGCTGCGACGATATGCGCGTTGGCGCCTGGATGAAAGAGCTTGCCGAAACAGGACGCTATGAAGTGCCCGATGTAACCAAGGCAAAAATTAAAGAGATTTTCTATGGCGGTTTTTGCGACGATGCCGAAACCCTGGCCACCATTTCAGCGGTCAGCAAAGAAACCGGCTATGTAATGGATACACACACTGCCGTGGCAAAATGTGTTTACCAGCAATATAAAGAAGAGACCGGCGACGAAACAAAAACCGTTATTGTTTCCACAGCCAGCCCCTTTAAGTTTACCGACAATGTGTTGACAGCTATTGCAGGAGAAGAAGCAGCAGAGGGTCTTGACGATTTTGAACTGTTAGACGCCCTGGCTGAAAAAGCTGGCTTAACCATTCCTGCCTCTTTGGCCGGACTCACCAACAAGCCTGTTATCTTCAGCACCACTTGTGATAAAACAGAAATGTATGATGTGGTTAGCCACATGCTGAATTTGTCATAAGCAGAGAAAGTAGGGAAATGCTATGGGAACAAGTTGGATTCAAGCAGTGGTTTACACCACAGAGGCAGGCATAGAGCCTGTCAGCGGTCGGCTGTATCAATTGGGCATTAACGGCCTTGAGATTGAAGACGAAGCTGACTTTAAGGCCTTTTTAGAAGAGAACAAGTCTGCCTGGGATTATGTTGACGAAGCGTTAATGCAAGAAAAATCAGGCGAGACAAACATTAAGTTCTATGTAACGGCCGATAGTGCCGGACGGGAAATTTTAGGCGAAGCAGAAAGAACCCTCAAAGAGCTACACACCATGGACACAGAGGGTGCCTTTGGCAGCCTGCATGTTGCCGTTAATTCTGTTGATGAAGAGGATTGGGCCAATAACTGGAAGCAATATTTTAAGCCTCTCACCGTTGGTGAGCGCATTTTGATTCTGCCGGAATGGGAAACACTCACAGAGCAAACAGACCGCACGGTGTTTGTCATTAACCCCGGCATGAGTTTTGGCACAGGCTCTCACCACACCACAAGACTTTGCCTGGAAAGACTTGAAAAATATATAAAGCCCGGCATGGAGATTTTGGATTTAGGTTGTGGCAGCGGCATCTTGTCGTTGGTTGCGTTGCTTTTGGGTGCTAAATCGGCCACGGCTGTTGATATTGACCCCAACGCCGCCCGCATTGCCAGAGAGAACGCCCACCGCAACGGCATAGGTGATGAAAACTATCGCATTTTTGCCGGCAATGTGTTGGAAGATGAGGCTTTGGTGAAAGCCATTTCAGACCGGAAATATGATATTATTTTAGCGAATATTGTGGCAGATGTTATCATTGCACTCTCGCCGGCCATTGCTCCTTTACTGAAAGAGAGTGGGGTGTATATCACCTCGGGCATTATTACCGACCGTGGTGATGAGGTGCTTGCCGCATATGAAAAACAACCCCTCACGATTTCCCATCAAAGCCAAAGTGGCGATTGGCTGGCTTTTGACTATACAAAATAGTCGAAGATAGTCCGGCGGATTGCAGACAATACAGATTTTTATGCAATGACACAACAACCATAAACAGAGAAATTAAAATAGAGCAAAAAGCTTGCGTTTTATGGCGTTCTCTGTTATAATATTTTTGTTGATTACATAAAGTGAATAGTGGTCTTATTGTGTAGTTGCATTTAAGAGGGTATAGCTCAGTTGGTTAGAGCGCTTGCTTGACATGCAAGAGGTCGATGGTTCAAGTCCATTTATCCTCACCAGTTCGGAATAAGCAATGCTTATTCCGAATTTTTGTATCTTTTTATGTAAATGTTTAAGCCGAGAGTGTCAGAAAGGAAGAGGCATATGAAAACAGGACTGGTTATGGAAGGCGGCGCTATGCGTGGCATGTTTACGGCCGGCGTAACCGATGTTTTAATGGAACACGGCATTGAATTTGATGGGGCTGTGGGCACCTCTGCCGGTGCGGCCTTTGGATGTAATTATAAATCCCGACAGATTGGCAGAACCATTCGCTATAATAAAAAATATTGCCGTGATAAGCGGTTTGTCAGTCTTTCATCCTGGCTTAAAACGGGAGACCTTTATGGCGTGGAGTTCAGTTATCACGAAATTCCTAACCGTTTGGACCCCTTTGACCGGGAAACATTTTCGACTTCGCCTATGGAGTTTTATGTTGTGTGCACCAATATGGAAACAGGTGAAGCGGTTTATCACAGCTGCACAACCGGTGAACAGGAGGACATTGAATGGATGCGTGCTTCTGCATCCATGCCCTTGGCAGCAAGAACTGTTGTCATTGGGGACAGAAAGTTATCCGACGGCGGTGCGGCCGATTCCATAGCCCTTAAATTTATGGAGGAAAAGGGCTATGAACGGAATGTGGTCATTTTAACACAACCAGCGGGATTTATGAAAAAACCCAACCGACTCATGCCTCTTTTAAAATTGGTGTATAGACGCTATCCAAATTTTTTAAAGTCCCTCGCAACTCGACACATTCGTTATAACGATACCCTTTCTTACATAGAACAGCAGGAAAAAGCGGGAAAGGCATTTGTGATTCGTCCGCCAGAGGCCCTGGGGGTGGGCGCAGCAGAAAAAAATCCTGATGAACTGGAAAGAGTATATCAAATCGGCAGAAAAACCGCCGCAGAGTGTTTGGAAAAGCTGCACCAATGGTTTTTAAAATAATTAAATTTGTTTTATGTTTTGGCATAATAAAAAGGACTTTTTTTCAAAAGTCCTTTTGTTATGCCTTTAATTATATTACCATTGGCGACGGCTTTCCATCACCCGTCCGATAATCTGCACACGATCCGCTTCGTTTTCTTCTAAACGAAGTACGGGGTAATAGGGATTAAAAGCGTGGAGCTCAACGGTCTCCCCGTGGTAGTATTCACGAATAATAAAGGTTTGCCCATCTAAAAGAAAAACGCCCAACTGCCCGTTTGTTAAGGTGTTTTGCTCTTTAACCAAAATCTGGTCGTTATCCAAAAGGTGAGGAGCCATAGAATCACCGGAGACCAGCAAATAAAAATAATGACCGTGACGGTAGCGCCCGTCAGCCAGTTCATAGTAAATGATGTTTTCTCTGTCAAAAAGGTGGTCGGCTGTGCGAATATGCTTGAGGACAGGCAAAAAGCAGGCGTCTTCTGTGGAACAGATGCGACTGATGGTGTTTCCTTCTTCAGTACCGGCATATCCCATCAAATAATCAGGGGAGGTTTGCAAAATTTGTGCCAGCTTTTCTACGATAGGGAGCTTAATGCGATTGGTTTCACCGTTTTCCCAACGCATAACGCTGGAACGGTTAACATCCAGTTTATCAGCCACATACTGCAGGGAAAGACCAATTTCCTCTCTTCTTTTTTTTATGCGTTCTCCAATTCGAAGCTGATCCATAAAATAGCCTCCTTTATTGTATTTATATTGAATTATGTTTTCCGTTTTGTCATTATTCTATCATACATTTTTGCGAAATGCAACAATTTTTATTAAAAGTTATTAAAAATGTTGCGAAAAGTGTCATTTAAACTATTGACAAATTGGAATTGTTGTGATAATATTTTGATAGTTGCAAAATGCAACAAGATTTTTAGGAGGGTTCAGTATGGTGAATACAAACAAATTAAAAGGAAAAATAGTGGAGCAGGGTCTAACCTTTCACAGATTGTCACAGATGATTGGTGTTTCACCTAGCACATTAGGTCGAAAAATAAGGAATTTGTCCGATATGACTCTGGAAGAGGTGGAAATGATAAGAGAAATTTTAAATATTCCGCCAAGTCGCATTATGGAATATTTCTTTATGGAACACAGTTGAGTGACATTTGTTTCAATTTGTCGATTTTTTGTGTCAATGATGTTGCGATACGCAACTTTTGTGTGACGGTGAAAGACATGAATCTACTAAATGATAGAAATATTGACAAATTCTTTGGCGAGAGCGAAAGAGTTGTCCGGTGGGAACATCATCATGATATTATGCAATATAGGAGGAATCGCAGTATGGGAATTCGAAAAGATTGTTTTGCCTATCGAATCGGTCGTTGTAACATTATGACGGAAATGATTTGTCGGCGGGAAAACTGTTCTTTTTTTAAAACAAAAGAAGAGATGGAACGGGATAGAGAAAAATATGGTTTTGTTAAAGACTATAAGCCAAAGGGAGAACAAATATGAGACACTATTTACCAAGAAGAAAAAATCCCGATTACATGCCTCATAATGTTTACATGCAAATGCTTTATTTAATCCGGGATTATTATGAGGGCGGTGAGGCTGAAACAAGGGGGCGCAAAGAGCAACATCAATTTGTGGAACACATCGCCAAAAGGATGCAAAAGGCTTACCATGAGCGTAATGATGCCTTTGACAATTTAAGTCCATTGCATGCTTTTTTTGATTATCCATATTTTTCCGTTATGTTCTCACAGTCGTGGCGTGAATTAGGCGCATCCAAGCGAAGCTGGAAACTGTATCGATGCCGCTTTGCAAGACAGGTTGCCGAAAAAATGGATCTGCTGCCGATTGCAAATGCCAAGAATGAAGAATGCTGCCTGTGAAATCGGTTTAAAAGAGCCAGAGCAAATGCTCTGGCTTGTTCTTTCTGCCTTTTTCTCTTCATATAGTGTTACAGAGGTGGATGGCGTGAAAAGAGCAAAACGATTTTTTGTTAATGCATTTATTATGTCTTGCACCACGGTGTTTTTGCGTGGGGCAGGGGTTATGTATAATGTGTATATCACCAATCGCATTGGTGCCGAGGGCATTGGGTTGTTTGGGCTAATTATGTCGGTTTATATGCTGGCCACAACAGTGGCATCGTCTGGGGCAGAACTTGCAACCACAAGACTGATAACCGAAGAAAAGACCCTTGGGTGTGACAGAGGTGCCCGGCGTGCGATGGTTGTTTGCCAGCTTTACACTTTGTTTTTTGGCTTGCTGGCCGCCGGTTTGCTCATCAGCGTTGCTCCCTTTGCAGGGCGTTATTGGTTGGGCGATGAAAGAACCATAAGGCCATTATATTTATTATCGGTCAGCCTGCCTTTTCTGGCCCAATCTTCTGCTTTAAATGGTTATTTCATGGCGGTGAGGCGTGTGGCCAAAAGTGCATCGGCACATGTATTTGAATTGGTCGTTAAGGTGGTTGTTACCACTTTTGCCTTAAAGCAATATGCAGATAAAGGCATGGAATACGCCTGCATGGCGGTGGTTGGCGGTGGCAGTGTGGCTGAAATTTGTTCCTTTTTTTATTTATACACTTTGTATAGCTTTGAAAAAAGGCGAAAGGCAAACAAAAGAGAGCAGGAAAAACAATACACCCGGCGTCTATTGTATATGTCGCTACCGTTGGCCATCAGCTCTTATCTGCGGTCTGGTCTTCTGACGCTGGAGCACCTACTGGTGCCAAGAGGACTCAAAAAATATGGCGCTTCCGCCGCAAGCTCTTTGGCTCAATATGGCGTTGTGCATGGCATGGTTATGCCCATTTTGCTTTTCCCTTCGGCTGTTTTGGGAGCGTTTTCCGGTTTGCTGATTCCGGAACTAACCGAATTTCAAAAATGCAAAAACGAAAGGCAGATTTGTCGCATTGCCACAAAAGCCTTAAGGACCACGCTGTTTTTTTCAATGGGTGCTGCCGGTGTGTTCTTGTTTTTTGCCGAGGAAATCGGCATGGCCATTTATCGAAGCGGGGATGCGGGCTTGTTCATACGGTTTTTAGCACCGCTTGTTTTGGTTATGTACACAGACCATGTGGTGGACTCTATGCTCAAAGGGCTAAATCAACAGGTTTATTCCATGCGCTATAACATTATCGACTCGGCGGTAAGTGTTGTTTTGATTTACACATTCCTTCCCCGTTTTGGCGTGAACGGATACATAGCGGTTATTTTTATAACCGAGCTATTAAACGGTTTTTTAAGCCTCAACCGATTAATGAAGGTAACAGAACTTAAAATTGGTCTTATCCGGGATGTTTTGTTGCCCTGCGGTGCCATTTTCATAGCGGCGAATTTAATGCGGTTTGGCTCAATTGCTGTTTTTGGTGCGGTGAGCCACCAAAGGCTTGCTGTTTTGGCCAGCGTTATGTGCACGGCTTCTATTTATGTTGGACTGTTATATTGTTTTGGGTGTTTAAAAAAAGAATAATCTTTGTTTGAAATTTTTTACAAAAAACGCCCCCTGCATATTCATCAGGGGGCGTTACAATTTTTTAAAATACATCACCTAACCGGCTGTTCCATCCTTTTTTTAAAATGGTTTCCACAACCTGTGCCTCGGTGACGGTGCGGAGCAGCTTTCCTTTTTGGTTAACGATGAAAATCATGTGATAACTATCATAGCTCAGCTTATTAAAAATGTCACGGGCACGAACCGATTCGGCGGCGCTGATGCTGCGGGAAGGCATCGCACCACGACGGTGGAGCTTTTCTTTGTTATATAAAAGCGATTCCATAATCACATATTCGTTTTGCCGCCCTTCTTCAGAAAGGTGTAGTGCCAAAAAGCCGGCCGCCATCAATAAAGATATATTCATCTTTGTGACAATGAGCAGCAAGGTGCCGAAAAAAATCAGCATACAAATCACAATGCGGCTCAAACGCTTCATGATGGAAACGGCGGAAATGTAACCCATTTTTCCAATCAGAAAGGCTTTGAGCATGCGACCGCCGTCTAAGGGTAGACAGGGCAGCAGATTCACAAAGAGCGTGCATAGATTTAAAAATTGAAAGAGCAGGAGTGAAAGAGTGTTTTCTCCGTAATATGCTTTTAACAGCGGACAAAGAGACAGCATGAGCAGGTTTGCGCAAGGGCCTGCCAAGGCAATGGCCATTTCTTTTTTGGTGTTTTGAATCACTTTGGCAGAAAGGCGCACCGTCATGCCAAAGGGTTGCACGATAAAACAACCAACCCGCTCTTTCAGGGCAAGAGCTGCAAACAAATGAAAAAGCTCATGAACCGCCACAATGGCATAGGCCATTAAAAGCGTGTGCAATCCCCCAACCAGCCCGGCAAGAAGGAGCAGGGGAAGGACCAGCCAATGCATGTAAAAAAATCGTGTTATCTTAATCATTCTATTTTGCCTGTGGAAAAGCAATGAATTCACTTGGGTCAAGCCAGGTGTCCCCGTTGCGAAGTTCAAAATGCAGATGAGGACCTGTTGCGTTGCCGGTTGCACCTGTTGTGGCAATCACCTGACCGGTTAAAACATCATCACCGGTCTGCGGCAACACCTCAAGACAGTGGGCATATAGAGTGTAAACCTCATTGCCGTGGTCCACCAAAAGATAAAGGCCGTAGTCGGCGCTTTCGCCAACTTCTGCCACCTTTCCACCGGCAGCGCATTTAATTTTTTCGCCTTCACCAGCCGCAATATCAACACCATAGTGAAAGCTTTCGGTCCCCTCTGTTTCGTTAGAACGAAGCCCAAAGGGAGAGGTGACGGGGGCGTTTAAAGGCACGGCCAGAGAGGTGAGCACCTCTTTGCCGTTCATGGTCTTGTCCTCTTGATTGAATATATGTGTTTTAATAAAACGGTGAAAATCACTGGGCAGTGTTTTAAAATCAGTTTGCGTGTTGACAATCAGCGAAATGCTGTCTTTGGCTTTTTGCAGTTGCGGATTTGCGGAAAGCACGGCCACTAAGCAAAAAATAAAAAGTACAATGCAAAGAATCAATTGTTTCAAAACAGTCGCCCGGTACCCGGATAGGCGTGGAGCGCGGGATTGATTTTTTTTATGGGCAGAAGTGCTGCGTCTTCTGTAAATTTGTTCCATATATGGTTCCCCTTTCTTAGACTTGTTAATCATTTGGTACTATCAATATATGGGACAAAGCTTTCATTTATGTCAAAAGCAAAATCTACAGTTTGCGGGGTGCAGGGTAAGAGCCTGGATTCTGTGACATTTGTCGCTCGGTGTTTAAAACATAATTATAAAAACCTAATAAGCCAATTTGGTGTTCAATGGGCAGATGCGAAATATCCAGGCTGTCTCCGTGAGACTTCAGCAAGGCATACGAAGGGTTGGTTTGGCTCAAGTCCGCTTCGTGAAGAGGTACATCTTGATATAGAGGGGAAGAGAACAAATATTTTTCAGACACATTGAATAAATTTGCAATTTTAACAAGCATTTCAGCGTCAGGCTGGCGCTTGCCGGTTTCATAATTGGCCAGGCAGCTTCGAGAAATGCCCAATTCACCGGATATTTCCTCTTGTGACTTTCCGGCTTTTAATCGCAATAACTTCAATTTTAAGGGAAATGATTGTGGTCTGAATTTTTGCATAATGTGCCTCCTATGTACAAAAATTATGGACTATGATTAGATTATACCGTAAAAGTACAAGAATGTCAAGCATAAAATACAAAATATTTGTACTTAACGGAGGAAACATGTTTTATGCGCCCTCACATCTTTTTGCTAAAAACAGTTCGCCGAACTGTTTTCTTAACGCAAAAACCCTCTCAGGGTTCGAGTCCTCCTCAACAAAAAAGAGAGACCAACAAAAATGTTGCTCTCTCTTTTTGGCAGGGGTAGAAGGACTCGAACCCTCAAGAACGGTTTTGGAGACCGGCATGTTACCATTACATCATACCCCTAAACAATATGTAATTCACTATCAACCTCATATATTATATCTTTCTCCGGTAGTTTTGTCAAGAGGTTATGCAAAAATAATCGTAAAGATTTCTGTGCCATATTTTAAAGGAACGATTGGCGAATTGTCTTTTTGCATTCAGACTGTATATTTAAAATCGTTTTTCATCAAACTAAAGAAAAACAGCAAGGAGGCAAAAAATGTATCAAACCCGAACAGATTTAGCCCTTGAAATGCACGAAATGTTAACAGAGGCCGCCGAAGAATTATCGGGCGTCACCTTAAAGGAAGAAGAAAAAGAGGGCATCAAAATCTCTCGTGTAAACATCGAGAACCTGCGTGCTCAGGCGAAAATGGGTAAACCTATTGGACATTATATTACCATTGAGTTTCCGGATGTCAACATTGCAGAAGGAGAAGAATATGAGGAGTTGTGCCGAATTTTAGGAAAAGAGCTGAAAGCTCTTCTTTCTTTAAAAGATAAATCCAATGTCTTGGTGGTGGGTTTAGGCAATTGGAACATCACGCCCGATGCTTTGGGTCCAAAGGCCATTTCCAAACTCATGGTTACCCGCCATCTGCTTCAATACATTCCTGATCAGATTGATGAAGGCATTCGTCCCGTTTGTGCTATTTCCCCTGGCGTTCTGGGCATTACGGGCATGGAAACAAGCGAAATCATCAAAGGTGTGACAAACGCCATAAAGCCCGATGCCATTATTGTGATTGATGCGCTGGCAGCACGAAGTATGGACAGAATCAGCACAACCATTCAAATTTGCGATACGGGCATCAGCCCAGGGGCCGGGGTGGGTAATCAACGAAAGGCCCTGGATAAAAGCACTCTTGGTGTTCCTGTGATTGCGGTGGGAGTGCCCACGGTGATTGATGCTGCCACCATCACAGCCGATACTTTGCAAATGGCAGCACAATCTGAAAAGGTAGAGGCCAACCGGGAACTTTGTGCTGTTTTATCCAAAATGGATGAAGAAGAGCAGTATGGCATGTTGCGTGCAGCCTTGCCGGATAGCCTGAATGGTTTTATTGTCACCCCTAAAGATGTGGATATGCTTATCGACCGTGTGGCGCAGGTGGTGGCAAATGGCATCAATTTAGCCCTGCATAAAGATATTACTTTTCAGGATATTGCGGCTTACACATCGTAACGGAGTAAAAAGTCTTCGGGTATATAAATATGTAAAAACCCTCACGGGTCAAGAGCTCGCATGCCCAAACCATGCAAAGCAAAATAAAAAACGAGCTATACCTTGCGGTATAACTCGATTTGGATTCTGCCAAAATATATTCGTAAAAAGGTGATAGCGACAACTTGTTGTCGTGAGGGCGCTTGCAACCGAACAAACAAGCCGAGCGTGGCTTTTTACGAAAAAGGAGAAGCAAGGAAGCAGGCGAAAGATTTTTGCAAAAAATCGAAGCAAAGCGAACTTTGCTTCGACGGGGTCGGGGTGACAGGATACAGCCGCTCTTTGAGCGTCTTGCCTGCTTGGCGACCCAAAGGCTAACGCCTTTCGGTACCCGCCTTCGCACCACTCACCTAAAAAACAGTCCGCCGGACTGTTTTTTACGGTTCGTGCCTTCTTAAGGTTCAAATCCTACCAATTTAAATAAAAAATCCACCCCACGCTAAAGCATGTGATGGATTTTTGGTCGGGGTGACAGGATTTGAACCTGCGACCTCTTGACCCCCAGTCAAGCGCGCTACCAAGCTGCGCCACACTCCGTCCCTTTAGTACCTGTATATTATACAACACAATTGTCCATTTGTCAAATAAAATTTTTAATTTATTTAAAAAAATTTTTATAGAATAGGATTGATAATCAAAAAAATGTGCATTAGGCGGCTGATGCACATCTGCTAAAAGTGTCAATTTTAACAAAATTATCTGCTCGTGCCCGGAATATTTTTGGTGAAACAGAGGAAAATCGAACACATTTAACAATGAATGCTTTGTTAGGTTGTTAAAAATGCCAAAAAATTTTATTTAGAAAAAATCTTTTATAATTATTGTTGACATTGTTTTTCATTTATAATATAATTATCGGAGAACGTAAACAAAAAACATTATTATGAAAAGTGGGTGTAATTAATGAAAAAAGGATTCATGAAGGCTTTAGCTGCAGTAGCAGCAGGCGCTATTCTTTTGACAATGAGCCTGTCCGCTTTTGCACTGAGCTATGATGTTGCAACTGTTTACGATGCACAAGGCACATCCGAAGTGACCGTTTCAAACATCCTCGCTGCTGCTGGCGAAGAAGTTGCATTCCTGGTTGAAAGCGAATCTGCTATCGTTTACATCGACCAGAAAACTGCTGACGGTTCCGGTAATGTTGCCGATTTCAGCTTTGTTGTAGACAACGGCGATTATGAAATTCGTGTTGGTTCTACAGGTACTGCTAACAGCGCAGCTACAACTTTTGCTTTGGCTCAAAACAAAGCAACGGTTAATGGTTTTGATGTAACCGTTTCTGCTGCTGATGCTGCAATTGAAGCTGGTAACCGCGTAGCTATTGAAGCTGGCGCTGGTTTTGTTAAGGTTTATACCTTAGCTGCTGCTGGTTGGGGTGTAGCTGGCTACACTGTTAATGGTGAAGAAGGCGTTGCTATTGAAAACGGCGAATTCTTTACTGTTGAAGTTACTGCAAACGCTGCAATCGAAGTTCTGTTCACACAGGACAAAGATGCAATGGCTCCCATCACCGGCACACCTGTTGCTACAGCTGCTCCTGCACAGCCTGCCTTTGGCGAAAACAAAGCAGGTGTTCTTGCGACTGCTACAAGCGCAACTGAATACGGCATTCTGTTAACTCAAGATGCTGCTGCATTAGATGCTATTAGTGTCGCTGCAGATGTTGCTGAACTCTCAGAAGACGAAGGCGATGTTAGAAAGTTTGTTGCTCTGGCTAAAAACGCAGAAGGTCAATATGCGGTTGTAGTACAAAATGTTGAAGGTGACTGGTATGCTTGCGCATACGCAGTGAACGGAGACGATCTTGCTAAAACAGCTACTACTGCTTTCAGCTTTGGTGAGTAACAGTTAATTAAAATTTAAGTAGGAGGAATTTACTGTGAAAAAATATGCAAAACCGGTTTTAGAAATTCGCGAAATCAGAGTTACTGAAAACCTTGCAGCCAACACCAAAGCAGGTGCAGCGTTGGATTTTATTAACAGATATCCGACCACAACATATACTTTGAGTACAGTGGCTGATAGCGCTGATCTCGCTTAATCAATGTGAATGGGGAGCAATCCCCGCGTATTGAGATTTAGCAAATGTTTAATGAGGCACACCAAACGGTGTGCCTTGTTTTTTGTTTTTATCCTTGACAACAGATGGGGACTGTGATATACTAATATGCGTTGGGGGTATAGCGCAGTTGGGAGCGCGTTTGACTGGCAGTCAAAAGGTCAGGGGTTCGACTCCCCTTATCTCCACCACATCGCAGCAAACTATGCTGCAATCAAAAAGAACGTTCTTTGAACGGTCTTTTTTCATATTCTCCGTTGCCGCTCCTTTTTCGCAAAAAGTCACACTTGGCTCACCTGTTCGGTTGCAAGCAACCCTCACGACGGTTCGCTGTCGCTACCAACTTTTTGCGATTTTCATGGGACAGTAAAATTATATCGTACTTACATGTCGAAGCAAAGTTCGTTTTGCTTCGACTTTTTTTATTCTAAAAAAGTCATCCGCTCGCTCCTTTGCTTCTCCATTTTTGTAAAAGGTCACGCTTAAGTCAGCTATTTGCTTGCGTGAATGCTCATGGTAGCTTTGTTTTTTTAGGCCTGTTTTTTATGCAAAACGACTTCTTTCACAATGAAATAAAATATATGAAGACTGTGTCTGCAAAAGCCACGGATGCAATTGACAAAAATTTAAATTTATGGTATAATTCTATAAGGTTGTGGCATGCCACAACGATACATATTATATGTGACCATATAGGGAGGGTGCAAATTGGATATCAGAGAACAATCACTTATAAAACATGGCGAATGGAAAGGTAAAATTGAAGTTGTTTCCCGCACAAAAGTGGAAAACAGCAACGACCTGTCGCTTGCATACACACCGGGCGTAGCAGAGCCTTGCCTGGCCATTCAGAAAGACATTGAAAAGTCTTATGAGCTAACAAGAAGATGGAACCTTGTTGCCGTTATCACCGATGGCACAGCGGTACTGGGTTTAGGCGATATTGGCCCTGAAGCCGGCATGCCGGTTATGGAAGGCAAGTGTGTTTTGTTTAAAGAATTTGCCGATGTTGATGCATTTCCTCTTTGCATTAAAACCAAAGATGTGGATGAGCTTGTGCAAACCATTTATAACATTTCTGGCAGCTTTGGCGGCATTAACTTAGAAGATATTGCAGCTCCCAGATGCTTTGAAGTTGAAAAACGCCTCAAGGAGATTTGTGATATTCCTGTGTTCCATGATGACCAGCATGGAACAGCCATTGTTGTGGCAGCGGCTCTTCTCAATGCCCTCAAGGTAGTTGGCAAGGAAATTGATAAGGCTAAAGTGGTTATTAACGGTGCAGGCAGCGCCGGTACAGCTATTGCAAACCACCTTTTGAAGCTAGGCGTTAAAAACTTAATTGTTTGCGATAAATTCGGTGTTATTTGCGAGGGCATGGAGGGTCTCAGCGAGGCGCATGCCATCTTGAGTAAAAAGACAAATCCCGAAAAAATTCAGGGCACTCTTTCCGATGCTCTTTGCGGAGCGGATGTGTTCATTGGTGTTTCTGCACCCAACATCGTGTCGGAGGAAAATGTTAAGTCCATGGCAGATAAGGCAATTGTGTTCCCCATGGCAAACCCCGTCCCCGAAATTATGCCCGATTTGGCGCTTTCTGCAGGTGCAGCTGTTGTGGGCACCGGCCGTTCTGATTTCCCCAACCAGATTAACAATGTGTTAGCTTTCCCCGGCATTTTCAGAGGTGCTTTAGATGTGAGAGCCAAAGACATTAACGAAGAAATGAAAATGGCAGCATCTTATGCCATTGCCGGCATTGTATCCGATGAGGAACTGAGTGCAGAATACATTCTGCCCAAAGCCTTTGACCCCAGAGTTGGCAAGGCCGTGGCTGAGGCTGTTGCAAAGGCAGCTCGTGAAAGCGGCGTAGCAAGAAAATAAATTTGATTATAAAAAAGCGAGCCTCTTATGGTAAAACATAAGAGGCTCGCTTTTTATTGTATATCATAAACCACGCTAAATCAGCGTGTTTCAATAAAGATAACCGTTGAACAAAGCCTCCCTTACAAAGCCCTCCTTGCCTAAAGGAGGGGGGACCGTCGCAGACGGTGGGAGGATTTTGGTGGGAGACCATCAGAGGTGGTGGACGAGATGGATGCGATGTCAAACAAGAGGGATTGTCATCTCTTTCCGTTTTGTATGCCCTGCCGGGCGGGCCTACTTTTGTGCGACAAAAGTAGCAAAAACATAGGGGAGTTTCGATTCTCCCCCATACCCCTACGAAAACGACACAGGAGCTTCGCCCCTGGACCCCTTTTACATAGAAGAATAAATTTACATAACCCGTTTACGGGTGGCAAGTTGCGACACTATGACTAGCAGGCCAACCAAAAACGCCAATGTAGCGTAGCAAATTGTATTCGAACTATAACTGAAAAACCCCCCCGTTATACGGAGGTCAATTATTTGGGAAATACTATATTGCCAAAGGTCTATATTCAGAAGAAAGAACAGAACAAACAGCTGAGCCGTTGGTTGATTCAATGATTTTCTTCTGCAAATCTTCAAGGTCTTGCGTGCGGATGCAAACCGTTGCGGCTACATCCTGACCAAAGGTGGCATCTTCAATGGTAAGCCCCTCTTGTTCCAATAAATATTGCAGACGATTATACTGGTCATATTGAACCTTAATCTGCAGGAGGGTGCAATCGGTCATGATAGAAATAATACCCTTATCAATGCCCATTTTAGCCGCCTTGGAATAAGCTCTGACCAAACCACCGGCACCTAACTTTGTGCCGCCGAAATAGCGGGTCACCACCACGGCGACATCGGTTAAATCTTCTTGTTTTAAAACCTCCATAACAGGCATGCCGGCTGTGCCACCGGGTTCGCCATCGTCAGAATAGCGGGCAATGTTGTTTTCGCGAACGATGTAGGCATAAACATTGTGATTAGCATCAGAAAATTCCTTGCGCATATCCTGAATGAGCGAAAGGGCCTCTGCCTCTGTTGTGGCAGGGCGGACGGTGGCAATGAAACGGGATTTTTTTTCAATCAATTCATCCCGACCGGATTGTTTAATTGTGCGATAATCTTTCTTCATTGCTACCTCCCGTTGTCAGAAATATATTCATGATTAGTTATCTTCCTTTAAATAGGCTTTAAAGCGATTATAGGCTTTGGCATCCAGCAGCACATGAATGCATGTGCCCTCCGGCTCATAGGTTTCTTCCAGCACAATGTGGTCGTTATGCAGTTCGGATAAAACAGCACCGTCGGTGTAGGGAATGAGCAGCCAAACCGCTTGTTTTTTGCCCGGTGCCACATCGCCGATGGCTTCTAAAAGCGTATCAAAGCCGCTACCTGTTTTGGCACTGATGTGCACCACCCGGTCTGCCTCGGGCAGTGAGGCAGGAAGCTCGATGCTGCCGTCTGCCGCGTCAGCCTTGTTAAATGCCAGCACCACCGGTTTATTGGCGGCACCCAGTTCGTTTAAAATGCGGTTGACCACCTGAATGTGCTGCATAAATTCTTCGTTTGCACCATCAGTCACATGCAGCACCACATCTGCCAAAGAAATTTCCTCTAAAGTAGACTTAAAAGCTTCAATTAAATGATGGGGCAATTTGCGTATGAATCCAACGGTGTCAATCAACAGAATGTTGCGACCATCTTCTAAACTAAACCCTCTGACGGTGGGGTCTAAGGTGGCAAAAAGCTTATCCTCGGCATAAACCTCGGCGCCGGTTAAGGCATTTAATAAGGTGGATTTGCCGGCGTTGGTATAACCGGCCAAAGCAACCGTGACAGCGTTATCCTGACGGCGGCCGGCACGGAGCAGCTCTCGGTGTTTTTTCACCTCATTTAGCTCTTGCTGCAGGTGGTGAATGCGGTTTCGGATGTGCCGCCTATCTGTTTCCAAACGGGTTTCGCCGGGACCACGGGTACCAATACCGGCACCCAAGCGGGAAAGCTGTGTGCCAATGCCAGCAAGGCGGGGCAGCATATATTTAAGCTGTGCCAGCTCAACCTGAATTTTGCCTTCACGGCTTAAGGCGTGGCGGGCGAAAATATCCAAAATCAGCATGCTGCGGTCAATGACCCGGCGCTTTAATGCTTTTTCTAAATTCTTAAGCTGCATGGGGGAGAGCTCGCTGTCAAAGATAACCAGGTCGGCCTCTAGGGTTTCGCAGGCCTCTAAAAGCTCCTCCAATTTTCCTTCGCCTAAATATGTTGCATTTTCGGGGGAAGGGCGGTTTTGAACCAAAGTGCCCACAACCTTTGCCCCTGCTGTGTCGGCAAGGCGTGCAAGCTCGTTTATGGTTTCTTCGGTTGTATCTTTTAAAGGGTCGCCACTGCCGGTATGCACGCCGGCTAAAATGGCTTGCTCTTGTTTTTCTTTTGTTTCGGTTAAAGCCATGGGTTTGCTCCTCTCCATTTTATGTATCAAATCATGGCGCAAAGAAATTTATTCGTCGCACAAGGTCATTGCGTTTTGGGCAGCGTTCATGCCGGCTAAATACCCTGTTGAAAAAGCGATTTGCAGGTTATAGCCGCCGGTGTAAGCATCCACATCAATCACCTCGCCGGCAAAATAAAGCCCAGAAACAAGCTTTGACTCCATTGTCTTGGGGGAAATTTCCCGGGTGGAAACACCACCGGCGGTGATAATGGACTCGGCAATGGGGCGGGGGCGTTTAACGGTGAGGGGCAGGTGCTTGAGAAGATAAACAAGGTTTTGCCGTTGGGTCCGTGTGATTTCATTCACCTTTTTTCGTGGGGCAATACCGGAAAGCCGCACGATAATGGGAATGAGTTTTTTGGGCAGCAACATATCCAGGCTGTTAATGAAATCTTTATTCATTTCGGCGGCAAAATCCCGCAGGATGCGGGCGTCAAGCTGGCTTTCATCCAGGGCAGGCTTTAAGTCAATTTCAACCCGATATTGATTCTTGTCAAAATCCCGCATGTGGGCGCTGGCGGAAAGCACCAAAGGACCGGATAAGCCAAAATGGGTTAAAAGCATTTCGCCGTTTTCTTCATATATTATTTTATCCGTCTTATCAAAGGCGCGCAAGCATACATTTTTTAAAGAAAGACCCATAGCCTCTTGAGGCCAATGCTCTTTCGTTTCTAAAGGAACGAGAGAAGGCCGAGGGACAATGATGGTGTGTCCCAGGTTTTTGGCAAAGGAAAGTCCGTCACCGGTTGAGCCGGTTTGGGGATAACTGAGACCACCGGTGGCAATCACAACGGTGTGGGCCGTTATTTTTTCGCCGTTTTTAAGAACTACGCCTTTGGCGGCACCATCTTTTGCCATAACACCGGCTACCTCTTTGTGTAAACGAAGGGACTGACCGGCGTAATCAGCAAAAACCTTAACAACATCGGCGGCCCTGTCGCTGACAGGGAAAATCCGTCCGCCGCGTTCAACCTTGGTTTCGACGCCGTTCTGGCGCAAAAGGGCGCACACATCTTCGTTATTAAAAGCAGAAAAAGCGCTGTATAAAAAACGATTGTTTGAGGGGATTTGCGCCATAAATTCAGTCATATCGGCGGCGTTGGTAACATTGCAGCGACCCTTGCCCGTAATCATCAGCTTTTTGCCCGGACGGTCGTTCTTTTCTAAAACCAGGGTTTTGGCGCCCATAGAAAGAGCTGTACCCGCAGCCATCAGCCCTGCAGCGCCACCGCCAATTACAATTACATCATAATCCATGCCATCACTCATTCTCCAAAATTCTTACTTTTTAGTATAACAGACAGTTGAAAAATTATCAATATAAAGAAACTGGGAGATATATTGAGTAATTAAGAGGAATATAAAGTAGAAAAGAGTTATTTTAAAAATATAACCGCACATAATATTTGCCAAAATAAGAAATATTGAGTAATATATACTGTAGATTTAGCACTCGATAGAAGAGAGTGCTAACAATGTGTTTAATTTATACTTAACATAACAAGGAGGACTCATCATGAACATCAAACCCTTAGGCGACAGAGTGGTTATCAAAATGGTTGAAGCGGAAGAAACCACCAAAAGCGGCATTATTTTAACTGCCAGCGCAAAAGAAAAGCCCCAAATGGCTGAAATCGTTGCAGTTGGCCCCGGTGGCTTGGTTGATGGTAAAGAAGTTAAAATGGAGCTTAAGGTTGGCGATAAAGTTATCACCAGCAAATATGCAGGCACAGAAATTAAATTTGACGATGTTGAGTACACAATCTTAAAGCAGAGTGATGTACTTGCAATTGTGGAATAATTAAGGGAGGAAATGAAGCATGGCAAAGGATATTAAATTTGGCGAAGAAGCAAGAAAAGCTATGGAAGCCGGCGTGAATAAGCTGGCTGACACAGTTAAAGTTACATTAGGTCCCAAAGGCAGAAATGTCGTTTTGGATAAAAAGTTTGGCGCACCCTTAATCACAAATGACGGTGTGACCATTGCAAAAGAAATTGAACTGGAAGACCCCTTTGAAAACATGGGTGCACAGCTGGTTAAAGAAGTTGCTACCAAGACAAACGATGTGGCTGGTGATGGTACCACAACCGCAACTCTTTTGGCACAGGCTTTAATCCGTGAGGGTCTTAAGAATCTGGCTGCAGGTGCTAACCCCATGATTTTGAGAAAGGGTATTGCCGGTGCGGTTGACACAGCGGTTGACTACATTGTTAAGTCCAGCGCAAAAGTAAACGGCAAAGACGATATTGCCCGTGTTGCATCTATCTCTGCTGCCGATGAAAAAGTTGGTCAGCTGATTGCCGATGCTATGGAAAAGGTTTCAAACGACGGTGTTATCACAGTTGAAGAATCCAAAACCGCCGAGACCTATTCTGAAGTTGTTGAAGGTATGCAGTTTGACAGAGGCTACATTTCTCCCTACATGGTAACCGATACCGAGAAAATGGAAGCCGTTTTAGACGATGCTTATATCTTAATTACCGATAAGAAAATTTCCAACATTCAGGAAATTCTGCCGTGCTTGGAGCAGATTGTGCAGCAGGGCAAAAAGCTGGTTATCATTGCCGAAGATGTTGAAGGCGATGCGCTGGCAACCTTGCTTGTAAACAAACTGCGCGGTACCTTTACCTGCATTGCTGTTAAAGCCCCCGGCTTTGGTGACAGACGCAAGGATATGCTCAAAGACATTGCTATTTTAACCGGCGGTGAAGTGATTTCTGAAGAGCTGGGTCTTGAACTGAAAGAGACCACCATCGATCAGCTTGGTCAGGCTCGTCAAATCAAAATCTCCAAAGAAAACACCATCATTGTTGACGGTGCCGGCAATGCTGACGAGATCAAAGCCCGCATTCATCAGATTAAGGCACAAATCGAAGAAACCAACTCTGACTTTGACAGAGAAAAACTGCAAGAGCGTTTGGCTAAACTCTCCGGCGGCGTAGCTGTTATTAAAGTTGGTGCTGCAACCGAGACCGAAATGAAAGAGAAAAAACTGCGCATTGAAGACGCTTTGGCAGCCACCCGTGCAGCCGTTGAAGAAGGCATTGTAGCCGGCGGTGGTACTGCATTTATCAACGCTATCAAAGCGGTTGCTGAAATGATTAAAGGCCTTTCCGGCGATGAAAAGACCGGTGCTACAATTGTGTTAAAGGCATTGGAAGAACCCGTTCGCCAAATCGCTTTCAATGCCGGTCTTGAAGGCTCTGTCATTGTTGAAAAGCTGAAAGAAAGCGCTGACAAGATTGGCTTTAACGCACTGACCGAAGAATATGTTGACATGATGAAGGCCGGTATCGTAGATCCGACTAAGGTAACACGCTCTGCCCTTCAAAACGCTTCCAGTATTGCAGCCATGGTGCTGACAACCGAAAGCGTTGTTGCCAACAAGCCCGAACCCGAACCGGCTATGCCTGCCGGTGGCATGGGCGGCGGCATGGGCTTCTAAAAAAGTCCAAAGCGCCCTTCGTGAAAAAATAAAATAAGGTTATAACCCCACCATAGAGAGATACATTTTTGTTTGATAGTGTATTTTCTATGCGTGGGGTTTTTCTTTGCAATCTCATTTTATAACTTTTTTGCCTTATTCTTGGTTAAAATTGCATATGAAAATGGGCTAAATGCCCCTAAAAGTTATTGACATTGACCGATTTTGTTGCTATAATATATTATGTATACCCGTGTAAATTTTCAGTTGGTTTCAAGTTCGAAATAAAAACAGAAAAGAAGGATACAAATGCAAAGAAGAATTTACCTTTCGTCCCCCTGTATGAATGGTGCGGAGCAGGCATTTATCAAAGAGGCATTTGATACGAACTGGGTTGCACCCCTGGGGAAGAATGTGACAGAGTTTGAAAACGAAATCATGGCCTATAGCGGCGTTTCCGGCGCGGTAGCCATGAATGCGGGCACAGCGGCCATTCACATGGCTTTGCGGGCTGTGGGTGTTGGAAGCGGCGATGTGGTGTTTTGCCAATCCCTCACTTTTTCAGCCAGCGCCAATCCCATTGTGTATCAAGGCGCCACCCCCGTTTTCATTGACAGCGAGCCGGACACATGGAACATGAGCCCCGAGGCTTTAAAGCGTGCCTTTCAAAAATATCCCCACCCCAAAGCGGTTGTGGTTGTTCACCTTTATGGCACGCCTGCCAAGATGGATGAAATTATGGCCCTGTGCAAAGAGCACAATGTGCCTTTGATTGAAGATGCAGCCGAGGGTTTAGGCGGTAGCTATAAGGGGAAGAAGCTGGGCGCTTTTGGCGACTATGGCATTTATTCCTTTAACGGCAACAAAATTATTACCACATCCGGCGGCGGCATGCTGGTGGGTAATGACACAGAAAAGCTTAAAACCGTTTTAAAGTGGATTACACAAAGCAGAGAGCCTGCCCCTTGGTATCAACACGAAGAGCTTGGCTATAACTACCGCATGAGTAATATTGTGGCCGGTATCGGTCGGGGACAGATGACAGCCCTTAGTGACCATGTTGCCCAAAAAACAAAAATCTATCATACATACAAAGAGGCATTTCTTGATTTGCCCGTGACCATGCAGCCATACCTTGAAGAAACAGTGCCAAATCACTGGCTTTCTGTTTTTACAATTGATAAGGGATGCGATGTGTCACCCCTTTCCATCATGGAAACGCTGCAGAAAGAAAATGTGGAAAGTCGTCCGGTTTGGAAGCCTATGCATATGCAGCCTTTCTATGCCGCTTGCGACTTTTTTGCCCATGGTGAAGACGGCGAGGCCGTCAGTGAGGATGTGTTTGCCCGAGGCTTGTGCCTTCCCAGTGATTTTTACCCGCAGATGACACCGGAAGAGCAGAGTGAGATTATTAGAATCATTAAGGGGATGTTTTAATTGTACCGTAAATTCGGAAAACGGCTTTTTGACATCATCTGTGCATTGGCGGCGCTGGTTGTGTTTGGCTGGTTATACATAATCGTTGCAATTTTAGTCCGCATTAAGTTAGGCAGTCCTGTGCTGTTCCGGCAAGAACGGCCGGGCAAGGATGAAAAAATCTTCAAGCTGTATAAATTTCGCACCATGACAGATGCCCGTGACGAAGAGGGCAACCTCTTGCCGGACGAGATACGGCTGACAAAATTTGGCCGCCTGCTTCGCAAAACAAGCCTGGATGAACTGCCCGAGGCCTTTAACATTTTAAAGGGCGACATGAGCGTAGTGGGGCCAAGACCGCTTTTAGTGGACTATTTATCCCGCTATAATGAGCAGCAAAAAAGACGCCATGAGGTCCGCCCGGGACTGACGGGGCTGGCTCAGGTCAGCGGCCGGAATGCAATCAGTTGGGAAGAACGCTTTGATTATGATGTGGCCTATGTTGACAATATAACTTTCTTTGGTGATGTAAAAATTATTCTGCAAACGGTGTGGAAGGCCTTTGTTAAAGAAGAGGGAATCAACGAGGCCGGACATGCAACAATGAGCGAATTTAAAGGAATGAACGCTGAATGATTAACATTTTGATTTTAAGTGCCGGCCGGCGTGTCGAGCTGGTTGAACGCTTTAAAAGAGCACGGCAGAAATTAAATGTTGAGGGCAACATCGTTGCCGTTGACATTTCAGAAACGGCACCGGCCATCCATTTTGCAGACCGCTATCACATTATCCCACGGATTTGTGACCCTCAATATATTCCGGAGCTAATCAAGGTGTGCCAGCAAGAGAACATCCACCTGATTGTTCCCACAATTGATACAGAGCTTTTGCCTCTTAGTCAAAACCGAGAGCGCATTGAAAGCGAAACCAAGGCAAAGGTGCTGCTTTCCAATGATGAGGCGGTGCAGGTTTGCAGAAACAAAACGGAAACACAAAAGTTTTTTGAAAAGCATGGCTTTGGTGTTCCCCACACTCTGTCCCAGGCAGAGCTTGATGAAGGGCGATATGATTTTCCTTTATTCATTAAGCCCAAAGACGGCAGCTCCAGCATTAACACCTTTAAAATTAACAACGAAGAGGAGCTCCGGTTTTTTATCCGCTATGTTTCGGGTCCCGTTGTTCAGACCTTTATGAGCGGTGAGGAATACTCTGTGGATGTGTTCTGCGATTTCGAAAGCCAGCCCATCACCATTGTTCCCCGCAGAAGACTGGCTGTGCGGGGCGGCGAAATTTCAAAAGGCAGAATTGAAAAAGACAGAGACATTATTGAAGATGTAAAAAGATTGCTTTCGGTTTTAAAGCCAATTGGTCACATCACAGTGCAGTGCATGAAGACCAAAGAGGGTATTCAATATATAGAAATTAACCCCCGTTTTGGCGGCGGTGCCCCCATGAGTATTGATGCCGGTGCCGATTCTTGTGCCAATCTTTATCGGCTCCTGCAGGGTGAAACGCTTAGCTACCACGAAGACTACAAAGACGGGGCAACTTTTGTCCGGTTTGACAGCAGCATTATGCTTGGCGAGGAGCCGATGTGATGAAAGCATTTATATTTGATTTAGATGACACCCTGTGTCCTGAAATTGAATATGTAAAAAGTGGATTTTGTGCCATTGCAAAAGCCTTTAGTGATGAAAGCCTTTATGATAAACTTTGGTCGCTTTTTTCTATAGATACTAAAAATGTTTATCAGCGGGCGGGATTTTCAGAAGAGGATTGCCGTCGTGCTATTGAAATTTACAGAAATCATAAGCCAGACATAGCCCTTTCGCCGGATGCGGTGCAAATGCTGGATGCCTTAAAAAAACAGGGCTACAAGCTGGGACTCATCACCGATGGGCGCCCCAATGGGCAGAGAAACAAAATCGAAGCCTTGAGCCTTGCAAAGTGGATGGACGCCATCATTGTGACTGACGAATTGGGTGGAGAGAGCTTTCGCAAGCCAAATCCTGCGGCATTTGAAATGATGCGAGAAAAGCTTTCCGTTCGCTTTGAGGACATGGTTTATATTGGTGATAACCCCAAAAAAGACTTTGATGCCCCCAAAAAGCTGGGCATGCAATGGCTGTGGTTTAAAAACCAGGAGGGGTTATATACAGAGGTTTCATCGACGGTTGCAGCAAAACGAATTGTCTATAGTTTCCAAGAAATTATAGAACGGACAAAAGACCTTTGGTGCGAAGATATTTAATGAAATTTGTTTGGCGATTGAAACGCTTTATTTTGTGAACCGCAGAGAATAGCGGGGACAGAGAAGGAGAGTGTCAACTGTGGATAAGGAAAACCGTTACGGCATTTTAGAAAGACAAAAGACGCTGCTTGACATGATGAAAAAAGTAGCTTTGTTTTTAAAGGAACACAACATTCGCTACAGTTTGTGCGCCGGAACACTTATCGGTGCTGTTCGGCACAATGGCTTCATCCCCTGGGATGATGATATTGACATTATGGTGGACCGTGAGCAGTATGAAAAGCTGATTGAGGCTTTTCAAAATAACGAATCGGAATTTGCCTTGCGTCGCATCCTTTGGGTTTATCGCATTCAGAACAAAGATGTTAAAACCCGCAGTTTAAAAGAACCGACCATTGATGTTTTTGTTATGGACGCTTGTCCCAAAAACAAAGTGGCAAGAAAATTAAAGGTTTTCTTAATCAGAACCTTGCAGGGTATGATGAAAGAGGACACCGATTACAGTCAGTATTCTCCCATTTGGAGATTGTGTCTGCGTATAACACATCTTTTGGGTCTCTTGCTCCCTTACAATACAAAATTTAATTTGTATGACCGGATAGCCAAAATGGGTCCAAAGAAAAATACAGAATATATAACGGCCTACACCGATACATTCAGAGCTCAAAGACTGCGTCACAAGGCCTCCATCATGGAGAGCATTGAAGAACATCCCTTTGAAGATACCACATTGCCCATTATCAGTGATTATGATAGTTACCTCACAACGCTTTATGGTGACTACATGACACCCCCGCCTGAAGACAAAAGACAGGCAATCCATGTATAGCCGCAAAAGGAAATTCACTTACAAACTTTATTTGCATGTATGTACCAAAGAATTGCAAAGAATGGTGGAAAATTGATGAATATTTTGTTTTTATCAATAGGGAAGTTAGACAGCATTAAAACCCACGCTCTTTACACAGATTTGTTGCGTGCTATTCGGGCGCAGGGTCACGAGCTGTATATTGCGAGCCCCTTAGAACGCCGATTAGGGCAAGAAACCGCTGCAACAAACGAGGACGGTGTCCACTTTTTGCGGGTGCGAATCGGCAATATTACAAAAACAAATTTAATTGAAAAAGGGCTTTCCACACTTTTTATAGAGAGACAGTTTAAAAGTGCCATTAAAAAGTATTATAAAGACATTAAATTTGATTTAGTGCTCTATTCCACACCGCCAATCACCTTTGCTGGTGTCATTAACTTTGTGAAAAAGAGAGATAATGCCAAAAGCTATTTGCTTTTGAAAGATATTTTCCCGCAAAATGCCGTTGATTTGGGCATGTTTTCAAAGAAAAGCCCAATTTATTGGTTTTTCAGACAAAAGGAAAAACTCTTGTACCGTCTGTCCGATTCCATCGGTTGCATGAGTCAGGCCAATGTGGATTTTCTGCTGCGGCACAATGGGGAGCTTGGCGCCTCTAAAGTGCATGTAAATCCCAATAGCATCGAGCCGGTAATGTTGGAAAAGAATGATGAAGAGCGCCGGAAGACCCGTGAAAAGTTTGACATTCCTGAGAACAAAAAAGTGTTTATTTATGGTGGTAACTTAGGCAAACCGCAAGACATTCCGTTTATCATTGAATGTCTTAAAGCCGCCAAGAGCAAAGCCGAAGCTTTCTTTGTCATTTGCGGCGCGGGCACAGAATATCCTAAGTTAAAAGCCTTTTATGAAACAGAAAAGCCTGAAAACATGTTGCTTGTTAACGGTTTGCCTCGAGAGGAATATGACGCGCTGGCTTCGGCCTGCGATGTGGGGCTCATCTTTTTAGACCACCGCTTTACCATTCCCAACTTTCCGTCACGGCTTTTGTCTTATATGCAAGAAGCCATGCCGGTGCTTGCCTGCACTGACCCGAATACCGATGTGGGCAAGGTCATTGAAGAAGGCGGTTTTGGCTGGTGGTGCGAAAGTAATGATGCTTTGGCTTTTACAGAAATGTTAGACAAGGTTTGCTGTGCCGACCATGAGGAAATGGGCAAGCGGGCACAGGAATATTTAAAAGAGCATTATACAGTTGAAAAAAGCTGCGATATTATAATGAATTATGTTGTAGGAGCGGAATGATATGAATACATATGATCAGCTTATTACGAAACAAACAAAACTTTCTTTAATTGGTTTGGGCTATGTAGGCCTTCCAATTGCGGTTGCCTTTGCCAAACAGGTGGATGTTATTGGCTTTGATATTAATGCTGGTAAAATTAAGCTTTACAAAAACGGCATCGACCCGACCAATGAGGTGGGCAATGAGGTCATTAAAGGCACAACCGTCGAGTTCACATCCGACGAAGCAAAGCTCAAAGAAGCCAAATTTCACATTGTTGCGGTTCCCACACCGGTAAAAGACGATAAAACCCCGGACTTAGCCCCCGTTGAGGGAGCAAGCGTTGTGCTGGGCAGAAATCTTACCCCCGGCAGCGTTGTGGTTTATGAATCAACGGTTTATCCCGGGGTAACCGAGGATGTGTGTGTGCCGATTTTAGAAAGAGAAAGCGGACTCAAATGCGGTGTTGACTTTAAAATTGGTTATTCACCTGAGCGCATTAACCCCGGTGATAAGGTGCACAGATTGGAATCCATTGTCAAAATTGTTTCCGGTATGGATGATGAAACATTAGACACCGTTGCCAAGGTGTATGAGCTTGTTATCAAAGCCGGTGTTCACAGAGCCGGTTCCATTAAAATTGCTGAGGCTGCCAAGGTTATTGAAAACAGCCAAAGGGATATTAACATTGCTTTTATGAATGAGCTTTCCATCATTTTTAACAAGCTGGGCATTGACACAAAATCGGTTCTTGAGGCTGCCGGCACCAAGTGGAACTTTCTGCCCTTTAGACCCGGTCTGGTGGGCGGACACTGCATCGGCATTGACCCTTATTACTTAACCTATAAGGCAGAGCAGGTGGGCTATCATTCACAGGTTATTTTATCCGGTCGCCGGATTAACGACGGCATGGGTAAATACATTGGTGAAAATATTGTGAAAAGCCTGATTAAAGCCGATGTGTCCATCCATGATGCCAAGGTGGCGATTTTGGGACTGACCTTTAAAGAAAACTGCCCGGATACAAGAAACACAAAAGTCGTAGACATTATTGAAGAGCTTAAAGAATATGACATCATCCCGGTGGTTTGCGACCCTGTGGCCGATGCCGATGAAGCCAAACGGTTATATGGCATTGAATTTGAAAGCCTTGATAACATTCAAAACATGGATGCTGTTATTATTGCCGTTGCACATGAAGAATTCACAAAACTTTCCCTCGAAGATTTCGACAAGCTGTTTGCTCAAAAAGATAACAGCAAAAAGGTTTTAATCGATGTGAAAGGCATTTTAAACAGAGAAGCAGCAGAAAAAGAAAATTACAGATATTGGAGATTGTAAAAATGGGCTATAGTGATGTGAAATTTCCTGCAGGAAGTCGGTTTTTAGTTACCGGTGGTGCGGGATTCATTGGTTCAAATATTTGTGAGGCGCTGCTTGGGCAGGGCTATAAGGTGAGATGCCTCGATAATTTCTCCACGGGAAAAAGAGAGAACATTGAAGGCTTTATCAACCATGCAAATTTTGAGCTTATCGAAGGGGACATTCGGGATTTTGATGTTTGCATGCAGGCCTGTGAGGGTGTGGATTATGTTTCCCATCAGGCTGCCTGGGGCAGCGTTCCTAGAAGCATTGAAATGCCCCTTGTTTATGAAGAAATCAACATTAAAGGCGCGCTGAACATGATGGAAGCGGCAAGACAAAACAATGTGAAAAAATTTGTGTATGCATCAAGCTCCTCCGTTTATGGCGATGAACCCAATCTCCCCAAAACCGAGGATAGAGTGGGCAAGGTGCTTTCCCCCTACGCACTGACCAAAAAGACAAATGAAGAATATGCAAGGCTCTATACAAAGCTTTATGGTCTTGAGACAGTTGGTCTTCGGTATTTTAATGTGTTTGGCAGAAGGCAAGACCCCCACGGTTTTTATGCTGCAGTCATTCCGAAATTCGTTAAAGCACTCCTTAACAATGAAGCGCCCACCATTAACGGTGACGGCAAGCAATCGCGCGATTTTACCTATGTTGAAAATGTAATTGAAGCCAACCTTAAGGCCATGGCCTCTTCTTCTGAAGCTGCCGGCGAGGCCTATAACATTGCTTATGGCGGTCAGGTTTATTTAATTGATTTATATAACAAACTTTGTGAATTGCTGGGTAAGGACATAAAACCCATTTTCGGTCCTGACAGAGCCGGCGATATTAAGCATTCAAATGCTGACATCTCAAAGGCCAAACGACTGTTAGGCTACAGCCCGGATTATGATTCGGCAAAAGGGCTTGAGCTTGCCGTCAGCTGGTATAAGGAGAATTTATGAAAGTTTTATTGATTTCACCTTTGCCACCGCCGGCAGGGGGTATTGCCAGCTGGACAAAGCGGTATTTAGCCAGCGAAAAGGCCCTTGCCAATGAGGTTGACATTGTCAACATTGCGGTTTCAGGCAAAAGGGTGCAGAATTTCACCGGGAAAAAAGCGATTTTTGAAGAGGCAAAAAGGCTGTTTTCCATTATGCATGACTTAAAGAAAAAGCTGAAAGAAAAACGGTTTGACATTGTGCACTTAAATTCGTCCTGCAGCAAAACGGGGCTTATTCGTGATGTGATTGCGGCCCATATTGTTAAAAAAAGCCGCACAAAGCTTTTGGTGCATTTTCGGTGTGATGTGACCTATATGCTTCGGTCCAAACTCTCTGTTATGCTCTTTAAACGACTGGTTAAAATCAGCGATTGTATTTTAACACTTAACTCCATCTCTCATAAATATATTCTCGAAAACTGCAAAAAAGAGTCTATCGTTGTGTCGAACTTTATTTCGGATGAGTTTGCCAAAGAACTCACAAAGAAAAAAGAGATTACAGAAACAGCCGAAAATTTTCTGTTTGTTGGCCATGTTACCGAGGCCAAGGGTTGCGATTTAATATGCAAATTGGCAGAAAAGTTTCCGCAAAAAACCTTCACGCTGGTGGGGGTGATCAGCGATAGCATAGTGAGCATGAACAAAGCAGACAATGTGGTGTTTAAAGGCGAATTGCCTCTTGACAAAGTGAAGCAGGAATATCTTTTAGCCGATGTTTTTCTGTTTCCCACACACACAGAAGGGTTCCCCAATGTTGTGACCGAGGCTATGGCCTGCGGCATGCCCATTATCACAACGCCTGTGGGTGCCATTCCGGATATGATTGAAAAAGAGGGAGGCTTTTTACTACCCGTAGGTGATGAAGAGGCTTTCTTAAAAGCTATAGAAGAAATTGATTCCCAGCAGATAAGACAAAGTATGTCCTTATTCAATCAAAGTAAGGTAGCAAACAGCTATATCATTGACAAGGTTATGGAAAGGCTGTTTGAAATTTATAAAAGCTGTTAGAGGTGCTCATGAAAAAGATTTTAAGGGTTTTATATTGTGTTGTTTCACTCATCAAAAGAGCCGTTTATAAGGTTATTTTTATGCCCTGCATTAAGGCCATGTTTGCCCAATGTGGAAGCAATGTGATGATTGCAAGAAACGGCAGTTTTTCTTTTAAAAATATTTATATTGGAAATGATGTCAGCATTGGCCCTAAAGCCACCATCATGTGCTCACTTGCGAAAGTTAAAATTGGGAACAAGGTGATGTTTGGTCCCGGTGTAACTGTTATCACAGGGGGACACAGGACCGACCTTGTAGGACGGTATATGTATGACATTAAAGAACAGGAAAAGCTCCCTGAAAACGATCAAGACATCACCATAGAAGACGATGTATGGGTTGGTGCCAATGCCATTATTTTAAAGGGTGTCACAGTTGGCTGCGGCAGCGTCGTTGCAGCGGGCAGTGTTGTTACCCATGATGTTCCGCCATATTCGATTGTGGGGGGCGTTCCCGCCAAGATCATTAAAATGCGTTTTACAGACGAAGAAATTAAGAGGCATGAGGAGATTCTCCATGGGTAAAAATATGGTTTTTATAACATATGACCGTTATCCCAACGAAAACGCCGGTGCCGTGAGGCAACATGTGTTTGCCAAAGCCTATATGGCGCTGGGGTATGCGGTTACGGTCATTGGCATGGGCAAGAGCACACAGTTTGCTTTTTCAGAGTTTGAAAGGGTTCAATATATATCCTTAAGGCATGCAAAGACAGATGTTTTACATAAAATCCAAAATAAGCTTTTATATAAAAAAAGGCTGAAAGAAATTTTAAAATCTATTTCTGCTGATGCTATTTTAGTGGTGGACATTCCTCTTTGTGCCATGAAAATGGTCAAACAATATGCTAAAAGAAAAAACATTCCGCTGATTCATGACAGCGTGGAGTGGTATTCAAAAGAGGAATTTCGTCTTGGCAAGTTAGACCATAACTATTTGCATAAAGATGCTTTAAATAGGCGTGTGATCAACCGGGATTTTCGTGTGATTGCCATATCAACATATTTACAGAAACATTTTGAACAAAGAGGCATTATGACCCGTCGTATTCCTTTTGTATTTGATGTGGCCAATACCGCCTGCGAAAAAAACCTGGATAAAGATAAAATTGTTGTTGTTTATGCCGGCAGCATGGGAACAAAGGACTATTTTTCAGAGATTATTGAAGCCCTTTCCCAGATGACGCCGGAGGAATTATCAAAATTTGAATTTCGCATTCTGGGCATCACCCGTGAGAGCTTTATGAAGTTTCAGGTTGACTGCCATGAAAAGCTTGCATATATCGGTAATGCCCTTCAGTTTTTAGGGCGTGTGCCCCGGGAAACCGTTGTAAAACACTTGCAGGAGGCAAGCTTCACCATTTTGCTGCGTCCTGACAATCTGCGCTATGCTAAGGCGGGCTTTCCCACCAAGGTCAGCGAAAGCTTAACCTATGGCACGCCGATTATTGCCAATTTCACATCCGATTTACATCTTTATCTAAAAGATGGTGTGAATAGTTTAATTGTCAAAAGCCTTGATGCCGAAGCGGTTGTTTTGGCTTTGAGGCGGGCTTTAACCCTGGATGAAAAAACGCGGCAACAAATGTGCCGTTCGGCACGGGAAACAGCTGAAAACGAGCTTGATTGCGAGCTTTTCATAAGAGCATTAGAGGAATTGGCGGCACCTTGAAAATCGCCACTTTAAAGAAAATAAACAGATAGGTTTTCAATGAAAGAAAGTTTTTACCGAGGTTAATTATGAGACACAATCTTCAACCCACCAATCAAGTGTACATGGTGAGTACATTCTTAATATCACTGTCTAGCGTGGCTTTATCGGCTATGATCGCTTTAAACAAGCACTCATACGCAATTTTTATCACCATTTTGCTGGCGGTGCCCTGCCTTTGTGCAGTGTATTATACTTTGTCTATCCAAAAGCAAGAGAATGACAACAACATTCTCCTTTTGTTGCTTTTGTTTGGCTTTACAATGCTTTCTATTGTTGTATCCGGTCGTACCAGATTATATAGCTATACAATTAAGGCTCTCACCTTCATGACCATGCCCATTTGTCTGGCAATATACCGAGAGATGCGGTGCCCAAAGGTTTTGCGTAGTTGGATTCACTTTTTGTATATCGTTCTTTCCGGTGTTTACATCTATGCGGCAACCTTGCCCACAGCTCATGACATGGTGGACTATTATGGTTATGATCTTGTTACCGAGGCGTTGGTTATGGGCTTTTCAAATCCCAATGGTGCCGGCATCACCTTAATGACTTGTGCCGGTGTGGTGTTTTCGGCCATGTTGACAGCGAAAAACCGATTTGTCAAGGCCTTGCTTTTAGCTGATGTTTGCCAATTGTGTTGGCTTATATGGCAGACACAATCAAGAGCCTGTATTGCTGCCTTTGGCATTGCGGTGATTATGTATTTTTTAGGACGAAATAAGCGAAAAATCAGCCGCCGCGTCATTCTGTTTTTCATGATGATTCCCTTCATTTATTGGCTGTTAACCTTTTCTGGTCTATCGTTTTTTGATACAGCACAGTTTCTGGGTGAAGACTTGGGAACAGGCCGAAATGAAATTTATATGCGTTATATGGAGCAAAGAGAGATTAGTGCATTCTTAATCGGTCGTTTTATGGCGTTTCGTTTTGAAAATATGCACAATGGTTACATCATGGTTTTGGCCTCTATTGGCATTCTGGGCTTTATTCCGTTTTTCCTGTTTATGCGGTATTCCTTTCATGCCTTTGCAGACCGAAATGACCTGAACAAAAACCAGTTTTTTGCTGCCTGTCTTGTCTTGGCATTTATGGCGCATCTGGCAGTTGAAGCGGCGCTTCTTTCTTCCGCTCAGGTTTATGGCAGCGGCTTTGCTTTGCTGTATTTGTTAGCGCTGCCGGATGAGGAACATCCTGAGCACGAAAACAGTACTGGACTTTTAGAGTAGTTTTGGTTTTGCCGAAGTTTTGTCACCATATTTTTTAAATGCAATGAAGCAAAGTTATTTGGAGAGGAGCTTTTACAATGATTAAGGTGTTACATATCAATTGCAGTGATGTTGGCAGCACCGGTAAAATTATTGAAGATATAACGGCTCACTCTTTGGTTGAGAGTGTTCTTTGCACCCCTCACATAAAAAAGCCGCAAAGCGCAATTAAAAAATTTAAAACATCTCTGCCCTATGAACAGGGAATTTATAGAAGGATTTGCTTTGTTTATGGCCTGCGCTATGGCTTTGCACCCCTTTCAACCGCACGGATTATCCATCATATAAAGAGGGAAAAGCCCCATGTAGTTCATTTACATTCTGCCAATATGAACATGGTAAATCTTTACCGTGTGCTTACCTATTTAAAAAGAAAAAACATTCCCACGGTTGTGACTAACCATGCCGAATTTTTCTATACAGGCTCTTGCAGCCATGCCTATGAATGCAATCGTTGGCAAACGGGTTGTGGTAATTGTCCACGCGTTTACCACGCTTCGGGAAGCAAACTTTCTGACAGAACCCACACCGCTTGGAAAAAGATGAAAGCGGCTTTTTGTGGTTTTGAGAAAATTCGGATAGTCTCTGTTTCGCCTTGGGTGGATGAACGAGTGAAAAAAGCCCCCATCATGAATGAATTGCCCCACTTTGTTATCACAAATGGCATTAACACACGGTGTTTTTCTTATGAAAAGGACTTTGATATTCACAAACAATATAACCTTTCACCTGATACAAAGATTATTTTGCATGTCACAGCCGGCTTTTCCAAAGATGAAAACCATATTAAAGGCGGCCGCTACATTTTAGAGTTGGCCGAGGCCTTAAAGGACAAGGATGTGGTTATTCTCGTTGCGGGCGGTTATGAACAGGGCATCAAGGTTCCGGATAATGTGATTTTATTAGGTAATTTATTGAATCAGGAAATTTTGGCGGCACATTATGCCGCTGCTGATTTAACCGTTTTGGCAAGCAAGAGAGAAACCTTCAGCATGCCGGTGGCAGAAAGCCTTTGCTGCGGCACGCCCATTTTGGGCTTTAAAGCCGGTGGGCCGGAAAGCATAGCCCTGTCCCAATATAGCGAATTTGTTTCTTACGGAGATGTTAGCGCTTTAAAAGAGGCAGTTTTAAAATGGCTCGATAGCAAAAAAATCATTGGTGCCGAGACAATTTCGAAAAAAGCCAAAGAGGTCTATGCTGCCGAGGCAATGGCAGAAAAATATGTTTCCGTTTATCAATCGCTGTTAAAGAATGCGGCAAAGCGGTGAGCGATCATTTTGATAGGACACCGAGTTTTGTGTATATTATTTTTACAAAGAATTTCCGTTTAAAATAAATTCTACAAAAAGGGTGAAAAAAATGTTCAAAAATAAGACCTTGCTTATTACCGGTGGTACCGGTTCTTTTGGCAATGCCGTTTTAAACCGTTTTTTAAAAACGGACATTGGCGAAATCCGCATTTTCTCCCGTGATGAGAAAAAGCAGGACGACATGCGCCACGAATATCAGGCAAAAATGCCCGAAGTGGCCGATAAAATTAAATTTTATTTGGGCGATGTGCGTGACTTACAAAGTGTGCAGAACGCCATGCACGGCGTGGATTACATTTTTCATGCCGCAGCCTTAAAGCAGGTGCCCTCTTGTGAATTTTTCCCCATTGAAGCGGTTAAAACCAATGTGCTGGGCACCGAAAATGTGCTGACAGCGGCGATTGCCGAAGGGGTAAAAAAGGTTATCTGCCTGTCAACTGACAAGGCGGCATACCCCGTAAATGCCATGGGCACAAGCAAGGCCATGATGGAAAAAGTGGCTGTTGCCAAGGCACGCAGTTCAAAAGACACCATGATTTGCTGCACCCGTTATGGCAATGTTATGTGCTCTCGTGGTTCTGTTATTCCCCTTTGGATTGAACAAATTAAAAAAGGAGAACCCATCACCATCACCGAGCCTTCTATGACCCGTTTTATCATGAGTTTAGAAGAAGCCGTTGAGCTGGTGCTCTTTGCCTTCAACAATGCCGAAAGCGGCGATATTATGGTGCAAAAGGCGCCCGCCTGCACCATACAAACTCAGGCAGAAGCCGTTTGCGAACTTTTTGGCGGCGATAAAGATAAAATCAAAATCATCGGCATTCGCCACGGCGAAAAAATGTATGAAACCCTTTTGACAAATGAAGAGTGTGCCGGTGCTATCGACATGGGTAACTTCTATCGTGTGCCGGCGGATAAGCGTGGCCTTAACTATGATAAGTATGTTAACTCTGGCAACACGGAGCGCAATCCTTTAACCGAGTTTAATTCTGGCAACACAGAGCTTTTGGATGTTAACGGCGTGAAGGACAAGCTTTTAGAACTTTCTTATATTCGTGAGGAAATAAAAGCGATGGAGGAACGGTAGTATGAAAATTCTCATCACCGGTGCCCGTGGGTTTGTGGGGCAAAATTTGGTTGCGCAGCTAAAGAACATCAAAGAGGGCAAAGAAAAGATTGCCCCCCTAAGTGCTGACCTGACCCTGTATGAATATGATATTGATACTGACCCCGCCATGCTTGACAACTACACCAGGGATTGCGATTTTGTTTGTCATTTGGCCGGTGTGAACCGCCCCAAAGAAGAGTCTGAATTCATGAGTGGAAACTTTGGTTTTACTTCAACGCTTTTAGAAAGCCTGAAGAAAAACGGCAACAAAGCACCCATTTTAATCAGTTCATCCATTCAGGCTGCGTTAGACAATCCTTACGGTCGCAGCAAAAAGGCAGGGGAAGATTTGATTTTTGCCTATGGTGAAGAAACAGGCGCTCCTGTGATGGTTTACCGTTTTCCCAATTTGTTCGGCAAATGGTGCCGCCCTAACTATAACAGCGTTGTGGCCACTTTCTGCCACAATATTGCCCATAATTTACCCATAACAGTGAATGACCCTAAAGTGATTTTAAATCTTTGTTATATTGATGATGTTGTGGCAGAATTGATCAATGCCATGGCAGGTAACCCCAGCCGTGATGGGAACTATTGCGTGGTGCCGAAAGTGCACACAGTATCTTTAGGCGAAATTGTGGAGCTTTTAGAAAGCTTTTATGAAAGCCGGAAAAACTTATCCGTTCCCATGCTGGCGGATGGCTTTGCTAAGGCCCTTTACAGCACTTATTTAAGCTATCTGCCCAAAGACGCTTTCAGCTATCCCTTAAAAATGAATGTGGATGACCGGGGCAGCTTTACCGAAATCATCCGCACTCTTGACCGGGGTCAGTTCTCGGTGAACATCACAAAGCCGGGCATCACCAAAGGCAACCACTGGCACCACACAAAAAATGAGAAGTTTGTGGTGGTGGCGGGCAAGGGCTTGATTCAGTTCCGCAAAATCGGCAGTGATGAAGTGATAGACTATTATGTTTCAGGTGATAAAATTGAGGTGGTAGACATCCCCACGGGCTACACCCACAATATAAAAAATATAGGCACAGAGGATTTGGTTACTTTCATGTGGTGCAACGAATGTTTTAACCCTGAAAAACCGGATACCTATTTTGAAGAGGTGGAAAAATAATGAGTAAATTAAAGTTAATGACCATCATCGGCACACGCCCGGAAATCATTCGTCTGGCAGCGGTGATTAAAAAATGCGATACATATTTTGACCAGATTTTGGTCCACACCGGTCAGAACTATGACTATGAGTTAAACCAGGTGTTTTTTGATGATTTAGGTCTTCGTGCGCCTGATTATTATTTAGATGCCGTAGGTAGTGATTTAGGTGAAACCATTGGCAACATCATTGCTAAATCCTATAAGCTCCTGGCCGAACTAAAGCCGGATGCACTCCTCATTTTAGGTGACACCAATTCCTGCCTATCTGCCATTTCAGCCAAGCGCCTTCACATTCCCATTTTTCATATGGAAGCGGGCAACCGTTGCTTTGATGAATGCCTGCCCGAAGAAACCAACCGGCGCATTGTTGACCACATTGCTGATGTGAATTTGTGCTATTCTGAGCATGCCCGTCGCTATTTAAACGCCGAGGGTACAGCCAAAGAGCGCACCTATGTAACTGGCTCGCCCATGGCAGAGGTACTTTCTGCTAATTTAGACAAAATTAAGGCAAGTGATGTCCTTTCCCGTTTGGGTCTTGAAAAAGGCAAATACATTTTGCTATCAGCCCACAGAGAAGAAAACATTGACACAGAAGAAAATTTCTTCAGCCTGATGAATGCCGTGAATGCTTTGGCAGAACAATATGACATGCCCATTTTATATTCCTGCCATCCCCGCAGTGCAAAGTTTATTGAAAAGCGTGGCTTTGTGTTTGATAAACGGGTGAAACAGAACAAGCCTTTAGGTTTTCATGATTATAACCACCTGCAAATGAATGCCTTTGCTGTGGTATCCGATAGCGGCACCTTGCCGGAAGAGTCCAGCTTTTTCTTATCCGTTGGCTCACCTTTCCCGGCTGTGTGTATCCGCACCAGCACAGAGCGCCCCGAGGCTATGGATAAAGGCAACTTTATTTTAGCCGGCATCACCACAGAGCAGGTTTTGAGTGCGGTGGAAACGGCTGTTAACATGAACAAAAACGGGGACTTTGGTATTCCCGTTCCCAATTATGTTGAAGAAAATGTGTCCACCAAGGTGGTTAAGCTCATTCAAAGCTACACCGGCGTGGTGAATAAAATGGTTTGGCGCAAAAACTAAAAGCGGAGGCACGATATGACGGCGGCAATGAAAGACTTTTTGCAGGTGTTAAAATATGCCGTGCAACAAGATAAAACAATACAGGACTTAGAGAGCGACCCGGGCACCCTTTTGCAAATGGCTCAAAAGCAGCAGATGGCAGCGGTTATTTTCCCTGCCCTGGTTGACCTTTATAACGCAGGGAATTTTGATATTGACCCTGAAAACTTTGCCATGCTCCAGCAGGAATATATGGCCATACTTTCAAAAGAATTGCGCCGTCGCTATGCGATTCATGCCACCATTAGTGAATTGGAAGAAAACGGCTTTGCCTGCTGCTTGTTAAAGGGCATTGTCCTTGCCGAACTCTATCCTGTGCCAGAGGCACGAATTTCCGGCGATGCCGATTTTTATATTGATCCCGCCAAAGAAAAGGCCATTTGTGACTTTTTAAAAGAGCGTGGCTTCACCGTGATAGAGAGGCCCAAAACCTCTCACCACGCCATGTGCAAAAGTGAGGCAACGGGCAAGTTTGAGTTTCACTTAAGCCTTTATGACGCCTTGTTTGAAGATGTGTGGTTTAACCATCCAAAGCTGGCAGAGCCCTATCGGGAATATGTCAGCGCCGAGGGGCACACCTACACAACATTGGGCACAACGGACCATGCGGTGTTCATCACCCTGCATTTGATTAAGCATTTTTTATCAATGGGTGTAGGCGTTAGACAGCTTGTGGATGTGCTGCTTTATCTGCGACGCTATGAAAAAGAGATGGATGTGAAACATTTTGTCTCTGTTTTTATAGAACTTGGCTATGATAAATTTTTGCAAACCTGTTTTTATATTGGTGAACAGTATTTGGGCTTTTCATTAGATGAATTTTCGCTTATTTTAAAAGAGCTTCCTGCCTACACGGTGGATGAAAAAATTGCCAAGGTATTGCTGCAGGATATGGAGCAGGGCGGTGTTTTTGGTCACGATGATGCATCCAGACAGGCGTTTTTCCTGCAATATACAAAAGCTCGGTTTGAAAAATTTAAGCATGAGCCGTATGAGACATATATCCATGAATGGATCCATGTCAGCCTGTGGAAACGCATGTTTCCCTCTTATCAGGTCATGGCAAAACGCTATCCCATTTTGGAAAAGAAAAAATTTCTGTTGCCCCTTTATTATGTCATCCGTCTTGTCAAAAAACTGTTTTTGCGGAGCACGGGTCAAGAGAAAGAGTATAACTATGCACAAACCACTGCCGAGCATGAGCGGATGGAACTGATTAAAGAACTGGATATGGTTTAAAACAAGTCTGAATATGAAAAAAGGGACTCAAGCGCCGAAGATGGCACTTGAGTCCCTTTTCTTTATGTTGTGCGCCGATATTTAACAATTTCAGCCCGGGTGTAGTCACTTAACCGAATACATCGAAGAGCCGAGCGTCTGGTGTTAAAGGGTTTGGCAAAGTCAATATCGTGGGTTAATATTCTATGGTTATATGCATAGCGCATGCCCTCATCGGTGTGCACACGAACGATGTAATAATATTCAAAATCTTCCGGATATAAGCACAGCTTTTCATCTTTCAATTTCATCACCACGAGGGGTAGTGTATCACAGGCTTTTCAAAAAGTCAATTCGCCAAAAAACCGCCTGGCTGCGCCAATTTATAAAAAGTTGCCGTTTTTATGGGGTTTGTGGGGTTTCGTATACAAATGTCACTTTTTGTGACGGGTCAATAATTCGCAAAATTTTACATTATATGACCGATTGTGCGCACTTTTAGCAGAGAAAAAGAGAGAAAGAACATTCTTGCATGTTTCACACACTTTCCGCCTAAGTATAGATTTACTTTTTTTGGAAAATCATAATAGTGAACATGAAAGGGCGGGTGATGAGTTTGGCAAACAAAGTGGAAATTTGCGGTGTTAACACGGCAAAACTTCCGGTTTTAACCAATGAAGAAAAAAATGCCCTGTTTGAAAAAATTAAACAGGGTGATAAAGAGGCGCGTGAAACCTTCATCGGCGGCAATCTTCGATTGGTTTTAAGTGTCATTCAGCGGTTTAACAATCGTGGTGAAAATTTAGATGATTTATTTCAAATTGGGTGCATTGGTCTTATTAAGGCGATAGATAATTTTGACACTTCTCACAATGTTAAGTTTTCAACCTATGCTGTGCCTATGATTATTGGCGAAATCAGGCGCTATCTTCGTGATAACAATCAAATTCGCGTGAGTCGCTCCCTGCGAGATATTGCCTATAAAACTTTAAAGGCAAAAGAGGCCTACATCAGCGAGCATGCCAAAGAGCCTACCGTTGATGAATTGGCCAAAATCCTGGATATATCAAAGGAAGATATTGTGTTTGCCTTAGAATCCATTCAGGACCCGGTCAGCCTGCATGAGCCGGCCTATCACGACGGCACCGATACCATTTTTGTGATGGACCAGGTGCGTGATACCAAAAATACCGATGAACAATGGCTTGAAAACATTGCCTTGAGTGAGGCCATGAAAAGGCTGACAGAACGGGAAAAGCACATAATCAACCTGCGGTTTTTCTCAGGCAAAACACAAATGGAAGTAGCGGACGAAATCGGCATATCCCAGGCTCAGGTTTCCCGCCTGGAAAAAGGTGCGCTGGAGAGAATGAAAAAATATATTTAAACTTTCATTTTTACGAATCCATTGAAAAATGCGGAACAAACGCCTCCCTTGCCTAAAGGGAGGGGGACCACCGAAGGTGGTGGAGGGATTCAAAAGAGGTGTAACAAGCAAAAACCACCCGTGTGCAAACAGCGTGCGGGTGGTTTTTGTTCAGCTATTTTATAACAATATGCGGACTAAATCATCAACAGTTGCGGCGATACGCTCCGGTGCGGCGGCGGTCATTTCTTCTTCGTCGCCATAGCCATACAAAACGCCAATGGTTTGAAGACCAACTTTTTTGCCACCGATAACATCAAATTTTCGGTCGCCAACCATAACGGCTGTTTCCTTTTCAATGCCATTCTTTTTCAGCACAAATTCAATTACTTCTTCTTTTTCAACCCGTTCGCCGGAGAGTTCGCTGCCGCCAATATATGTAATGTAATCGGCCAGCTTAAAATGCTCAAGAATTTTTGTTGCATAAACGGTGGGTTTAGAGGTTGCCACAAAAACGCTGCGTCCACTTTTTTGCAAATTGTCTAATAGTTCCGGGATGCCGGGGTAAACTTCGTTTTCATAAAGTCCCGTTTGGCTGAAATATTCTCTGTAAATTTGCAGAGCGCGGTTTGCCTCATCTTCGCTAAAACCATAAAATTCACGAAAAGAACCTGCCAGGGGCGGACCGATGAAAGGCGTTAGCGACTGGAGAGAATCCACCGTAATGCCAAAGGCATTTAAGGCATGGCGGACGGATTTGGTGATGCCCAACATGGGGTCTGTGAGGGTTCCGTCTAAATCAAACAAGATATTCTTTTTCTTTTGCAAGGCAGAGAGCCTCCTTTTTATCAGGCGTAAGAGCTATCTGTGCCGATATGGGCACCATCACCCATTTCCAGACGGTTAATTGAAACTTCATAGGCGGTTTTGGTGACAGCCTCTGTGTCTGATATTTTCTTTTGATATTCCCGGGATTGCATTCTGCCCCAGATTTTAATGTTTTGCCCTACCTCTAAATGTTTCACAAAACGGGCATTTCGTCCCCAGGCAATGCAGGGGATATAGTCGGACTTGTTGTAGGCACGGTTGACAGCCAAGAGAATATCGGCAATTTCGCGACCAAAGGGCGTTACCCGATACACCACCGGCTTGCAGATGTAGCCGTTTAAATAAATTTCGTTTGCTGGCTCTTCGTCACCATCTGCCAAGGTAACATCCTTTGCAAAAAGGGTTAGCACCAGCTTGTTGCCCGTGCCGCTATAGTTGTTATAAGAGCGAAACTGTCCTTTTATTTTCAGACGCTTGCCAATATCAATGCTGATTTCGGTCAGCATTTTTTCTGAAATGGTGACACAAATAAAATCCGCGTTATCGCTCAGTCGGTCAGACCGCAGCATAAAGCGATAAAACTTTTCGTTGTGCACCTCGTGACTGTAAGTCAGATAGCCGCAGACAACGCCTAAAACCCATGCCTCATTATCTTCAATACAATTTAACATACCGTATTTCTCCCTTCATCAGTTTGGGTATACGGTATATTTTATTAAAAGATTAAGCCGTTTATGACAAATTATTCTTCAGAAGTAGCCTGGACCAGTTTTTCGCCAATCTGATTCACATCGCCGGCCCCTAAAGTGATGAGATAATCGCCGCTTGACGCCTTTTCTTTGAGCCAATCCTGGGCTTTTGCAAAACTTTCGGCATACGAGGCATTGCCGGATACCTTGTTAATGGCATCCGCAAGGTCACGGGAGTGAATAAGACCGGTGTCTTTTTCACGAGCAGCATAAATGTCCACCACCAAAGCGCCGTCACAATCGGCAAAAGCCGTGGCAAACTCATCTTTGAGCTTTAAAGAACGGGTATAGGTATGTGGCTGAAACACGCACCAAACCTTATTTTTGCCGGCGGCAGCCCGTGCTGTTGCCAAAGTGGTTTTAATCTCGGTGGGATGATGGGCATAATCGTCAATCACCAGGGCGCCGTTAAAGGTACCTTTCTTCTCAAAACGACGGCGGGTACCGGTGAAATCATCAAAGCCCTGTTGCATGGCCTTGGGACTGATGCCAATGCAATCCGCTGCAGCAATCACCGCCAAAGCGTTTAAAACATTATGCAGTCCGGGCACAGAAAGGGATGCCGTCATGTATATTTCCCCGTGGTGCAAAACTGTAAATTCGGCGCAACCATCCGGACGGAATGTGATGTTTTCGCCATAGAAATCAGCACTTTTATCTTTAACAGAAAAAGTAATTTTTTTGCGGGGTACATCGCAAACAGCCGCCATGGCGTTTTTGTCATCTGCATTCACAACGATGGCGCCATCTTCCGGGGTTTTGTTTGCAAAGGCATGAAAACAATCAATAATATCGTTAATATCTTTAAAATAATCCAAATGGTCTTCTTCCACATTTAAAATCAAGCTGATTTTCGGGAAGAATTTCAAAAAGCTGCCGCAATATTCACAAGCCTCTGTCACCAAATAGTCATGGCTGCCAATGCGCAAATTGCTGTCAATAGAAGGCAAAATGCCACCTACCAAAATGGTGGGGTCATACTCGGCAGCAAGCAGAACCTGAGACAGCATAGAAGTGGTAGTGGTTTTGCCATGAGTGCCGCTGACGGCAATGGGCATTTTAAATTGCCGCATGATTTCGCCCAAAAGCACAGCCCGCTCCACAACAGGAACGGAGAGGGTTCTAGAAAGTGCCAGTTCCGGGTTATCCTCGTGAATGGCAGCGGTGTATACAACCAGAGAAACAGAGCCAATGTTTTCAGCCCGATGGCCGATGTGCACTGTGATGCCCTGATTGCGAAGAGAAACAGTCATGTCGCTTTCTTTACAGTCAGAGCCGCAAACCGTAAACCCGGCGTCTTTTAAAATTAAGGCAAGAGCACTCATGCTGATGCCACCAATGCCAATCATATATATCGGTTCATTTTTGTTCAGTTTATTTAAATTCAAGTTGTGTTCCATAGTTTATCCGCTCCGTTCTGTGATGTTTTCCGCTAGGGTGAGGATATGTAATTGTGTCTTTATATATTATATTACATCTTAAGAAAAAATAAAAGCATTTTTTTTGAAATTGTGTATAATTCTGCACATTTGGCAGAAAATAAACACAAATTTATCACGGACGGTATGAGACATAAAAAGTGTATGTATATCGTCTGACGGCAAAGGAGAAAGACACATGCAAATTACAGACATTCGCATTCGAAAAATCAATGTGGATTCAAAAATGAAGGCGGTTGTTTCAGTCACCTTTGATAATGCCATGGTGGTGCACGACATTAAGGTGATTGAAGGGGCAGACAAGCTGTTCATCGCCATGCCCAGCCGCAAAACCCCTGAAGGTGAATTTAAAGACATTGCGCACCCCATCACAATGGAAATGCGTGAGGATTTAGAAAAAGGGATTTTAGAAAAATATCAGACAGCACTTTTAGCAGAAAGCGAAGTTTAAGCCAAGAAAAACCGAGGTGTGCCCATGATTTTTAAAACGAGTCTTGAGGAAAACAAAGAAATATTAGACAGCATTCTGCCGGTGAATAAAAGCAGCGACCTTTTGGTGAGGAGCTTTTACTTCGGCGGGCGCAAGTCCATGCTCTATTATCTTGACGGATTTTTAAATGATGTGGTTATGGAGCGAATGGTTTCAAAACTTTTTGCCATAACGCCGGAGCAAATCGAAAAAACAAAAGACCTGCAGGATTTTGTGGACCATTTCATCACCTATACAGAGGTTGATGTGTATCAAGAAACAGACGAAACCATTGTGCAGCTTCTGGCTGGTAAAAGTGTGTTCATTGTGGATGGACTTGCCGGTGCCATTGTGCTTGACCTGCGTGATTATCCTGCCCGAAACACCGACGAGCCGGAAAAAGAGCGAGTTATGCGCGGCTCCCGGGATGGCTTTGTGGAAACTATTATCTGGAACACGGCCTTAATCCGTCGGCGCATCCGTGACCCCAAGCTTGTGGTGGAAATGCTGCGGGTGGGGGATAGGTCCGGCACCGATGTGGCATTGGTCTACATTGAAGATAAGGTTAAGCCGGAAGAATTGGCCATTGTCCGCAATAAAATTAACGGGATTAAGGTTGAATCCCTCACCTTGAACATGGAAAGTTTAGCAGAATGTTTAATTCGCAGGCGGTGGTACAATCCATTCCCCAAAGTGCGATACACAGAACGGCCTGATTCAGCAACGGCAGCCATTTTAGAGGGAAACATCATCATTTTGGTTGACAATGCACCGGCAGCCATGATGTTGCCCACATCCATTTTGGATTTTATGCAAGAGCCAAATGATTATTATTTTCCCCCGCTTGTGGGCACTTACATCCGTTTGGTTCGCAATTTGGTGTTTTTAGTCACATTAGTGCTGACGCCCCTTTGGGTGCTTGCCCTTGAAAACCTCTATCGATTGCCCCCGGCCCTTGGTTTTCTGGGGCTATCAGAACCGGCCAATGTGCCGGTGATTTTGCAGCTTTTGCTGTTAGAGGGTGCGGTGGATGTGTTGCGGTTGGCTTCGGTGAACACACCCAACATGCTGGGCAATTCCCTGAGTATTATCGGTGCTCTTTTGTTGGGTGATTTTGCGGTTAAGTCAGGCTGGATGGTGCCGGATACGATTTTGTATATGTCCTTTGTGGCCATTGCCAGCTTCACCCAACCCAGCATTGAATTGGGCTATGCCTTAAAGTTCATGCGCATAGTGCTTTTATTATTGACATATTTTTTCGACCTTTGGGGCTTTATTGGCGGTCTTTTGCTCATTGTGGTTTTAATTGCAAGCAACAAAACAGTAACAGGCAAGGGTTATCTCTATCCCTTAATTCCTTTTAACTGGAAGGCGCTGAAATCGCATCTATACCGCCATCGATTGAAAACAACAGAGAATAAATAAAGGAGGAAAACCATGATAGAACAAGACACAATACGATTGTTAAGAGAGTGTGATGCAGGCATTTCAATGGGCGTTAAATCCATTGACGATGTGCTGGAACATGTGCAAAATCAAGACTTAAAGAGCATGCTCAAAACATGTCAGGATGATCACGAAACTCTGCGCAGCCGCCTGCAAAACATGCTGGATGAGTATCACGATGAGGGCAAAAAACCAAATCCCGTTGCCCAAAGCATGTCCTGGATGAAAACAAACACAAAGCTGTTTTTAGATGATGACGACCCCACAGTAGCGGACCTTATGACCGATGGCTGCAACATGGGTGTTAAATCCCTCAGCCGTTATCTCAATCAATATGAAGCCGCTGACGAAGACTCAAAAAACATTGCCAAGGACTTAATCGCTTTAGAAGAGCAGCTGGCTGTGGATCTCAGACCGTATTTATAAGCACTGCAACCCAAAAAACGAAGGCAAGCCCGGTGAGCTGCCTTCGTTTTTTGTGCAAAGTATCAAAAGAAAATTTCCTTGATTATTTCGGGTCAATATGCTATAATTGATACGCATGGAATTTTATATGATAAAATTCCTAAGAGCTATCGCTCTTATGTGCTCTTTTGAGCACCGTATCAATTGACGGCGTCGTAAAAATGCCCTTGCAAGCAAGCATTTTTACTCCTGGTAAAATTCTTAAAAGCCTGCTGGCTTTTTGCAGCCTTTGGCTGCTGCATCAATTGACGGCGTCGCAAAAATCCCCTTGCGAGCAAGGATTTTTGCTCCTGGTAAAATTGATAAACCATCAATTGACGGCGTCGGAAAAATTCCTTTGCAAGCAAGAATTTTTCCTCTTGGTATAATTGATTTCTTGTATCTACATAATGTACTCATTCTACGAAAGTATCACTATAAACAATTGGGGGACAAAAACATGAAGGCGCAATTATCGTCTATCTGGTATCAGGCATTAAAAATAATAAAAGACAAGCAAGAGGTTAGCCAATCAGCCTATGACCATTGGATTGAACCTCTTTTGCCCGTGGGTATGACAGAGGAAGCAATCTATTTAAAGGTTCCCACTGAACTTCATTATGAAATTGTTAAATCCATGCATTTAGAAACCATTAAAGAGGCTATCAATGCGGTTTCTGAACAGTTTTATGCGGTTGAGCTTTTGGATTTTAATCAGCCTCTGCCGCCGGAACTGGAGCATTCGGTGACCTATACAGATCGAAGCGGCGATGCCACAACTTTAAATCCAAAATACACTTTTTCTTCTTTCGTTGTGGGTGAATCCAATCAGTTTGCCCATGCAGCATCAGAAGCTGTTTCTGAAAGACCGGCCGATGCCTTTAACCCCCTTTTCATTTACGGCGGTTCAGGACTGGGCAAAACCCATCTCGTGCAGGCTATTGGCAATCGTATTAAAGAAAAAAATCCTGCGGCCAATGTCTTATATGTAACCAGTGAAAAGTTTACCAATGATTTCATCAACACCTTGCTTGATAAAAAGGCCGTGGATTTTCGAAATAAATACAGAACCTGTGATGTTTTGATTATTGATGACATTCAGTTTATCTCGAACAAAGACCAGACCCAGATTGAGTTTTTTAATACTTTTAATACTCTGCATGCAAGCAATAAACAGATTATCATCACCTCTGACCGCCCACCCCGTGAAATTAAGGAGCTGGAAGAAAGAATGCGCACCCGTTTTGAATGGGGCCTGATTGCCGATATTAAACCTCCGGATTTAGAAACCCGAGTGGCCATTTTGAAAAGAAAGGCCAGTGAAGAAAACTTTGAAGTACCGGATGACATTTTGTTTTACATAGCAGAAAATTTAAAGTCTAACATCCGAAATTTAGAGGGCGTTTTAAAACGGCTCACGGCCTATAATGTTTTAATGGGTCGCCCCATCACCATGCAACTGGCGGATGAGGCCATTAAGGAGTTTTTGAATAAGTCAGATGACCCTCATGTGAACACAGAATATATCCTTTCTATTGTGTCAAACTACTTTGGTGTTACCTCTGATGAAATTCTTTCATCCAAGAGAACACAGGAAATCTCTTATGCCCGTCACATTGCCATGTATCTCATTCGTGAGTTCACCGGTCAATCCCTGCCCAAAATCGGCAAAGAGCTGGGTGGTCGAAATCACGCCACGGTTTTAAACGGCATTAACAACATAAAAAGCAGCATGGAAAAAAATGAGGACACCAAAAAGATTGTTGAAGAACTCATCACCAATCTTGAAAACAGATAATAAACGACTGGAGAAACACTATGCAGATACACATTGATACAGAATATATCAAGTTGGACCAGTTTTTAAAATTTGCCGGGGTCTGCCTTTCAGGTGGCGAGGCCAAAGAGCTGATTCAATCCGGGGTTGTCAGCGTGAATGAAGAGCCCTGCACCATGCGTGGCAAAAAACTGTATCCGGGTGATCGCGTCTTTTTAGAACTGGATGACGAATATCTGGAGTTTGTAGTGGAGTAGCGTATGTATATTAAAAGCCTGAGTCTGCAGAATTTTCGCAGTTATGAAAGTCAAACCCTTGTTTTTGACGAAAAAACAAATGTGTTTTGCGGTGCCAATGCACAGGGCAAAACCAACTTATTGGAAGCTGTGTATCTTTTCAGCATGGGCAAATCCTTTCGCACAGCGCAGGATGTGGACTTAATCCATTTCGGCGCGGAATATACAAAGGCGAGCTTGGTTTTTTGTGACCGCCATCGTGAAAACACTTTGGAAATCATTATTTTGCAGAATAAGAAAAAACAGATAAAAATCAACGGTGTGACCATCAGCCGCCTTAGTGAATTGGTTGGCAAGCTGAATGTGGTTTTGTTTTACCCCGAAGAGCTTGGGTTGGTAAAGGAAGGGCCGTATATCCGCCGTCGATTTATGGATGTGGCGCTGTCGCAGCTGCGGCCTGCTTATTATCACGCCCTGGGGCGTTATCAACGGGTATTGGAGCAGCGCAACAAGCTAATTAAGCGCATTCGCATGTCCCAGGATAAAAGCTTAAAAGACACTCTGTTTGCCTGGAACGAAAAACTGGTGGATTATGGCATGGAGCTCATGCGGTATCGTGCCGAGTTTATGGAAAAGCTGGGCAAACTGGCACAAAAGGCACACTTTGAAGCAGCAGGAGAGAACCTAAAGCTTGAGTACCAACCCCGCTTTGCAGACAAAGACGAATTTTTGCAAAAGCTTAAAGAGGGCTTTGAACGGGAACTGGAGCAAGGGCACACCCTCTATGGTCCCCATCGGGAAGATTTTGAAATTTTTATTGATGATAAAGAGGCGAAATTTTTTGGCTCTCAGGGTCAGCAGCGCAGCGCGGTGTTGTCGCTGAAGCTGGCGCAGGCCGACCTGTTGTTTGAAGAATATGGCGAATATCCCGTTTTGCTTTTAGACGATATTATGAGCGAGTTAGACAGCAAGCGGCGCACCTATTTAGCAGGCAAAATTCCGGATAAACAAGTGTTTATCACCTGCACGGAGTTAAACACGCAGCTTCCTAAAGGTCGCCTTTTTCATGTGACCAAGGGACAGGCAAATTTACAAGAATAAAAGAGGTTTTTTATGTTTTTACATTTAGGGTCCGATGTGGTTGTGAATATGAAAGATGTGATTGCCATCTTAGATTTGGATGTGACCAGCACCTCCAAAATCACCCGGGAATTCTTGACCGTGGCAGAGGATGAGGGCTTTGTGGTGAATGTCTCTGACGACTTGCCCAAGTCTTTTATCATCACCGAAATTGATAAAAAAAGTCGTGTGTTTGTGTCGCCCATTTCCACAGCAACCCTCCTAAAGCGTGCCAAAAGTCAGGGCGGCTTGGGAAATATTTGAATTAAAAAAGAAGGTGCATCGCCCATTAAAAGCGATGCACCTTTTTACGACTTAAATAAAGAGACACACCCTAAAGGGTGTGTCTCTTTTTGGTGCGGATAAGAGGACTTGAACCTCCACGAGATTGCTCCCACTAGCACCTGAAGCTAGCGCGTCTGCCAATTCCGCCATATCCGCATGCATATTCAATTGAGAACAGTAATATGTTAACACAAAGGGACGGCGTTGTCAAGTTTTTTTTCAAATTTTTTAAATTATTGTTTCATTTTCTTGTCTTATGGATAATTTTCTTGTTTTTTACGGTATTTCATGGTACAATGTGTTTGACATAACAACACGATTATAGCGTAATGTTTAGTTTAAAAGCCATATTGAAAGGAGATTGTGTTATGAGAAGAAAATTACTTAGCATTATCATAGCAAGTTTTTTACTGCTGTCCGTCTTTGGCGTTTATGCTGACGGTGAAATGGTTGTTGTGGGCCAAAAGCCCATTACGGTTACTTATAACGGTGCGCAAATTGCGTTTCCCGATGCAGCCCCTCTCATTCAAAACAACAAAACGCTGGTTCCTGTCAGAGCCATTATGGAGCATGCAGACCTGGCAGTAGAGTTTGACCCGGAAACCCGTAAGGTTACCGCTACCGATGAAAATTTGGTCATCGAAATGCATATTGACGATGTGAATGCAACTGTTACGGCCAGCCAAGAAGTGAAGAAGGTTGTTTTAGAAGAACCGGCGCGGATTATTGCAGACAGAACCTATGTGCCTATTCGTTTTATTGGCGAGAGCCTGGGCACAAAGGTGAACTGGAACCCCAATGCCCGTGAGGTTGTCATTATCGATACAGCAAAGTGGAAAGAGAAGATTGCTGAAAAATCTACCATGCTTGCCAAAATCATTGACATGCCTCTCTACAACCAAATGCCAATAGCAGAAAGTACGGCGGGAGAATTTCAGTTCGTGTATCAACTCAAAGATTTGCCCATTGATGCTAACGAAACCATTGATGTGAACATGGATATCAATCTGAGTTTTTCCAGCACCGGTGTTTTTGATGGCACAAACAGTGGTACCTATACATCCTTAGAAACAGATCTTTCCTTTTTAGAGAAATATTTGCAAGATATGGCTGATGAAGATTTGGCTGCTCTTGCTCATCTTCAAAACATAGACCTTGAGGTTATTGTGGACGAGGACCTGAATATTTATTTAAAAAGCAAAGCCATTGTGGAATTGTTAAAAGATAGCGGTGAGAAAGAACTGGCAGAGGCAATTGGTGACTGTTATGTCAAAATGTCCTTAAAAGATTTGCTGGGCGATTTCATTAGTGAAGAAAGTCTTTTGCTTTATAGTTCCGCAGAAAGTCTATGGGATTTTATTGAAAAGTTAGTTGCATCTGACGACATGTTATACACACAAAGCGTCGAGATGATGGATGCCTTTATTGAGCTCTATTCAACGATGTATAGTGACAAAATGTTTAAAGTTACCAAAGGCACGGGCGGAACAGAAACCTGGACCTGCTCCTTAGATGAAAAGGCCTATGCCGACATGATGATTGATGTGACTAAAACCATGAATGAAGCCATGGGTGTTACGATGGATGAAGAGGAAATCGCTATGCAGCGCGAGGTATTTGAGGCTATGGACATGAGCATGAAAATGACCATGACCGTAAAAAACAATGTGCCCATTAAGGCAGAGGTTGCCTTTAGCGTGAGCGCAGAAGAGGAATCAATCTATGGCGGCAAGGTGATTACCAAAATTAAAATGAATGTTGGCAGTGCAACTCGGTCCTTTGACGCAAGAAAAGACAAAAAGGTGGTCATTCCTCAAAATGTTGTGACTCTTACCTCTTTAATTGAAATGGTTCCGGATACCTTATCTTTAGCAGAATAAAGTGCAGAAAAAGTCAACTGAATAAGAGTTATCAAAAGCAGCTCCGGCAAGATGTCGTGGGGCTGCTTTTATTATGGTTTGCAGAGAAAGCGGACAACAGCAGCCTGGGGAAAATTTTTCTAAAATTAACAAATAATTTATTTTATCTTTCTATACATTTTCTCTTTTTTGTGGTAAAATGATAAAAGAGGTGATTTGTGCATGAGGAGGTTTTGGCTTGTTTGGCTATATTAAAATTGACAAAAATGAGCTGAAGGTTAAAGATTATAACCTGTTTAAAGCCTACTATTGCGGTGTTTGCCGAACGCTTAAGAAAGAATATGGCTTTCCTGCCCACTATTTTTTAAGTTATGATGCTGCTTTTTTAGCCACTCTTTTAACGGCCCTCTGCAAAGAGGCACCGGCGATTGTGCCAGCTCGTTGCATGGCGAATCCCATGGTTAAAAGACCTGTGGCACAAACTGAGGCTTGTCTATCGTATGCAGCAGCTGTAAATGTGTTGCTAACCTGGTTTAAGCTGAAGGATGATTGGCAAGACAATCATTCGCTTAAGGCTGCTTTTTTAATGCTTTTCATGGTGAATCATAAGAAAAAAGCCCAAAAGCGTTATCCTGCTCTGGTGCAGGGCATAAGGGAAAATCTTTTGGCTTTATCTTCCCTTGAAAAAGCAGGCTGCGATGTGCCGGATAAAGTGGCGGCATCCTTTGGCAAGCTGATGGCCGATGTTTTTGATGTTGATTTTGCAGAAGATGAAAATCAGCGTCGTGTATTAGCGCATGCAGGCTTTTTATTAGGCCGCTTTATCTATCTAATTGATGCTTGGGAAGACAGGGAAAAGGATGCAGAAAAAAAGGCATATAACCCCTATCTTTTGGCAAAGGAAATAAGAGAGGAAGATGTTAAACTCTCTTTGGAATATACCTTAAGCCAGCTTTCCCACAGCTTGCAGTTGTTAAAGCTGGAACGGAATGAAGCCATTCTTGATAATGTTGTTTATTTAGGCCTGAAAAAAGTGTTAGAACAAGGGTTTTCAGGAGAACATAAAGGGAAAAAGACCAAAAAGGAGAAACCACATGAAAGACCCATATGAAGTGTTGGGCGTGCCTAAAACGGCCACGCAAGAAGAAATTAAAAAAGCATATCGCAAACTGGCGAAGCAATATCATCCCGATAATTATGCCAACAATCCTTTGGCGGATTTGGCAGCCGAAAAGTTTAAAGAAATCAATGAAGCCTATGAGCAGCTTTCTGGCAGCAACCCGTATTCTGCCGGGCGGCAATATAGCGGCAGGGGAGAAGGGGCGGGCAATTATGCCCAAATTCGAAACCTCATTCAAATGAATCGAATTGACGAAGCTGAGAGAATTTTGGACGGCTTAACCAACAGAAACGGTGAATGGTTCTTTTTAAAAGGCACCATTTTTCTGCGTCGGGGTTGGTATGCCCAGGGCATAAACTTCATTCGTCAGGCTGTTAATTTAGAGCCAAATAACATGGAATACCGCATGGCTTTGAATCAATATATGAACCAAACACGGCAATATCGTGATGTGGGCAATGGCATGTCAGGTGGTGGTGTGAGCCCTTGCGACTGTTGTCAGGGACTCATTTGTGCCGATTGCTGTTGCGAATGCATGGGTGGCGACTTGATTAACTGTTGCTGATGCAGGTGCATCTGCCTGACAGCACAATTCTGATAAAGGAGCAATGACCTATGGCAAAAAGAATAACTTTTTCAGCTGTATCTTTGACATTGACGGTCATCTGCCTGTATGGTGCCTCTGCCTTACCAACGGGGCGTGTGGCAGCTTTGGCAATAGCATCTTTGTTTTGTGGCATTTGTGTTAGTCAATATGGCGTTCGCTATGGGATTGCATTATATGTGGGGGCCTCGCTTTTGTCCCTTTTGCTTGTGCCAAAACGAATGTTGGTGGCCATTTACATCTTGTTTGCAGGATATTACCCCATTGTTAAGCTATACATTGAAAGTCTTGGCAAGCTTTGGGCAGAGTGGATCATTAAAATTTTATATTTTAATGTGGTTTTAATTGTTTTATACATGGTATTTAAAACCTTCTTTTTGCCCCACTTAAGTTCGACTATTGTTATGCTCGCCCTACAATATATGGGACTTATCATTGTGGCGCTGGAAATTTTATTTGTTTTATATGACTGGATGTTGAGTTATATGATTGGATATTATAATCAAATGGTGAGGAGAGTAAAACATGAATAAAAAATTAACCCTTTTATTGATTGGACTTTTATGCCTTGGTATGTTAACCGCCTGCGGCAATAACGGGGCAGCACCGAAGGACTTAGGACCGGTGCCGGAGGGTATTTCCAACCCCGACGGTGGCATTGTATCCTTAAATCCGAAAGTGGTTGAGGGCAGACTGATTAAGCTTTCGGCCAAACGAGCCACCCTGTTGGTGCAGAAAGTGGAGTGGGACATGACTTTAAGTGAGAAAGTGCAAAGCGATATAAAACGCTATGCTGAACTGGATATGCCCATGGAGGTGGGCGGTTTTGTGCTTGCTTATTATGAAGAAACCGAAAAGGGCAAGCGAGAGATCACCCGACTGGAGCATTTGGTGTCAAACTGAATATGACCAAAAGTTTCATAAAGGTGTTTGAAGAACATAAGGGCTTATTTTAAGGGAGTGACGCTTGATGAAGCTTGTAACATCATCACAAATGAAAGCTTTGGAACAAGAGGCAATGCGCCTTGGTATTGACGGTTTGCTTTTAATGGAAAATGCAGCTCGCAGCTTTTGTGATGCTTTAGAAAAAGAGGCGGGGGGCGTTTGTAATAAAACCGTTTTGGTCTGCTGCGGTCCGGGCAACAACGGGGGCGATGGCTTTGCCATTGGCCGTCACTTGCACAACCGTAGTGCTCGTGTGACCCTTGCCACAGCGTTTGTGCCCGCCCGACTCAAAGGTGATGCAAAAAAGAACTATGAAATTGCATCCAATATGGAGCTTGCCATGGTGTTGCCCGAAGATTTAGCGGATCAAAAATTTGACATAGCTGTTGATGCTCTGTTTGGCACAGGTTTTCACGGAGAGCCGGAGGGGGATGCTGCCCGGCTCATTTCCTACATGAATCGCAATGCCTCTTTTGTGGCAGCCGTGGATATGCCCAGCGGCGCTTCAGCTGATGACGGTAAGGTGGCCGGCCTCTGTGTGCAGGCACACCTGACGGTAACCTTTGGCTTAGCCAAACCGGGACAGTTTTTATATCCAGCCAAGGACTTTGTGGGTAAGCTTACCGTAACGGATATTTCCATTCCCTTGTCGTTGCTTTCATCTAAAAGTGGCTTTAACGCTTTGGATGCTAGCTGCATGAAACGGCTGCCGGAGCGACCTGAAAACTCGCACAAGGGCAGCTTTGGCAAGGTGCTTCTTTTGGCAGGCAGTCCCGGCATGAGTGGTGCCTGCGCCATGGCAGCAGAGGCTGTTTTGCGCAGCGGAGCCGGCATGGTGACGGCGGCGGTTTCAAAAACAGTTGCCGATACGGTGGCCCGTCTTTTTCGTGAGATGATGGTTCTTTCTCTGCCGGCAGAGGGTGACCAGCTTTTAAAAACAGCAGCGGGTATGGTTTTAGAAAAGCTGAAAAATCAGGATGTGCTGCTGGCCGGCTGTGGTTTGGGCACGGCAGAAGGTACCAAAAAAGTGTTGCTTTCGGTTATCAAAGATTGTGATAAACCCTTGGTTTTAGATGCAGACGGCATAAATCTTTTAAAGGGGAATATAAATATAATAAAAAACAAAGCAGTTCCTGTTGTTTTAACACCGCATCCTTTAGAGTTTTCCAGAATCAGCGGTCACAGCATGGAGTATTTGCGAGAAAATCGGTTATCGGCTGCCACCGAGTTTGCGAAAAGCTATGGAGTGGTGTTGGTGCTGAAAGGGGCTGATACCCTTGTGGCACATCCGGATGGCAGGTTGTCTATTTGTGCTCAGAGCAATTCCGGGCTGGCAACGGCCGGTAGCGGTGATGTGCTTTCCGGTGTTATTGCCGCTTTGTTGGCACAGGGCGCGACGCCGGATGTGGCGGCTGATCTGGGCGTTTATCTGCACAGCCGGGCCGGGCTTTTGGCCCGTGACGGAAAGGGCGCCCATGGCATGATAGCCGGCGACATTTTAGCTGCTTTACCCAGGGCACTAAAAGAAGCGGTTTTAGAAAGTGCCTCATTGAAAGGATGAATATTTTGCAAAAATCATCAAGGCGCTGTATTGTGATTTATATAGCGGTTTTGTTACTGATGATGTGCACGGGCTGTACCCATGAAAACTTTTTAACAGACCGTGATGCCGATATTTACCAAAGAATTCATAAAAAGTTTAGCCATATGACCGCCTACACCGCCAAAGTGGAAGTGACGGTCTACAGCAATAAAACAGAAAACACCTATTTAATTAACCAACTGATGAAGGATTCTCAAGGCGCACAACTTATGGTAGAAAAACCCGAGAGTGTGCAGGGCACAATCACAAGATATCATAACGGGCAGGTTACATTGATGAATGCCGGACAAGAAAGTGCGGTTTCTGTACCGGCTGCCGATGCTTATCATGATATTTTTATCGACCAGTTTTTTGCCCTTTATTATCAGTCAGAAAAAACGGCAATCAATGTTAGTGGCGGTGGCACAGAGGGTGCAAACAGCTTGCTTTTAGAAACCATTGCCGTGCCCGATGCATCGCACCGACACCGATTGACATTGCTCATTGATGCAAAGCGCTTAGAGCCGCAAGTTCTTACGGTTTATGATGTGGGAGGCAACATACAGCTTATGGCAAAATTTGTGGAGTTTGAATATAATCCCGCAATTGATGATTCATTATTTATTTCTATGGAATAACTTTTACTTTACAAAAGAAAGGGAATGACGGAATTTATGCACGCAGAAGATTTTAAAAAGAGAGCGTGGGCAGAGGTTGATTTAGATGTCCTTCAGCACAATTTTAAAGAAATGAAAAAAATGGTTAAGCCCGAAACACGCCTGTTAGTGGCAGTGAAGGCCAATGCTTATGGTCACGGTGCGGTGATGTGCGCCAAAGCCCTGCTAGAGGCAGGGGCCGACTATCTGGCCGTTGCCACCATAGAAGAAGCTTTGGAATTGCGCCAGGCGCAAATTGATGCCCCTATTTTAATTTTGGGCTATGTAGCCAAAGAAGATGCAGACAAACTGGTCACACATGACATTACCGCAACGGTTTATTGTGTTGATTTTGCCAAGACTTTGTCCGAGACGGCGGTAGCACTCAATAAAAAGGCCAAAATTCACATTAAGCTGAACACAGGCATGGAGCGTCTTGGATTTTCGGTTAATGAAATCGAGGCTATAAAATCAATCAGCAGTCTACCTGGCCTTGAAATGGAAGGTCTTTTCACTCATTTGGCTTGTGCCGATGCCGAAGATTCCAGCAGTGTGCATTTGCAATACGAACGTTTTATGCAGGTGGCAGACAGCTTGAAAGCTGCCGGCATTTCCATTCGGCTGCGGCATGTTTTAAACAGTGCAGGTATTTTTGATTTTCCCCAGTATCAACTGGATATGGTTCGTCCGGGCATTGCCCTTTACGGTTATTATCCCTCCACTTTTATTCACACCGAACGGGCTTCACTCCGCCCCGTTCTCTCTTTTAAAAGCCGTGTTTCTTTCTTGCATGAGGCCGATTGCGGTGCCGGCATAAGCTATGGCTGGACTTACAAAGCCCAGACGCCTGTGCGTGTGGCAACGGTGCCGGTGGGCTATGCTGACGGCTATAATCGCTTGCTTTCAAATAAAGCTTTCATGCTTGCTGGTGATAAGCGCGTTCCCGTTATCGGAAGAATTTGTATGGACCAATGTATGATTGATGTCACTTCGGTTCATACTATAAATGTCGGCGACGAAATTACAATAATTGGAGGGGGCGAGGCAGGCATAACAGCTGATGAACTGGCAAAGCTGTCAAACACTATATCGTATGAAATACTTTGTGCTGTCGGTAAACGCATTCCGCGGTTATATTTACAAAGCGGCGAATTTGTCGGCGTACTTAATGGGTTTGCCTGATTCAATTGGAAAATATTGAGTCTTGACGGTGGATATAAAACTCTATATAATTATAGGTGTAATATCAATGGAATGTTGCACAGTATTTTATGACGAATGGGGGCAATGATGTTGTCGCAGCTAAAAAAGGTACTGATAACCGTCCCGGAACCGCTTTTAGAAGAGGTTGACCAGATTTGCAGCGACGAGCGTTCAAATCGAAGTGAATTTGTTCGCGAGGCCATGCGGTGCTATCTGGCAGAAAAAAGAAAACTCGCCCTAAAAGAACAGTTAAAGCGCGGCTATCAGGAAATGGCAGACATAAATCTTGACATTGCAGACATGTATTTTGAATTGGAAAATGAGCAATTTTCTGATTATGAGGAAAAAATTGGCGGAGTGTGAATCGCGTGGTAGTTAAACGTGGAGATATATTTTATGCAGATTTAAGTCCTGTGGTTGGTTCGGAACAGGGTGGTGTGCGTCCCATTTTGGTGATTCAGAATGACATTGGGAACAAATTCAGTCCTACAGTGATTGTAGCAGCCATCACCTCGCAAATCAATAAAGCAAAGCTTCCGACGCATATAGAAATAATGGCAGATGATTACGGCCTATCCAAAGATTCAGTGATTTTGCTTGAACAAATCCGTACCGTAGATAAACGAAGATTGCGGGAACGGTTGGGCAGACTGGATGAGGAATCAATGGCAAAAGTCAACGAGGCGTTAACGGTAAGTCTTGGTTTGATTGAATTGTAAATGTGATATAAATTGATGGCCGGAATTGTCTATGTGATTACATAGACAAAGAAAAGGCTGCAGCCGGGTGTTTTACTTGGCTGCAGCCTTTTTGTTTTAAAATAAAACCCCCGCTTGCAAAAAGCAAGCGGG
>JAZNRE010000045.1:0-24772 GCA_045590535.1 Clostridia bacterium
ATAGCCATAGCGTGCAAAATAAAGGGTGACCTGCACATCAAAGTAGCCACTGATTTTAATAAGCATCATCACAAGGGCCAACATAGCCACCGCAACAGACAAAGGAATTGTGCCGATGAACCGCAAAACAAATAATGGCACAAGGCAAGCAGCAAACAGAATCAGCATAGCAAGAGCCGGATTGGAAATCCTTTTCGCAAAATAGTATATACCCACCAGTCCCGCCATTTGCACCAGAATGAGAAAAATGGATTGGAGGCTGGCCCAGGCAGAAGAAACAGAATAGCTTTCCATAATCATGGTGGGAATCCATACCGGCGCACCAATGGTCAGCACCGTTGTGCCAAAGGCCGTTATGGCAAGAAGCAACATGCCGCTGGATAAAAGCAGAGGCAAAAACCCTTTTGGGTTTTTTATGGCAGGAGCTTTTTTAGTTTCTCTGTCAACCGGTTCCGCTTGCATTGGTCTTCTTTTTTGTACATATAGCCAAAAGACCAAAACCACCACCATTAAGCCTGTGGAAAGGCCAAACATGGCACTCCAGCCAAACTTTTCTAATATAAACATAGCCGCTACATAGCTGACCAGTTGGCTCACCGGCATAGCATATTGTAAATAAAGGTTTGCCTTTTGTCTGAAATCGGGGAAAATGTCGGTGGACACAATCCGGCACAAACCGGGCCAAATGCCAAACTGCAAAATGCCGCTAAGGCTCCAGACCACAATAACAACGGGATAATAACTGGTGAAGCACAGCACCAGATTGGTCGCCAAAGCACCAACAACCCCAAGGGTCATGAGCCCGTAGGGTGAATAGCGGTCCACCATACGCCCGCCAAACATCTGCCCAATGCCGTAAAAAATATAAAACGCAGCAGCAACAGCACCTGCATCGGCTTTGGTGAACAAGCCACGGCTGACAATGTAGGCAACCGAGGCAGTGTAATTGCTTTTAGTCACGCTGGTCAGCATGTAAACCAGCCAGCTGGCCACAAATATTAAAATGTTATCCTTTTCCTCTTTATGTAGCTTTGCCATGGCCCTCTCCCATCGCCAGATGCTATTTTTAAAAATCCGCTTCTGTGCGTTTCAATTCTATCACAGTTCCCTGTGAAAAGCAACCGTATTTGACAAAAACAATAAATTTAACGAAGGCTTAAAACAGATTTGCATTTTAACTAATTTTATGGTAAAATAGGATTGGAAAAAAGTGAAAGGAGATGCTTTTTTATGGAATTAAAAAACGCGAAAATTTTAGGTCCGGATTTTGTGTTTGCTGAAGGCTCCCTGTTCTTTGACGAACACATTCAAAAAACAGCAACTGGCGGCGATGTGATTGATTGCGGCGGCGCTTATGTTGTTCCCGGATTCATTGATATACATACTCACGGCGTGCTAGGCTTTGAAGCCAATAGCGATGATGTGGATTTTGACCGTTGGCAACAGTTTTTGCTAAAAAAAGGTGTTACAACTTTTATTCCCACCACTGTTACCGATACCCACGACCGCATTTTATATGCTATGGATAAGCTTAAAAAGGCTGTGGGCTTAAATTTAGAGGGACCCTACATTTCCATTCCCAAACGAGGCGCCCATGTGGCCGAAAAAATCTGCGGTGTTGACCTTGCCTTTTTAGAGCAGGTAAAGGACCGGGTTGTGATGACCACCATTGCTCCGGAGGTTGACCAAAACCTTGATGCCATTCCCGCCGTTTGTGACATGGGCATTAAAGTTTCGTTAGGACACAGCACCGCCGATTATGAAACCGCCACCAAGGGTTTTTTGGCCGGCGCCACTCAAATTACCCACATTTTTAACGGCTGCCCGCCTTTAGAGCACAGAGAACCCGGACTTGTGGGTGCCGCTTTGGATAAAGAAGATGTTTTTTGCGAAGTGATTTGCGACGGCATCCATTTGCATCCTGCTATTGTGCGCATGCTGTACCGTCTTTTAGGCACGGACCGCATGGTGCTCATCAGCGATGCCATCAGCCCCACCGGATTAGACGATGGCGAATATACCTTGGGCGGTTTGGAGGTTTTTGTTAAGAACAGTCAGGCCCGCCTTGCTGACGGTCGCTTAGCCGGCAGCACCATCACCTTATATGAGGCGGTGCGCCGTGCGGTAGGCTTTGGCATTCCTTTGGCCGATGCGGTTAAAATGGCGTCCTTAACGCCGGCACGGGCCATTGGCATGGAAGATAGCCTGGGCAGCCTGGAAGAAGGCAAAGACGCTGACATTGTTGTTTTAAATGAAGATTTAACGCTGCGCCATGTTTTTTATAAAGGTAAGCAAATCCTGTAAGGCAAAGGGTTGACCTAATCAAAACAACCAAAAAAATTTGTTTTGACGCACCTGATTTTATTGTAATTTTTTATTGTAAAACAGTGATAAACATGATAAAATAAAAATATATGAATTTTGCAGAACGAAAATACATTTAGGAGGAATTAACATGAGCAATGTACGGCCCGAATCCATGGCGCGTATCGAGACAAAAGAACTGGCAGATCAATTTATAGCTGAGCAGGTTGCTTTGGTGAGAGAACAAGTTGGTGATAAGAAGGTTTTGCTGGCCTTATCCGGTGGTGTAGACAGCTCTGTTGTTGCCGCACTGTTAATTAAAGCCATTGGCAAACAGCTGATTTGTGTTCATGTTAATCACGGTTTAATGCGCAAGGGCGAAAGCGAAGAAGTTATTAAAATCTTCCGCGATGGTCTCGACGCAAACCTTGTTTATATCGACGCTACCGACCGTTTCTTAGATAAACTGGCAGGCATCGATAACCCCGAGCAAAAGCGCAAAATTATTGGCAATGAATTTATTGTTGTTTTTGATGAAGAAGCTAAAAAACTCACCGATGTTGACTTTTTGGCACAGGGCACCATCTATCCTGACATTTTGGAAAGTGACGGCGTTAAAGCTCATCACAATGTGGGCGGACTGCCTGAAGACATGCAGTTTGAATTGGTTGAACCCATTAAGCTTCTCTATAAAGACGAAGTTCGAGTTGTGGGCAAAGCATTGGGTCTGCCTGCAAACATGGTTGACCGTCAGCCCTTCCCGGGTCCCGGCTTGGGTGTTCGTTGCCTGGGTGCCATCACTCGTGACAGACTCCATGCACTCCGTGAAGCCGATGCCATTTTGAGAGAAGAATTTGACAACGCCGGTCTTTCACAGCATGTATGGCAATATTTCATTGCTGTGCCTGACTTTAAGAGCGTTGGCGTTAAAGACAGCAAACGCTACGAAGGTTGGCCGGCCATCATCCGTGCCGTCAACACTGTTGACGCTATGTCCGCTACCATTGAAGAAATTCCTTACAGTGTGCTGCACAAAATAACCGACCGCATCACCAATGAAGTCGACGGCATTAACCGTGTGTTATATGACTTAACACCGAAGCCGATTGGCACAATTGAGTGGGAATAAAATGAAAAACCCCGAAAGCCTTGATTTTCAAGGTTTTCGGGGTTTCTTTTTTTGTATTTATTTCATTAAGCACTCGGTTGCTGCCTTTTGCAAACGGGAAAGCTTTTCCTCGGCATCCTCGCAGCTCTTGCCCACTACTGAGAAATAGAGCTTGATTTTTGGCTCTGTGCCCGAGGGACGCAAAATGAAAAATCCGCCTTGCTCCAGTTCAAAATAAAGCACATTGTCGGGTTCTAGCGGCAAAGTTGATTGCTCGCCGGTTTTGTAATCATAGCGAATACGCTCTTTATAATTCCGAAAAGCGACACACTCTATATCGCCCACCTTACGAAAAGGCTGCTCTGCAACGGATGCAAGAAGCTTTTTCATGCGCTCCATGCCGTCGATTCCCTCCATGTAAACCGAATCGGTATGCTCCAGGAAATAACCGTATTTTTCCTGCAAAAGTGCCACGGCATCCACCAGGGTTTTGCCCTGCTTTTTATAAAAAGCTGCCATTTCGCAAACCAAAAGCGCCGCGCTGACGGCGTCTTTATCCCGGGCATAGGTGCCGGGGAGATAACCAAAGCTTTCTTCAAAACCAAAAAGATAAGAGCCTCCATCGGGGTTTTCTTCGTGGTCTTTAATAATGCCGGCGATATATTTAAAGCCGGTGTAAACCTGATAAAGCTTCACGCCATAGGCTTTGGCAATGGGGCCCACCATGTTGGTTGAAACAATGGTGCTGACAACATAATCCTGAGGCGAAAGGTCTGTCTTTTGGGACAAAACATAGTCCATTAACAAAACGCCGGTTTGATTGCCGTTTAACACTTCAAAGCCTGACTCTGTCCGGCAGAGAACGCCAATGCGGTCTGAATCGGGGTCGGTGCCGATGATGATGTCGGCATTTTTTTCATTAGCAAGGGCCTCGGCCAAATAAAAGCCCTCGGGGTTTTCGGGGTTTGGTGATTTAACCGTTGAAAAATCGGGGTCCGGCACGGTTTGCGCTTCAACGGGATAAACACAGGTAAAGCCGCTTTCGGTCAGCGCCCGCATCACCGGCTTAAAGCCGGCGCCATGGAAGGGGGTGTAAACAATGGTTAAGTCGCCTCCCGCCTCTTGCACCAGCTTGGGATTTTGAATGCAGGATTTAACCGCCTCAATGTATGGTCCCAGCACATCCTCACCGATAACGGTGATGAGGCCTGCTTTTTCAGCCTCCTTGGTATCCATAGTTAAAACGCCGGTAAACATGTCGGTTTGATTGATAAACGAAAGAACCGCCGAAGACGCCTCCACATTCAGCTGTGCACCATCTTCGCCATAAACCTTATAGCCGTTATAGTTGGCGGGGTTGTGGCTGGCCGTAATCATAATGCCGGCGGCGGCTTTTAAGTGCCGCACTGCAAAGGAAAGGGCCGGGGTTGGCTGCAGGCTGTCATAAATCCAAACACGAATGCCGTTGGCTGCCAGAACATTGCCGGCTGCCCAGGCAAATTCCTTTGAAAAATGACGGCAATCATAGGCGATGGCAACGCCACGCTTTGCGCTATCGCCACCCTTTTGCAAAATGTAAGCCGCCAGACCTTGTGTGGCACGGCGCACAGTGTACATGTTCATGCGGTTGGTGCCGGCGCCTAAAATGCCTCTTAAGCCTGCCGTTCCAAAGGCCAGCTCTTTATAAAACCGTTCTTTAATTTCTGTTTCATCCTCTTTAATTGCCAAAAGCTCTGCTTTTGTGCTCTCATCGGCTTTTTGGCACCAGAGTTCATATTGCTTTTTATAGTCCTGCATTTTGCTCATCCTTCCTCTTTTTGCTGCATCATCGCTGTCAGGCAAAAGAAAAGCCCTGGTAAAAGCTTTTCTTTACACGAGGGCTTTATTCTTCGCCACTCCACCAATATTGTGACTCATCGTCTGTGGGAGGGGCTGTTTGTGTGTCTTGCGGCTGTGGCTCTGTTGATGCAGGCTCAGAAGTGCTTTCAGAAGGCGGTGTAACCACATCACCCTCCGCCGGCGGATTGTTGGCGCCAGTGCCCGGCTCTACATCGTTTAAGCCTTGGTCTTCGTTTTGAATATCGTCATCGATCTTATCCTCAGGCTCAAGCTCCTGATGGGATTCACAAAAACTGTTGGGCTGCGTGCCACCTTTAAAATATTGGGTGCGCACATTTTCTTCGCAATCAGCCGTTGCAATTTTGCCGCTTACCTGACAAATCACACGCTCTACCATGCTGGGCGGGCGGGAAATGGTTTTGGTTGTGGTGTTTTTATGGGCCAAATCAATAACCTTTTTCCAAACCGAAACACAAGGGTTGCCCAAGCCTGTCATTCCCCTTGGCGTGTCATAACCAAACCAAACCACGCCGGCATAATTGGGGGTGAAGCCTGCAAACCAACGGTCAATATCACCCGTGGTGGTACCGGTTTTACCGCCGGCAAAAACGCCGCTTGCCGGGCGGGCCGCTGTGCCTGTACCGTAAGTGACAACGCCGGACAGCATGCGGGACATGGTGTAGGCTGTTTCTTCACTCATGGCACGATGGCTTGAGGGCTTGTTTTCTAAAATTACACGGCCGTTTGCATCAATAACTTTAGTATATGTCGTGGGCTGTGTATATATGCCCCCGTTTGCAAAAGTTGCATAGGCTGCCGCCATTTCCATAACCGAAACACCGTCGGTTAAACCGCCTAAGCCCAAAGAGCTTAAAAACTTGTCGGAATAGGTTTTGCCGTCTTCACGCTTTTCACTGCTGACTAATGAGGTAAAGCCCAATTTATCGGTCATAAAGTCAAATGACCGTTCAACCGATAATTTGTCCAAAATGCGAACGGCAGGAATGTTTCTTGATTTTTCCAAAGCCACCTGGGCGGTAATGGGACCCATAAACTTGTAGTCGGCATTACGGGGCGACCAGTCGCCAATGGTGAGGGCTGTGTCGTCCACAATGGTGGCCGGTGTGATGATGCCATATTCAATGGCCGGTGCATAAACCGCCAAAGGCTTAATGGATGAACCGGGCTGGCGCAGGGTTTGGGTTGCACGGTTTAAGCCGCGGTTTGCGGTTTTTTCACCACGACCGCCCACAATGCCTTTCACCTGACCGGTTTGCGGGTCAATGATAACCATGGCCGACTGGGGCTTGTTGTTGCCGGAGCCGGGGAAGTTTTTGTCATTTTCAAAAACGGTTTCCATGGCTTCTTGCACGGCAGGGTCAACATTGGCATAAATTTTTAAACCGCCTTTAAAGATGGCCTTTGTTGCCGCACTTTCAGACATTTTGTTCCGTGTCATCAGGTCGTTCATGACCTCTAAAATAATTTGGTCCACATAATAGGACTGAATTTGTGTGTTTTCAACCTTCGCAGTTCCCTTAACCAGTTTTAACTCTTCTTTAACTGCTGCATCGTGCTCTTCCTGTGTGATGTAGCCCAGTTCCAGCATTTTGGCCAAAACGGTTTCTTGCTTTTCTTTATGAGCTTCAAAGTTCACCAGGGGGTCATATTTGCTGGGATACTGTGTGATGCCTGCAATGGAGGCACATTCAGCCAGAGAGAGCTGTGAAACATCCTTGCTGAAATAAACATTGGCTGCGGTTTGCACGCCATGACAGCCCTGACCCAGATAAATGGTGTTCATATACATTTCAATAATCTGGTCTTTGGACATTTTCTGCTCTAAATTTAGAGCACGCACAATCTCCTGAATTTTACGAATGGGAGAGCGCTTATCATCACCCGTGATGTTTTTAATGAGCTGCTGGGTGATGGTGGAGCCACCATAAGAACGGTTGCCCCGGAAAATAAAATTCACCGTGGCACCAAAGGTGCGCTTCCAGTCCACACCGTGATGTGTTTCAAATCGTTCGTCTTCAATGGCGATAAAGGCTTTTTTCAGCATTTCGGGTGTGGCATCAAGGTCAACCCAAATTCGATTCTGTTCAGCGTAAAGCCGGTCATATTCCATAGGCTGACCGCTTTCTTTATCAATGTAATATACCACAGAAGAAAAGTCTAAATTATATTCCTGTGCAATAAGGTCTGTGCTGTTGTCAATAAAGCCCAGTGTCGCACCGCCTATAACCGCTGCGCCCAAAACAAAAAGAACACCGCAAATAATCAGGCCTTTTTTGATGAGGCCCTTGATGTTTGCCTTTTTGTCTGCGGTTTTATCCTTTTTCTTTTCTGTGGGAATCGGAATGCGGCGAGTTTGTTCGTCTATGTCTTGTCTTCGCAATTTCTCACTTCCTTTTTGTGCCGGCATCGGTGGATGGCGGCCATTGGGATATGTAAATCTAATTCTATTATAAATAAAAATCTTTACAAAAGTATTAAATTTAAGGAACTTTTATGTTAAATTGACAAAACAAAGGCTCAAAACCGCTTGGTTGAGCGGTTTTTAATTGTATATAAAACGGAAATATGTGCATAATACAAAGCATATTATCAATCAGGAGGAAACATATGAAGGTTACAATTATTGAGGGTTGCATTGGCTGCGGTTTATGTGTGGGCACTTGCCCCGAGGTGTTTTGCATGCAGGATGACGGCACCGCCCGGGTTTGCAACGAGCCCTCAAAAGAGCAGGAAGGACCTGTGCAAGAGGCGGCCGAGAGTTGTCCCGTCAGCGTAATTTTAACAGAATAACGCTCCCAAAAACTTTAAAAGTGCATAAAAGTCCCCGTCGCTTCCATAGGATTTTTGCCTTTGGAGGCGATATTTTTTGCCTTTTTTCCCTTTTAAAAGCACGAAAAACATTGACACTTGCGCTGTAAAATGGTAAGATAATCATGTTAATTCTTAATTTTTTAGGCACGAAGAATGTGCTTTGTTTTTGTGAAAATTATTCTATGAAAAAGGAGTCTTTAACATGTCAAAGAACAGAAAAACGCTGACGAAATTAACGATGAGTGCCATGTTTGCCGCCTTAACGGCTGTAACAACCGCTTACATTTTTCACATTCCCATGGCGCTTTTTGGCGGTCAGGGCTATGTGCATGTGGGTGACGCTATCATTTATCTAGCGGCAAGCTGTTTGCCCGTTGGTTATGCCTGTGTGGCAGCCGCTTTGGGCGGTGCTGCTGCTGACCTTATGTCCGGCGCAGCCTTGTGGGCACCCTGGACTTTCATAATTAAAGCCCTGGTGGCTCTTTGCTTTTCGGCAAAACAGCCAACCCTTTTACATAAACGAAATTATTTTGCCACCATTTTGGCAGCCCTCATAACCATCGGAGGCTATTATGTGGCGGAGGGCTTTCTTTACGGCAACTGGATTGCCCCGATTTATTCCACCATCGGCAATCTTGTGCAGGCAGGTGCCAGCGCTGCCCTGTATATTGTCATTGGTTTTGCGCTGGACCGCATTCACATAAAAAAACAACTGTCAATATAACATTTTGCGAAGGAAGAAAAAAGATGTATAAGGATATTACAAACCAGGCGGCGTTAGCCGTTTCGGAATTGATTGAGGCTGCCGGACTCCGCGCCGGTGATTTATTTGTTGTGGGCTGCTCCACCAGCGAGGTAGCAGGTGAGCACATCGGCAAAGGCTCAAGCATTGACATTGCCCACGCCCTGTGGGACGGCATTGCACCCCTTTTGGCCGAAAAGGGTATTTATCTTGCCGCACAATGCTGCGAACACTTAAACCGTGCTGTGATTTTAGAAGAAGCGGCTGCTACAAAGTTTGGCTACGAGCCTGTGAATGTGGTGCCGCAGCCAAAGGCCGGCGGCTCTTTTGCCACAACGGTTTATGAGCGGATGGAAGCTCCGGTTGCCGTAGAAAATGTGAAAGCCAAAGCCGGCATTGACATTGGCGGCACCTTAATCGGCATGCAGCTGAAAGCCGTGGCTGTGCCGGTGCGCCTCTCCATTGACACCATTGGCAAAGCACACATTCTTTGTGCCCGCACCCGTCCCAAGTTCATTGGCGGCACCCGTGCTCATTATGATGAAAGTCAGCTGTAATGAAATGCCCGGGCGGTGCATAAGGTGTTTTGTGTGACACTTTGCTCTTTGTAATGAATTATTTTTAACAGGAGGTTGCCGCATTGGATTTTATAAAAACTTTCATTCTCGGATTAGTGGAGGGCATCACCGAATGGTTGCCCATCAGCAGCACGGGTCATATGATTTTAGTGAATGAATTTATGAGAACCACCGACAGCTTTTTGGCCACAGATGTGTTTTTATATGTAATTCAGCTTGGGGCTATTTTGGCCATTGTAACCCTTTATTTTCACAAGCTAAATCCCTTTTCGCTGAAAAAAACAAAGGCAGAGCGAGAAGCAACCTGGGTTATGTGGTTTAAGGTTTTGGTGGCTTGCATCCCCGCCGCTGTCATTGGTCTGTTGCTTAATGACTTTATGGAGCATTTTGAAAACCCGTGGGTTATCAGCGCAACTTTGATTATCTATGGCGTTGCTTTTATTTTGGTTGAGCGGAAAAACAAAACCACTACCACCACCGCCATGAATCAGCTTTCCTGGCGCACAGCCCTTTTGATTGGGTTGTTTCAGGTGCTTTCCATTGTGCCGGGCACATCCCGTTCCGGCGCTACTATTTTAGGTGCTATTCTCTTGGGTTGCTCCCGTGAGCTTGCCGCAGAGTTTTCGTTCTTTTTGGCCGTTCCTGTGATGGTGGGTGTCAGCGTTTTAAAGCTTGTCACAAACGATTACATCATGACCGGCACGGAATGGGGACTTTTGCTCTTTGGCATGGTGGTTGCTTATTTTGTTTCCATGGCGGCGGTAAAGTTTTTGACAGACTATGTAAAACGCCACGACTTTAAGCTGTTTGGCTGGTATCGAATTGTTCTGGGCCTTTTGGTCATTTTGTTTTTCTCAATCTTTCGTTAATTTTTAAAAACTTAACCACCTGCACATATAGTGCAGGTGGTTTTTTTGTTTTATGAAATCAACTCTTCCGGATTTTGGTAATCATCCCCCGCCATGACGGCAAAATGGAGATGCACTTCTTCAAGCATCTCGGCAGAGGCGCTGTTGCCAACGGCGGCAATACACTGTCCCTTTGTGACGCTCTCGCCCTCTTTCACCATTTCCACCGAGGCTAAATTCTGATACATGCTTTTATAGCCGCTGCCATGGTCAATGATGATAGTAAAGCCCATTTGCGAGTCCTGATAGGCCCGTTCCACAACGCCGTCACCGGCCGCACGAACCTCTGTGCCACTATCGGCCCGCAGGTCAACCCCTGCATGAATGCGCCAATCGCCCATGGTTTTTGATTTTATCAGCGTATCCTGTGAAAACGGCGTGATAATGTCGCTCTCAATGGGCCAAGCAAGCTCCGGCGGCTCCGTTTGCACCGCCGATGCCATTAAAGCCGCCGGCGTTTCCGGCTCTTCGGTTTTGGCCGGCGAGATGGTCCCCTCTGGTGTTTGGGAGGGCAAAGCCGGTGCCTGCGGCAAGGGCTGTGAGGTTACGGGTTTTGGGATCGCCGACGCATAGGGCACCGGCGTGGGCAATTCGAGGGGTGTTTCCGTTTTCATGTTTTGTGTTATGGCGGACATGCGAAACAGCGCAATCAGTGCTGCACTGCCCACAAAAAGCGCCAGTCCTACTCTTATGTAGGACCCTTTGTTTTGTTGCTGTCTTTTTTTTCGTTGGTTTTTTGATTGCTTCATGTGTATCCAGTCCCTTCTTTGCTACTGTGTTCTTATTTTTTTCTTAACGCTGGAAAATTATTCACGACCAACTGTTTTTTGGACTACTTTTTGTATAAAGTAATTATTTTTGATTATACTGAAAAATAAATATTGCTCTTGCATTTTTTATTGAAACTTGATACAATAAAAACACATTACAGCGTGAGGAGGTTTTATGATGGAAAAATTTGAATGCACCGCCTGCGGATATATTTACGATCCTGAAGTTGGCGATCCTGAAAACGGTATTGAGCCGGGCACCGCTTTTGCTGACCTGCCTGAAGATTGGGTTTGCCCTCTGTGCGGCCTTGGCAAGGATATTTTTGAGCCTGCCGAATAAGGTTTTACTTTGGTACAAAGTCTAAAAAAACACCATTCCCATATACTAGTAGTAACAATGATATGGGGTGGTGTTTTTTTGTATATTGTTCAATTGGATAAACCCTATACCTATGATGTGCTGCAGCAGGATTTAAAAACTCTTTGCAGTGAATATTCCTTTTTAGAACCCTTCTCTTTAGGCGCCTCGGTTCGGGGGCGCACTCTTTGGGCGCTGCGCTGGGGCAAGGGCGAGAAACGAATTTTTTTAAACGGCGCCCATCACGGTATGGAATGGATTACCTCTATGCTTTTAATGCGAATGGTGGAAGAATGCTGCCGGCAATACCGGGACGGCACCGCCATCGGCAATGTGCAATTTCGAAAGCTCTACGAAAGCATCAACCTGGTTGTTTGCCCCATGGTGAATCCCGACGGGGTATCTCTTGCGGTGAACGGACTAGAAGAAGATATGCCGCCAATTTTAAAAACCCGTCTGCGCTCTTATAACGGCGACAGCGATGACTTTTCAAAGTGGCAAGCCAATATTAACGGCGTGGATTTAAATCACAATTATGACGCCGACTTTGAAAAGGGCGTTTTTCACCAACACAGGCTGGGCATTTTCAGTCCCGGCCCCACCCGGTATAGCGGCACCGAGCCGGAAAGCGAACCGGAAAGCCGCGCCATAGCGGATTTCACACGGTTGTTTAAGCCCCATCTTGCCGTTGCCTATCACACCCAAGGGGAAGTGATTTATTATGATTTTAACGGCATGACCACCGAGAGGGGCAGGGAAATGGCAGAGGCCATGGCACAAATCAGCGGTTATGAGCTGGATAAAACCGAAGGCATGGCCAGTTTTTCCGGCTATAAAGACTGGGTGATTCAAAAAATGCACATCCCTGCCTTTACCATTGAGGCAGGTCTGGGAGAAAATCCGCTGCCCATCGGCCAGTTTGATAAGATTTTTTATGATAACCTGCCCATGCTGATGTATTTGTTGACGGCATAGACACAACTATTATAACATAGGTTTTTCTGTTGTATTATAAAGGTTAATTTTATGTTATAATGAACACATACATTAATGAATTTTAATAGGTTGTGTTCATTGCACCACAATTCTCCTTAAATAAATTTCTTTAATGAAAAATTGTGGTATAATAGATTACATAAGATATGAAACGAGGGTGATGAACATGGCATTTACGCCAAGAGAAACCAAAAAGAAGGTTAAAGCCGGCTATAAAACGCTTTATATTAAAGATGAACTGGCTGAAAAAGTCAATAGCCTTGCTAAAAAGCACGATACGAGCTTTAATAATATAGTTATAAGCATTCTCGAAGATTTCTTTAAAGAAAACGAAGCATAAAAATATGAAAAGAGCCCACTCAAAAGAGTGGGCTCTTACAATATGTTGTTGAAGGGTTAGCAAGCTCTATAGCTTTAAAAATTCACTATCGCAAAAACCTTTCGGAGTTCGATTCTCTCTTAATCTATGGACACAAAAAAGCACACCATAAAAGGTGTGTTTTTTATAAATATAAAATTCGCAAAAAGGTGATAGTGAGCAGGTTGGCGTTAAAACGGCGCGTTTACAAGCCGTTAGCCAACGGGAACGAGCCTTTTTGCGAAAGAGGAGAAGTAAGGAAGCGGGCGAACGACTTTTTTGCATAAAAAAGTCGAAGCAAAGCGGACTTTGCTTCGACGTGGTGGAGACGAGGAGAATCAATAAGCCTATGGCTTATCACATTTGCGACCCATTCTGCTGCACTCCGTTTCGCAGCAATCGGTACCCGCAAATGCGCTTTGCACGAAAAACAATTCGCCGAATTGTTTTTTGCCGCGCAAACCTTTCGGAGTTCGATTCTCTTAATCTATCTAATGACACACAAAAAGCACACCATAAATGGTGTGCTTTTTGTGTGTGGTGGAGACGAGGAGAATCGAACTCCTGTCCGAAAACACCGCCGGTTCGGGCTCTCCGAGTGCAGCTTGTGATCGGGATTCCTCCCACTGTCAGCTCACAAGCAGGCTGACAGCTTCAGTAGCTTCATTGATACCTGGCCGGCGCAAAGCTTAGCCGACTCATGTTCACTGCTAATCGATGCCCTGTCCCTGATCGCAGTCACTCAAGGCAGGACAGCTGCCATAATTAGGCAGCAGCTAATTCTGTATTAGCGTTTAAATTTAAAAATTGCGATTTTTTTAAGTGGCACCGCGCCACTACTCGCTCCCGGACCTTTACTGTCCCCGTCGAAACCGTTGCGTCCCCAAGTGATAGAGATATATTATAACGCCTTTTAAACCTTTTGTCAAGTGTTGTTTGCAAAATTTTATTTTCCCGGGCTTTGCCCTTCAAAACCCCTTTGTTTTACAGGGCTTTTTAAAAATTTTGATTGCTTTTTGCAAATAGATGCACTATAATGTATACTGTGATATCTTATTTAATTTTATGCATACTATAAGGAAGAGGTTAATATGGGACATATAACAAAAGCAATGGATGCAGGAGGCAATGTGCGCATTAGCTTTATTAACAGCCACGACATTGTTAACACTGCTCAAAAAATTCACAACACTTCTCCGGTGGTAACCGCCGCTTTAGGTCGAAGCTTAACGGTTATGGCCTTGATGGGTGCTCTACTGAAAGAGCCTACTGATAATGTTACTGCCTATATTAAAGGCGATGGACCTTTGGGCGGCATGGTGATAACCGCCGACGGCGCCGGTATGGTGAAAGGTTATGCCTATCAGCCGCTGGTTGACCTTCCTTTAAAGAAAGGTAAGCTGGATGTGGGCGGTGCCATTGGTCGTGGCTCTTTAGCCATCTCCCGTGATTTAGGGCTTAAAGACCCTTATGTAGGCAAAGTGCCTCTTGTGACCGGCGAAATCGGCGAAGACTTTACCTATTATTTTGCCATGTCTGAGCAAACACCCACCGCTATCTCTTTAGGTGTTTTGGTGGATACCGATTTATCGGCAAAGCAGGCCGGCGGTTTGATTGTACAGCTGATGCCTGGGGCCGACGACAAAACGGCAGCGCTTCTTGAAAGCAATTTGCGTAACATGCCCCCCATCACCACGCTGCTGGAGGAAGGACAAACGCCTGAAATGATTATCGAAACCGCTCTGGAGGGTTTTTTTGTTAAATACTTAGACGGTGTTGATTATGAATACCGCTGCGATTGCAGCATGGAAAAAATCTCCCGCGCCTTAATCAGTTTGGGCGCCGAGGAGCTGGCTGACATGATTGAAAAGGACGAGGGCGCTGAAATCACCTGTCAGTTCTGCCCGAAGGTTTACCGGCTGAACACCGAAGAGCTAAAGGCTCTTTATGAATCAGCCAAATAAAGGATTGGTTAAAAAGGAAAGGTGACTATAGCCATGAAAATTATTATTGTCGGCGACGGAAAAGTCGGTATGACATTAACTGAATATCTTTCGCAGGAAGGTTATGACATCACGGTGGTTGACCATAACCCCAAGGTTATCAGCCATGTCATTAACACCTATGATGTTATGGCCATCAACGGCAACGGCGCAAACTATGATGTTTTGGTTGAGGCCGGTGCCGCCCGTGCTGACCTTTTGATTGCGGCAACCAGCTCTGATGAGCTGAACATTTTAAGCTGCCTCATGGCCAAAAAAATTGGCACGAAAAACACCATTGCCCGTGTCCGTGACCCGGAATATGCGCAGCAGCTTGTTTTTCTGCGTGAAGAGCTTGGGCTCAGCATGGTTGTTAACCCCGAGCTTGAGGCTGCCCGCGAAATTTCCCGAATTCTGCGTTTCCCCGCCGCCATTAAGCTGGACTGTTTTTCAAAAGGCCGTGTGGAACTGGCCGAAATCCGACTGCCTGAAAACGGACACCTGGCCGGCCAGCGTCTTTGCGAGCTTTATAAAATTTGTAAGGAAAAAATCCTGGTTTGTGCGGTGCAGAGAGACGAGCAGGTTATCATTCCTGATGGTAACTTTGTTTTGGCTGCCGGCGACAAAATTCACATCACCGGCACCCATGCCGCACTGGCAACCTTTTTTAAAGCCATTGGCATGTTTAAGCAAAAATCAAAGCATGTTATGATTATCGGCGGCGGCAAGATTGGCTATTATTTAGCACGGCAGATGCTGGATGTTGGCGTTGATGTTAAAATTGTTGAAAAAGAGGAGGCCCGCTGTTTAGAGCTTTCTGATGCGCTGCCCCGGGCCACCATTATCTGTGGCGACGGCACTGACCAGGACACTTTGACAGAAGAAGGCCTTGCCTCTTCCGATGCCTGCGTGGTTTTAACCGGCATTGACGAAGAAAACATTATTGTTTCCCTTTATGCCCAGTCCCTTGGAATCGCCAAGGTTATCACCAAAATTGACCGCATTTCCTTCACTGACATGGTGGAAAGCGTAGGCATTGACAGCTTTGTTTCGCCCAAAACCATCACGGCAAACCGCATCATTCGGTATGTCCGTGCCATGCAGGCCTCGGGGGAACACAGCGTGAGAACCCTTTATAAAATCGTTAACAATCAAGCAGAAGCTTTAGAGTTTTTAATTCCCCAAGACAGCGCACACTTAAATATTCCTTTAAAGCGTCTTGCAACCCGCAAGGGCATACTCTTTGCCAGCATTACCCGTCGGGGTCGGGTGATTATACCCGGTGGTGATGACCACTTAGAAGCCGGCGACAATGTGATTGTTATTGCTGCAGCGGAGGACTTTATTAAAAACCTTGAAGATATTTTTGTCTGATCGGGCAAAAGAACTGTTGCACTATGTATCGGAGGCGTTATAGCAACATGAATTATAAAATGGTGGCCTATTTATTGGGTCGTATATTCATCATTATGGCCGTGCTGATGTGTTTGCCCCTTGCTTTGGCATTCTTTCGGCACGAAAGCACCTTTTTTGGCTTTTTAGTGGCTGTTTTGGCACAGCTTTTGCTGGGTGTTGCCTTGGGCTTTAAAAAGCCGAAAAACAGCGAGATTTATGCAAAAGAGGGCTTTGTGGTTGTGGCCGGCTGCTGGCTTTTCACCTCTTTGTTTGGCGCCTTGCCTTTTTACATCAGCGGTGAAATCCCTTCTTTTATTGATGCCTTTTTTGAAACGGTTTCCGGCTTCACCACAACGGGTGCCAGCATTTTAAACGATATTGAATCCCTCTCATCCAGCGCATTGTTTTGGCGCAGCTTCACCCATTGGATTGGGGGCATGGGCGTTTTGGTTTTTGTTTTGGCCATTATGCCAAAATCACACGCCACACAGTCTATGCACATTATGCGTGCCGAGGCGCCTGGGCCCACTGTGGGCAAACTGGTTTCACGCATGCGAAACACCGCCCGCATTCTCTATGCAATTTATCTGGCGCTCACTCTGCTCGAAGTGGCAAGTTTGTGTTTGGCTGGCATGCCGTTTTTTGACAGCCTTTTAACTTCTTTTGCCACGGCAGGAACCGGTGGCTTTGCGATTAAAAACGCCAGCATCGCCGCCTACGACAGCGCTTTGGCGGATATGATTATCACAATATTCATGTTTTTATTCGGCATAAACTTCAGCCTTTTTTATCTGATGCTCTCCGGCAGCATTCTGCAAGCTTTAAAAAGCGAAGAGCTGCATTGGTATGTGGGCATCATTGGCACCGCGGCTTTGCTAATCACCCTTAACATACTGCCGCAATACAAAAGCTTTTTAGACGCTTTGCGCTATGCCGTTTTTCAGGTGGTTTCCATCATCACAACCACGGGTTTTGTTACGGCCGATTATGAAACATGGCCCATTTTTTCACAAACCATTTTAATGATTCTTTTGTTTATTGGCGCCTGCGCCGGTTCAACCGGCGGCGGACTTAAAGTGTCCCGCGTGCTGATTCTGATTAAGGCGTCCTTCTCCCAAATGCGCCAGCAAATCCGTCCCCGTTCGGTAACAGCCCTGCGCTTAGAGGGAAAGCCACTGGAGGCCGGTGTGGTATCCACGGTGATGGCGTATATGTCGATTTATGCCTTTACCTTTGTTGCATCACACTTGCTTCTGAGCCTGGATAACATTTCCTACACAACCGGCTTCTCGGCTGTGGCAACCTGCCTAAACAATGTGGGACCGGGCTTGGATGCTGTTGGTCCTGTTCATAACTTCTCGGGTTTTTCGGGATTTTCTAAAATAGTTTTGTGCTTTAACATGTTGGCAGGTCGCCTGGAGCTCTTCCCCATGATTGCCTTGCTGTCTCCGGCAACCTGGCATCGCCGTTAAACCACATTAAGGAGGAAAAAACATGCCGCACATTACCCTTAAAATGTATCAAGGTCGAAGTGAGGAACAAAAAAAGGCCACCGTAGAAGCCCTTACCGCTGCCTTGAAAGAGTCGTTAGGCTGCACCGATGACCAGGTGAGCGTTTCCATTTATGATTATGACCCCAAAGAATGGGGCGAACGGGTTTTTTATCCTGAAATTATGGCCGATGAAGAACACCTCTATAAAAAACCGGAATATAAACCCTTGTAAAAGAATCATATGATTGCACCCCAAAAGCTCTTGCTTTTGGGGTGTTTTTTATATGCAAAAAAGCCGGCAAAACACCAAGGCGCTTGTCCCCGGTCATAAGCCCTTTAAAACCAACATATGATGAAAACAGAACAATGTGTTTGAAAGGAAGTTTTTGTATATGAAACGATTTATAATTGTCGGGCTAATCTTCTGTATTTTGCTATCGGGAAGCGTTTTTGCCGAAACCGAGCCTGCGCTCACCATTTCTGCCCCCAGCGCCATTTTGATTGAGGCCGGCTCGGGGCAGGTGCTTTTTGAAAAGAACAGCCACGACCGGCGTCCTCCTGCCTCAGTTACAAAAATTATGACCATGCTGCTGACCATCGAAGCCATAGATAGCGGTCAGCTGGCCCTTGACGACATGGTCCGCTGCTCGGAATATGCCGCCTCTATGGGTGGCTCTCAGGTATATTTAGAGCCCAACGAAGAAATGAGCGTTCGTGACATGTTAAAGGCAGTTGCCGTTGCCTCGGGCAACGATGCTGCCGTGGCTCTTTCTGAACACATCGCCGGCAGCCCGGAGGGGTTTGTGGCCATGATGAACGAAAGGGCTGCCGCCCTGGGCATGAAAGATACCCATTTTGTGAACTGCAACGGTTTGGATGACCCCGAGCACCTAACCAGCGCCTATGACATCGCCCTGATGAGTCGCGAACTGGTGAAGCATCCTTTAACTTTTGAATTTACAGGTATTTGGATGGACTCCTTGCGCGACGGGGCTTTTGGGCTTGTAAACACCAATAAGCTCATTCGTTTTTATGAGGGAGCCAACGGTCTTAAAACCGGTTCAACCAGCGTGGCAAAATATTGCCTGAGCGCATCCGCCGTGCGAAATGGCATGAATTTGATTGCCGTTATCATGGGCGCTGACTCATCAAAGGACCGTTTTGGCGATGCCAGCCGCTTGCTTGATTATGGCTTTGCAAATTTTGCCATTGCCGACTCTCTGCTTTCGCCTGAAGAGCTTTTGGATGTTGCCGTAACCAAAGGAACGGCACCCAAGGTGAGCACCGGCGTTGCAGAAGGGTTTCATGTCCTCGTCAGCAAATCAAAAATTGGCTCAATTGAAAAGAAAATCACGCTGCCTGAAAGTGTGACGGCGCCTGTTCGTGCAGGCGATAAGTTGGGAAGCGTCGAATTTATGATTGACGGGCAGCCCATTGGCGGCACCGATATTATTGCAAAGGAAGATGTTTCAAAAATCAGTCCCTTTGGTATGTTTGGCAAATTAACCAAACAGCTTTTGTTTGGTGGTCAAAGCCGGCGCATTCCACGGGTAGGACAATAAAATTGGCGTTTTTTGCATAATCTTTTTCCACAGGTACAAAATAAGAAAAAGGTTAGAAGGGAGCAAACGCCGTGTACCGTGTACAAAAGAAGGGAAAAACCGGCCTATTCATTTTCCTTTTGTTTTTATGTGCCTTTGCCGTGGGACTGGGGATTGGATATGGCAATGTTAAAACGAAAAAGAATCAGCCCCAGGTGACTGCGCCTGAGGGAAGTTTGTCTTTAGAAGAAACAACGGCACCGCCCAAGGAAACAGCGCCGCAAGAAAGGCCCGCCGCTCTGCCCATGGTGGTGGAAGAGCCGGCAGCCAATGAAAACACCTACTTTGTTAAAAGTCAAAATGGCACCGTTTGTGTTTTCACCGTTTTAGAAAACGGTGACCATCGTTTTAGCCACAAGCTCTCCATTGAGCTGGATGCCCTGCGAGAAACCGACAAGGCCCTTTTTGAAAAAGGCATAACCGTGCACTCAAAAGAAGAGCTGGCGGCATTGGTTGAAGACTTTTCTTCATAATGTAATTCTTTACACACAAAAAGAAAATGGGGCTGTCTTTTAAAAGACAGCCCCATTTAAGAGATTACTTATTTTGCAATGGCATCTTTTAATGCCTTACCTGCTTTGAATGCAGGAACGGTTGAAGCCGGAATTTTGATAGCAGCGCCGGTCTGAGGATTTTTACCCTCGCGAGCTGCTCTCTTTCTGGTTTCGAATGTACCGAAGCCGATCAGGGAGATTTTGCCACCCTTCTTCAGTTCGTCGGTTACAGCTGCGGTGAAAGCACCCAGCATTTTTTCAGCATCCTTTTTGGATACTTCTGCTTTGCAAGCAATTGCAGCAACTAATTCTGCCTTATTCATTTGTACACAACCTCCAATTTTTTTTAGTTCCTATGTTCTATTATACTCTTATAAAATTCATTTGTCAATGCTGTTTTTTCCATATTTTCTATACTTTTTACAAAAAACCCATGTTTTTTTGTGTTTTTTATGCAAAAATGTCCTATAAAAGTATAAAAAAGGGGGTAAACCCTCCTTACATCATCCCATTTTTCTGTCAACTTAGGGTTGTTTTTAAGGGTTTTATGAAAAAATTACACCCAAAAGGAAAGAAAAACAGAGATTTGGTCACAGCGTTTATAACTGTTTTTAAAGAATTTTAAAAAAATCTATTGACAAAAACACCAGAATCTGCTACAATATCTTAGTCAGTAAGTGTAGGCCGTTATTTGCGGGTGTAGTTCAATGGTAGAATCTCAGCCTTCCAAGCTGATTGTGTGGGTTCGATTCCCATCACCCGCTCCAAGGTTTTATTCATGGGATATGCGCCTGTAGCTCAGTTGGATAGAGCAACTGCCTTCTAAGCAGTGGGTCAGGAGTTCGAATCTCTTCAGGCGCGCCACTTATGCTTGTATGGTGGGTATAGCTCAGTTGGTTAGAGCGCTAGATTGTGGCTCTAGAGGTCGTCGGTTCGACTCCGATTACCCACCCCACAATAAATTTTGTTTAATTTTGCCGTTTTTGGGTATACTCTCAAGTGATCGGCATATTGGGATGTCGCCAAGTTGGTAAGGCACCGGATTCTGGTTCCGGCATTTCGAGGGTTCGAGTCCTTCCATCCCAGCCAATATTTTAAAATTTTAAAGGATGTTGGGATGTAGCCAAGTCGGTAAGGCACCAGACTTTGACTCTGGCATTTCGTAGGTTCGAGTCCTGCCATCCCAGCCATGAGGGCCATTAGCTCAGTCGGCAGAGCACTTGACTTTTAATCAAGGTGTCCGCGGTTCGAATCCGCGATGGCTCACCAAAAAAGGAATCATTCGTTTGAATGGTTCCTTTTTTTATGCTTTCAAGGATTTGAACTCTCGCCGTAGGCGAGAAGTTCGTCGTAGCAGCGGCAAACAAGGTTTGCAGTCTGCGGAGCGGGAGCACCCGCACTGTTTCGGGCACCGCCTAAAGCGGTCGAAACAGAAGGAAGCGCACCGTATCCGCGATGGCTCACCAAAACCCCCGTACAATGTACGGGGGTTTTTATTTTTACTATTATGTCATTGCTTTGCCCTTTTTGCTTCCCTTGTTTTTCATAAGCAAATTATTGCAAAAAAATCCTTGATGTGGTATAATGAATGCATACATTAAGAAATTTTAATCGGTTGCATTCATTGCACCATAATTTTCCTTTGAATAAAGTTCTATAATGAAAAATTATGGTATAATAAACACAAAGAATGTTTGAAATCTTTCAGATTTCACTCCGATGTGTTTATTGACCTTTTAAGGTAGCAATCCTAAACGGATTGCATTTATGGTATAATGAGTGTGAATTATAAATTCGTGTTTCTTCAGGAGGAAGAAAATGAGGGAACGTGAAAATTACAGCGTTGCTATCTACTGTCGGCTGTCAAAAGATGATCTTATGCACAACATAGAGAGCTCCAGCATTTCAACCCAAAAATCAATGATAACGAAATTTGTCCGTGAACATTCTTGGTTTATTTATGACCTTTATGTTGATGACGGCTGGAGTGGCACAAATTTTGATCGTCCTGACTTTCAAAGAATGATAGAAGACATTGAACTGGGAAATGTAAATATGGTTGTCGTTAAAGACCTATCGAGATTGGGAAGGAATTATATTCTAACCGGACAATATACCGACATTATTTTCCCAAATCATGGTGTTCGATTTATTGCGATTGATGATGGCATTGACACTTTGAAAAATAACAATGATATTACGCCATTTAAAAACATTTTAAACGAAATGTATGCAAAAGACATTTCGAAGAAAATTCGTTCTGCCGTAAGGACAAAAAAGCGTAACGGTGACTTCTTAAGTAATTACGCACCTTATGGCTACAAAAAAGCACCCGACAACAAGAATCGACTCATCGTAGAAGAAGCTTCTGCAAAAATTGTAAGGCAGATTTTCTCCCTGTATGAATCCGGAATAGGAAGCACATCCATTGCTAAAATACTCACCAAAAACAAAGTGCTTCCTCCTTTAGAACATCGAAAAGCACAATTGGGCAAATACTATAACCCCCAAAAACCATGGGACGCAAACTCTGTTCTTTTAATATTAAAAAACCGTATGTATGTGGGAGATATGGTACAGGGAATATATGAGTGTGCCCAGTTCCATCGCACACCTTCTAAAATTAAACCAAAAGAAGAGTGGATTATCACCCCTAACAGTCACGAATCTTTGGTCGATCGACAGGTTTGGGAAAAAGTGCAACAAGGAATAAAAAATAATTACGCTGCATCGGCATCTTGCTCTCCAAATCTGTTTTTGGGATTGGTAAGATGCGGACAATGCGGCAGTACTATTACATATGCTTTTGGCAAAGGAAAAGAAAATTATTGTTGCCGACAATATAGAAGATGGGGGCTAAAGGGTTGCTCTAGTCATTGTATAGCGAAAAAACAGCTTACACAAATAATTTTTGAGGACATCAAAAATTGTGCTTTTGCGGCAGCATCAAAATATAAGCGCTTTCTTACCCTGCTGAAAACACATTATGACTTACACAACAAAGTTCCGGATGATTTAACGAATAAGCTCGACGAGCTGCAACATCGCTACAATCAAATTAATGAAATTATTAAAAATCTTTATGAAGATAAACTCAATAAGGTGATTACAGCAAAGAGGTTTAGCATATTATTAAAAGAATTTGAAAAAGAACAGTGCCTTATAGACACTCAAATTAAAAAAGTGAGGCAAAATATTGCCGAAATCAATAATAAAGACTTTAATCCCGCAAAATGGCTTAAAACAATCGCAAATTATGAAGCCTTAGAATCGCCCGCAGAACTAACCAGAGAAATATTAACCGAGCTTATTGAAAAAATTATTATCGATGAGGATATTGAGGCCGGTGATAAGCACCTTAGTGTAACCGTTTATTATAAGTTCGTGGGGACAATTGATAAATCCATTCTTAAAAAACTGTTGTAATACCTAATGTCCACCAGTTTGGGTACTCAGGCGAATACTACGACGAAGAGACAGGGTTGATTTACCTTAGAAACAGGTATTATGACCCCAACGCAAGACGATTCATTACGGAAGATCCTGCAAGGGATGAACTGAATTGGTATGCGTATTGTGGGAATAATCCGGTGAATTATACGGATCCGTGGGGGTTGTATAAAAATGGGGATGAAAATTTACCATATTTAATTAACTTTATAATAAACGGTTCAGATGGTAAAACCGGTGGGTTAACAGCGCAATGGCACGCAGCTAAATCAGACGAAGAAAAAAATCGTATTGCCAAAGTTGCTGACATGTTAAGATGCGAAACAACTGATTATGATATAACAAAATCATCAAAGGTTATGTTGTTATTAGATGAAAATGGAGCAAATGGAAACGGACATATGGCAGTTATAATTCAAAACACTGACGGACAAGGAATTTATTTCAGTTATGCAGGCGAAGATAGAACACTGTTAGATGACGGGATGATAAATATGGATATTTTGACTAACAGAGAAATGAATGCATTCATCCAAACAGGAAATTTAGATTTCACTTACGCATCTAATGGAACATTGGATTCGTCAAATTATACAAAATATGCCATAATAAATATTGATAGCTACAGCGGAAGCCGCATGATAGGAAAAGGAATATACTATTTCTGGAATCCAGGGACATACTTTATTTTAGGAAAGCAATGTGATAATGTAGCCTCCAAAATAATGGAATCTGGCGGAAAAGGCTATACCGTACAATGGCGACCAAAAGCTTCTTTTGAGTATGTATTAGAACAATTTAAGGTAACAGGAAGGAATTTCGGGGAATGAAAAAAGGATATTTATGGCTAATTCCAACTACTGTTCTTATTTGTAGCGTAATTATAAATCATTTTCTTGATGTTAGAGAAATATATATTGCATTAATAGATTTTATAATTTTTGTAGTTTGTTCATATGGTATAGTGTTTGTTGCACCTTGTTTTTATATTTTTATAATTATTTCTGCGTGCGATGACAAAAAAAAGTTTCTAAGATCACTGTTTTACGCTATTGTATGCATAGTTGTCAATGCTCTTATCATATGTCCAAAATTGTTTCTGTACCATTTAGGCATGTTGCAACTCAAAAACCATGATTTAGATTTATTGCCAATGTATATAATTCTTCCAACAGGAATACTTTTAGTGGGTGTTTGTATAATACTTTTATTGAAAAAAGTTAGAAGAAGACGGTGAGACAAGGGGACGGTTCTGTTGTCTTGGCGGGCTTGGGACAGGACACAAGGGGACAGTGGACACAAGGGGACGGTTCTCTTGTGTTGACAAAAATGGCTTAGTGTGATATACTTTCGTTGGGGTGATGACTATGCCAAGACAGGCGAGAGAAAAAAGTCGAAGTGGAATATATCACATTATGCTTCGAGGTATCAATCGTCAAGCTATTTTTGAAGACGAAGAAGATAATTTAAAATTTTTAGAAACATTAAAAACTTATAAGGCAATAAGCGAATATAAAGTATTCGCTTATTGCCTTATGTCTAATCATATACACTTACTACTTCA
>JAZNRE010000046.1:0-49374 GCA_045590535.1 Clostridia bacterium
GGAAAAGTTTTATTCCGACTCTCTGTCCGACACCCCCATGGCAAAGCTTTCTAAAGAGGCCTATTTGGTAAAGGGTGATTCCATAACACCCTGGCCGGAAGAGGCATGAAGCGGGATTTCGGGGCGGATTTGCGGGGCGCCCTAGACGCCGCCCCCTACAAGAGTTTAGAGAAATTAAGAGGATAAAGAAAGGCTGAACGAAAATCGTTCAGCCTTTTCATTTTTTAAAAACAAATAAATACTCGTGTGCAATTAATAAAAAATTATACTTTACACTATTTGTTTTCCAATACCCCGTTGCCTTACAATTATGTTGTTCTTTTATGATAAGTTCTTTCAATTTAAAGCCTGCATTTTCAAAAATTCGCATTATATCAAAAGACATTGGTATCATGTGACCTTTTTGCCGTGTATCACCCATAAGGACAGCACAAAACTTGTCCTTTTTAAGGACACGATGACTTTCTACTGCAACCTTTTTCATTTCTTCAAGAAAATCTTTTACTTTTAGTTGAGATAAATCTTCCTCTATATCATCGCTATACCTGATAATATCAGCATATGGTGGGTGTGTGCATATCAAATCAATGCTATCATCAGGTATAAAATCAAGATTCCTTGCATCGCCTTTTTTGATATATACCTTTCCCTTTGCGGAATCATAATCAAATGAAGTCTTCTCTCTGCATCGTTCAAGTGCAACATCATTTACATCTACGCCAATTATATCACGATTCAAAAGTTTTGCTTCAACAAGAGTAGTGCCTCCTCCTACAAACTGATCAAGAATTAAATCTCCTTCTTGTGAATATCTTAATATAATATTCCTTGGTATGTACGGAGACCAATTACCACGCCATTTTGCGTCATGAGTTGCCCAATCTCCTCTTTTTGGAAAGGACCAATGCGTAGTCATTTCAAGTTCAAAACCATCCGGCTTCCATTTTTTAATTTTCTTTTCTGCCATTATTTAAAAACCTCATTGATTATACCATTTTCTAAATCTTTAATGTTATAAATATGTTCCATAACATCAAAAGTTTCTTCAAGATTATTTCTTGCACTAGCCCAACCCTTTCCATCGGTAAACCAAACGAAAGCAAAGCTGTCTATTGTATCGGTTTCCAAAGCAAGCGTTTTGTAGCTTCGAGCAGTTTCATTTAATTTTGAGCCACCGCTACCATAAAAATTCGTTTCTATACCATAAATCATATTAGGTGTTTTAATTACAAAATCAAAACGCTTTTCCATTTTTCCTTGATTTGAAATTGCTGATAAATCAACATTCCATTTTTCGGTAATCTGATGAATATACATTTCCTTAAAATATGTTTCATCTTTAACAAAACCAGCTCGCTTTATAAAGCTCTCGACCAAGTTTTCCATCAAATGCCCGCCGCGATTTTTTCTGCCGTTGGAATCAAGTCCCGTTTCAACTCCTGTGGCATAATCAACAAGGTTGTTTATAATATGATTAGCCATTAAATCAAACAAACCCGTTTTACGCATAAACACTTTATATTGTTTGGTTGACAAATTAGGATTTTTGAATTTGTATGTAAACTCTCCGTCACCATCAATAGCATAAATTTCATTTGCTCTGACTGCTAAAAGCAACGGAATACATTTTAATATTTCGGGATATTTTTCAAGCAACACTTCAAAGTCAGATTCAATATTTTTTGAGCCTATAACTGAATTTAAGATATTAAGCTCCACTTTTATGCTTTCCACATTTCTATGCACCTTCTCGAAATCTATGTAATAACCATAATCTGCAATGCTATCACGAAAACCTGCTATCCAAGTGTTAAAATCTCTATTTTTCATATTCGTAACTCCTTAAAAATTTGATATTAAAAGTTCTTTTATTTTTCCTCTCGCTTTACTATTGCAGTTAATCATCCGAGTTGCCTCAACTCTTTTAATTTTGTGAGCAGAGTAGATGTTATCAAAAAAATCATCTTCTGTATTAGAGTTTTTAGGGTCTGAATTACTTACAACCACTTTTGCACCCTTTTTGTGCATACTTTCTACAAATTCAGCAAGCTCAATTTGCTCTTCATCATTAAACAAATTTTCAGTATATGCGGTAAAATTTGCCGTTTCTGACAAAGGTCTGTATGGGGGATCGAAATATACAAAAGTATGCCTGTCTATAAACTCAACAGATTTTCTGTAATCACCACATACAATCTTGACCTTTTGCAGTTTTTCAGATGCCGCACGAAGATTTTTCTCATCACATATAAGAGGATTTTTATATGCTCCCATTGGCACATTAAAAAGTCCCTTTTTATTAACCCTATAAAGCCCATTAAAGCAAGTTTTATTAAGAAAAATCATCAATGCAGCATTTTCAATATTTTCAGCGTCGTTTCCATTAACTTTTAAATCGTTAAACCTTTCTCTTTTTGCTATATAATATGACTTTCTGTCTTCTGCTTCAAGAGGGATATACTCATTTTGATATTTATTAAGCAATGTTATCAGTGCCTCAATATGCTCTCTTATGATAACATATGTGTTTATAAGCTCAGCATTTATATCACTTATATATATTTCGTCTAAATTATACTTGCTTAAAATATCAAAAAGCACAGCACCGCCCCCGACAAATGGCTCTGCATACTTTGTAACAACTCCATTATCAAAAGGATAATATTGCTCTATTTCCTTTAACAACTGACTTTTTCCACCTGCCCATTTCAAAAATGGCTTGACATTTTTTTCATCAGTTGTATTATATCTTGTGCTTCTTGCATCAATAGGCTTTTCGGCATTTATCGGTATAAGCCACATATTACCTAACATTTGTGCATTAGCTATTCTGTTTTCAGAACAAAGAACAGCCACTCGTCTTTGGGATATGCCCCATCTGTCAGCAGCTTCTCTTGCAGACATAACTTCCATAATTCGACACCTCTTGTCCTTTATAAGTAATATTATATTCTAAAACTCGAATAAAAGCAATATCAAAATGAAAAAGACAGGTTTCAAATTTGAAACCTGTCTAATGTGTTAATACATGCTTTTTAAGTCTATTATCAAAAACAATTATTCCCGGTCGGGCAGGGTTTTTAAAAGTTCGGCAGCCTCGCCGAACCAGGGGGCGTCTAAGCTTTCGATTTCGCCCTTGTCGCAAGCGGCGGCAATAGAGGGGTCGATGGGGAGCCGTGCCAAAACGGGCAGACCATGTGTGGCGGCAATTTCGTCAATGTGGCTGTCGCCAAACACCGCATAGTTCTTGCCGTTATCGGGGCAGGTGAAATAAGAAAGGTTTTCAACCAAGCCCAAAATGGGAATGTTCATCATTTGCGCCATTTTCACGGCTTTTTCTACAATCATGGAAACCAGCTCTTGCGGAGAGGTTACCACAATGATGCCGTCAACGGCAATGGACTGAAAAACGGTTAAAGGCACATCGCCGGTTCCCGGGGGCATGTCCACAAACATATAGTCAATGTCGCCCCAAATCACATCGGTCCAGAATTGTTTCACGGTGCCGGCAATAACAGGACCGCGCCAAACAACCGGGTCGGTGTCGTTTTCAAGCAAAAGATTAACGGACATAACCTCAACTCCGTTTTTGCTGGGAACAGGGAACAAGCCCAGCTCGTTGCCGGTTGCCTTTTCGGTTATGCCAAAGGCTTTGGGAATGGAAGGGCCGGTGATGTCAGCATCTAAAATAGCTGTTCTGTAGCCCTGGCGGTTCATGGTTGCGGCTAAAAGAGAGGTGACCAGGCTTTTGCCCACGCCGCCTTTGCCGCTGACAACGCCGATGACCTTTTTAATTTGACTTAAGTTGTGGGGCTTTTCACGAAAATCCTTTGCGGCGTGTTGGCAGCCCTCGCAAGATTCTTTTGAGCAGGAAGAATTACTACATGATTTTGCCATTTAAATTTGCCTCTTTTCCTTTATTGAAATAATAATTTTAGCTTTTTTAAAAACTGGTTTATTGCAGGGGCAGGTACTGCTTTTTGATTAAAGGCCGCAGGTAGCTATCCCATAAAAAGAACCAATCGTAATCGGTTTTGCCGGTTTCGCTGAGCACATATTTTGTAATGCCCGTTGTCCGTTTGCCGGTAAGGGCATCAAAGGCGGCCGCACGAAAGTCGGAGAAATTAACCCTTATGGCTGATTGAAGTTTGCCATCCACCTCGGCTAAATATAAAGAGGGGGCAGCGCTTTCGGTCGTGTTGTTGTGAATGTAAAGAGATGAACTTGTAATTTTTGTCGGGTCCTGTGCACTACGGGTGCAGCCAAAGGAGAGGGCATAATCCGGCAGGTGATTTTGTGCATCTAAATAGTCCACAATGGCCTCAATATCCAAAAGACCGTGACCATAGACGATGTCCCGACCCTCTGCGCCCAAATCCTTTGCCGTGGCGGCTAAAATTGCCTGAACCTCGGCCGGCGTGCAAGTGGGCCATGCCTCGCGAATCAAAGCCACAGCCGCAGCCACTTGCGGTGCCGCAAAGGAAGTTCCCGAGCCGCTGGACAGGCCTGTGATTGAAGATTTAGAAAGAGAAGTGACAACCGGTGTTGAGGCAGGGGTTGTAACGGTGCCGTTCAAAGTGGCTTTTCCACCGCCAGGAGCCGAAATGAACACCGAATTGTTTTTGCAGGAACTGTTTGCCGGGGCAATGGAGCCATCGGCATTTTGTGTTACACTGGAAACGCTGATAACACCGGTGCAACCGGCAGGATAGTTGGTTACTGTGGCGCTTGCGGCATCGGTGCCGTCGTTTCCGGCGGCGGCAACCACCACAATGCCGGCATTTAGCGCTTCGTCAATAAAATATTGCAGGGTTGAAAGGGCGGCTTCGTTCACAACGGGTTTGCCAGCCACCGTGTCAGTCAGGGTGTCCCCAAGGCTGATGTTGATTACATCACATTCTTCTACAATTGCCACCTGAAGAGCAATGAAAACATCGTTTAAATAAATGTGACCATCGGCATCGGTAACCTTAATGGGCAAAACAGAGGCGCCGCTTGCGATGCCGGCAACGCCTAAATTATTATTGGTTTGTGCGGCAATAATGCCCGAAACCATGGTGCCGTGTCCGCCGAGGTCGGTTACATCGTCGGCGTTTTCCGGCCAGGAGGGTGATTCGGTGCCGTCGCCGTTTGGCGTCCACACCATAGCACAATTATAGCCATAGGGAATGTTTTGCCGGTTTAAATCAAGGTGATCGGTGTTAAGACCGCTGTCAATAACCCCAACCAGCACGCCCTTGCCAGAAAGTCCTTTTTCTCTGGCGGGTGCGGCGTTGATTAAGTTTAAATTCCATTGATTCAAAAAAGCAGAGTCGTTTGGTGTGGGGAAAGATGACTCTTCAAAAAGGGTCATTTTATAATTAGGGAAAGCGGTGATTTTGCCTTGGTTGCGGGCAATGAAATCCGCGTCGTTTGTCCAGTAAAAGTTCTTTGCCACGGCGGTGGCATCGGCCGGCAGCTCTCGGCTCTCGGCACCAAAAAGAGAGGGGCCCGAGGGGAGTGCAAAAATATAGCCACGGCTTTCAGAGGCGTGGGCAGAAAGGGGCAATAAAAGCAAAAGCCCCAGCACGAAAAAGCTGAATTTTAATTTCATGTGATGCACCTCACTTTGTTTTATAAAAACCATAAAAATGCGGAAGGTTTTACCCTTAAAATATATCATAGTTTGCAGGCAGTGTCAAGAAGCCAGAGGGATTAAAGGAAGAAGAAAAAAGGGTTTTTTGCAAAAATTTTCCCACGCCCGAGGGCGTGGGAGGTGGATTTTAAAAAGCTAAAGAGACGACAAAAAGGAGTGTTGCAAAGCACAGATTTGCTTTAAAAAGTTCAAACCAAAAAACAAGAGTCATATTTTTAGTTGTTTCACCTGAAAAAAGAAGTCCATTCAATTACATTTTCATATGATATTCACCGATGTTTTCAATGCCGAAAATTGCCGGAAAAACTCTATCCAGTCCTATAAACAGGCCCGTGGTTCTTGGCATGCCGTAATAATGAGAATGTATGAAGGCGGAATAGTCTCTTTTTTCCTGTCTTTCTTTGTCTTCAAGCTCTTTTTTTTGTTCTGTTAAGGCGTCAGTCAATTCTTCTGCGCTTGTTTTTCCAATGGAAGATTCCATTAGGGTAGCGCCGTTAACAATCAAATAGCTTCGATACAAAAAATGGTCGTTTTTATTTTCGATTAACGGACTTATGCCGGCGGGCAAATCGGTCACAACAATGGGTGCTATTTGATGTGTGATGATTTTTGTTTTGAAATATTTATAAATTTCTTTAATGTAGTTTTCGTCGTTTATCTCATAGTTAAAAGTCTCGTGCAGCAAAGCCTTCACTTGCTGCTTTTGGCTCAAAAAATCAAGGCCTGTATTGGCTTTAAAATATTCAGAAAACGAAATGGATTCAATCTCTTTTTTTACACAAGGGTTAACAACGGCATTATGATTCACGAGGATTTTCTCAATGTTGTTTATGAAAGTTTTGAAAATTGTTTTCATAAAGGCAATGTTTTCAAGCTCGCTGCCATAGGCGGTGTATATTTCGGCGGCGGTATACGGAACAATGGATTTTGCATTTATGTTGCTGTTTCTAAAGAAATATCCAATTTCGTAGACTTTATCAAATCCTCCGGCGATGTAGTGTTTTAGCGCTATCTCTGAGGTTAACCGCAAATAAACATCTTCGCCGGTGTCTTTTATATGCGTAACAAACGGACGGGCTGTTCCGCCAAAAAAATTTCTTTGCAGCACGGGGGTGGCACACTCTAAATAGCCTTTTTCCTGTAAAAGTGTTCGAAGAGATTGTAAAATGGTGTTTTGCACGATAATCCGCAGGGAACACATTTCGTCACCGGAAATGTATGTATGAAAAAAGCGCCGTCTTTTTTCCTGCGTGAATTGATTGTTTGGAAGCAAGCCGGTGTCCATTTCCTTCAACATACAGGGCGTAACAACATAGACACAACGAAGCAGAAGCTCACAATCGCCCTGTTTGGTTTTTGTTTCTTCATAACATCCACAAATGATATCCCCGACTTGCAGAGTGTTTGCCAGTTCGTTGTAAGAATCAATGGTATTTTCAATTCTGCATTTCAATCTTCTTCCGTTGGAAATCAGCTGTAACAAAATCTTTTTCTTAATATGAAAAAGTTTTAAGATTCTTCCGGCAATAAAATGGTCGCGCTGCCGAATCTCTGACAGCATTTCGCTATTACATAAAATTTGTTGGGGTATATTTCTTTCTTTTTTCATTAAAACTCTCCATTCCATGCATCCGCACAAACTGTTTTAAACAGGCCCAACGCTCTTCGGCAGAGAGAGGCTAATTCCTCCCAATTTTGAAGGGGCTTCCGTTCAGAAAGCCAAATTTCTTCAATTAGTTCTTTGTGCTGCGGAAAGAGCAGGCTTAATTCATAACAGCAGGTTGTTAAATGCATTGTGAAAACCTTTTTCTTAAGATAAACAGGAACGGCAAACCCCCGGATGATATTTCTCATGAACCAGACACATAAAAAGTCGCAGCCTTTTTGTTTTCCCATATATTCAATAGTTTCAGCCTTATCAATCTTTTTTAGAGTATCGGCCGAGTCTTCAAGGGTTTGGCAATATAATTTTTTGAGAAGCGTTTGGTCGCAAACACAAGCGGGCAATTTTGGAATTAAATCGGCGCCATACAGGGTTATTCCGGTAAGTTTAAGATTTAAATATAAACGGGTGTTATTTTCGTTTTGCCAAACATCGTTAAAAATCACGCCGCTTATATCAACCATGGAAAACAAATGGCCATATTTATTGGATGCAATCCCCGCCAAATTTTCTAAAACAGAGGCTCTTTCGGCAGTCTGCGGTTTTAAAAAGACAACTAAATCCAAATCGGAAATTCCCTTAATAAAGCCGCCGTAGGCAAGGCTGCCCCTGAGCACAACAGCTTCTACACCGTCTTGCAATTCCATAAGAATGCTGTTTTTTATGTCTTCAATTGCGGTTTTTAATTCTTCAGAGTTATCAATCATCTTTGTGTTTGCAATTGAAGAAAGCTCATTGGCGTGGTTGGCTGCAAAATAAAATCTTTTTTCCTGTTCCATATGGTTTAACTCCTCTTAAAACACAATTGTCTCGTTGATATAGGGCTGAAAACAATCAAGAGTTTGGTCGCTGAGAATGTAACAAACCCCCGTTTGCTTTTGATATTCAATCAAAAGCTCCATTAGCGTTTTTCGGTTCTTTGCATCAATAAATTCAAAAGGCTCGTCTAAAATAATGACATCCGGTCTTTGGGCAATAAAACAGAGCAACAAAAGAATTCGTTTTTGGCCGCCGCTTAAGAAATAGGGGGGTAAATCCTTATAATTTAACAGTCCGACAAGTTCCAAAAGCGAATAAACAAATTGCTTAAACGCACTGTTAACGCGATAACCTAAAAAAATCTCTTCCTCCACAGAGGAGGTGAAAAACTGCTTGTTTACCTCTTGCAACATCATTAAACAATGGATTTTTGGTTTGCTTTTTCGAAGACACGCAAAAATCTTTTTATCCAATGTTGTTTTTCCGCAACCGTTCTTTCCTAAAATGGCTATGTTTTTGTGGCTTTCAATTTCTATGCTTTCAACCGGAATTTTAGAAATTCCCATAAGGCTGTCGTTTAGCCCTACGATTTTTTTAAAAATCTTTTTTTCTAACGCCAAGCCATCAAACAAAAGGCGGTTTTCTTCAGAAACATCCTTTTCTTTTTGAGAAAAGCAAAAGGATTCGTTAACGATTCCGGAATCAACCATATGGTGCCAAGTTACTTCTTTGTCTTTAAAATAAGCGTCATGTGTGATTATGACGATAATTTTGTCGTCTTTAACAGCGGTTAGCAACTCAAACAAGGCTTCTTTTGAAGGCTCATCCAAAAAGGCGGTTGGCTCATCTAATAAAAGGATTTTATGCTTATCGTATAACAGCTCTGATATAAGTTCAAATTTTTTTCGTTCTCCGCTTGAAAGTTCGTTCATGTTGCGTGTTTCTGCGTCAATGTGTGAGAGCATAAATTTTTGAATCCATCTTTCTCTTTTGGCAGGGGGAATGTCTTTCAACATGCTTTCCGGCGTATCAAAGAGAAGCGATCGTTCCACCCCCTGGGGAACATAGCCGATAAGACTTCTTTTGCTTTCGTCAAGGTTCAGCTGAATTTGGCCGTTGGCCTGAATAATGTTGGGGATAACCCCGGTGATGGCATCAAACAGGGTGCTTTTGCCAATGCCGTTTTCACCCCAGACAATGTTAAATGTTCCCAATGAAAAACAGGCTTCTAAGTTGCGGATAACAGGCGCATCGCAATCTTGATATTGTAGGTTTTTTAAAGCTATGGTCAAATTATCTACACTACGATGGCTTGAGTCTTGCACATGGGACTTGCCGGCGATGTTCTTTATTCGAGAGTCGTCAACAAAAAGAACTTTCCGGCAGTTCACAATCATCGATAAGGCTTCGAATGTTAATGAAGAAAAAATGTAATATGCCTTTTTAAACACATTTGATTTCAAACATCTCATTTCATAGCTTCTCTTTATGTCAGAATAAAAAGAAATAAAATAGGCAATTGAATTAAAGATTAAAACAATGGTTATGACGAAGATAGACGGAAAATTAGCCTTTTTTAAATCAAGCAATAATTCGTGCTGTGAGGTTACCCCCAAAAACAACTGCCCGCCGGTGAAAAACCCGTATAATCGCAAAAGGGCAATTTTAAAATCCCGGGAGGTGTATACAGAAATCAAGGCGGTTTTTATGTTTGTTTGTGTCCACAATTGACCCACAAACACGCCCCAAACAAAAATCAAAACCACAGTGGAGAGCAAAAGAAACCTGACAATTTTAAATGAATTGCGTTTTAAAAACAAAAGGTTGCAAAGGATTGTCGTGGCCAAAATTATGCACATGATGTTTATGTTGTTTCCCAAAAAGAAAACGGCAGACACACCAAAAAGAACGGCCTTCAGCAAGAAGGCCTCTACAAGCGGCTTTCGGTATGTTCCGAGAAAGGTTTTGTATTCTTTTTTTACTTCCATATTTTCTTATCCTCAATTATATGAATATCTAAATCTTTTATGTTGTCTAATTTTTTTGCAAGATCTTTCAAAGCAAAAAGTTCGCTTTGGTAGTGAGAAACGCAAAAAACAGTTAAAGGCATATTATTAAGATAGTTCAGTACTTCTGCCGAACGGGAGCTTTGGTTGCGTATGATCACATCTCCGCAAATGCAAAAATCACACTTTTGGTTTTCCACCTCTTTTAAAATGTCTGTTGAACTTGTCATGCCCGCCCAAACGGCCACCTTTAAAAGACGGCGGTCGCTGAGGGATTTTAGGCTTTGTATGGCGTCTTCACAGCTTTCATATTGCTTGCCAAAATAGAGAATTTCATCAAAATGTTCAACAAAACTTAAAGCTTCTTTTCCTAAAGAGAGGTAATATCCCAATTCACCAAAGGGAAAGGTATAAATGGGGCTTTTTGGGTTTTGAGCAGAGCCCCAAAGGTTTTCTAAAAAGGATTTATGTGTGTTAATTTCTGAACTGTTAATATCCAAAGGAAGATGAAATACACAGATTTGTATTTCGTTAGCGTATAACCTTTTGTAGAGCTCCGACTCTGCAAAAAAAGTATCAGAACCGAGGCGTTTGTCCGGATATCCGCAATCGATATCAAAAAAGTGGTGGACAACAATGAGCGCCCTTTTTCCGTTTAATTGATTTAACACATAATTCAAACAATTTTGGTCGAGAAAAACAGAAAAGACCACCGTATCAATGTCCCGGTCCTCTAAATTAAAAAAAAGACCATTGGCAAGCGCCAAAAATTCATTGCTTAAAAGAGACCGAATGTTTTCAGGAATGCGGTTTATTCGTTTTAATCCGGAGCTGTCGCCGTGTTGTTTCAAAACAGACATGTCTACAGAAGAAGATAAAATCTCTTTTATTCTTTTAACGCTAATCACAGCCATCGTCTCCTTTTTTGTCTCAATTTAATAATGAAGCAGAAGGCGATGTTTGTTCGCCTTCTGCTTCGAGGTTTAAAGGTTATATTTTTTGGCAATTGGCGAGATGAACTTAAGCAACGGGGTTGCAATGATAAAGTAAACGCAAACACCGCCAAACCACCAGGGGAAAAGGGCCGGGAGAAAAGCTTCTTTCGGGATGATTCCAACAACAACCCATCCGCCTAACACCCAGAACGCCGAAATTAACGGAGCGATCAGATATAAAAGAGCAATCGTTATAAAATCGGCAGCGCTCTTAATGCTGCAGTTTCGCTTAAGGGCTTTCATTGCATATACAATAAACACAGAGGCAAGTACATTGCCCCAAGCACCATACAGCGGGAAAAAGGAAAAGCCGCCTGAAGTGATGGATGCAAGGATAAGACCTATATAGATTCCGATGCTTCCCCGCCATCCAAATAAATACACAAACAAAACATAAAAGGCAGAGCTAACATAAAATGAAGAAACGGATAAAATTCCTGTGGGAAAGCCAATTACGGCGAAAAGGTCAAGAACGGCAGACAATCCGGCGATAATGGCAATTATGATACAATTTGTGATTGCGGATTTTTTCATTTTACAAAATCCTCCTTGTTTAATGGCAGAATCAATGTTTTTTCATTGACCAATTCTGTGCACAAACTAAGAAAATCTTCCAGGGGCACACTATCGACCTTGTTGCCACCGCGGATGTTAATGGAAACGGTGTTGCTGTTTGCTTCGTTTTCACCAACGACTAAAACATATGGTGTTTTGGCGTTGCGGAAGCTCTTTATCTTTTTGTTCATGTGGTTTTCGGATAAATCCGCTTCGCAACGAATGCCGGCAGCTTTTAACTGCTTGAGAACTTCGGATGCATACTCGTTGTGCTCTTCACGAATCGGCACAACGGCCACTTGAAGCGGAGCAATCCAGAAGGGGAAAGCACCCTTAAAGTTTTCAATTAAAATGCCGATGAAACGCTCCATAGAGCCGTAAATAACACGGTGAATAATAACGGGCACTTTCTCTTTGCCGTCTTTGTCGGTGTATGTGATATCGAAATTACGGGGCAGCTGGAAGTCCAACTGAATGGTGCCCATCTGCCATTGTCTTTTCAAAGCGTCACTCATCATGATATCAATTTTCGGGCCATAAAAAGCACCGTCGCCTTCGTTAATATCATAACCGCCTTCGCCATAACGCTTATCGAGAATTTCTTTGAGCTCTCTTTCAGCCTTATCCCATAATTGAATATCACCCATAAAATCAGCCGGTCTTGTAGAGAGTTCGGGACGATAAGTCAAACCAAAAACATTATAGAACAAGTCTGCAATATCAAGAATGGCATTGACTTCATCATAGATTTGCTCTTCGGTTATAAAGTTGTGAGAATCGTCCTGTCTAAACATTTGAACACGCAACAAGCCATTTAATTCACCGGATTTTTCGTTGCGGTGGAGCACATCGCAGTCGGACAAGCGCAAGGGAAGCTCACGATAACTGCGATTTTTTCTCTTATACACCAAAATAGAGTTTGGACAATTCATAGGTTTAACACCATATGCATTGTTTTCATCAACGGGAATGACAAACATTCCGTCTTTATAATGATCCCAATGGCCAGAGGTGATCCACAGAGAGTTGCTGTTGATTAACGGAGAAGAAATTTCTTGGTAGCCTCTGTTTTCGTGTTCTTCACGCCAGAAGTTCAAGAGAGTGTTAAAGAGCTTCCATCCTCTTGGCAGCCAGTATGGCATGCCCGGAGCGGTAGGATCCAAAAAGAATAAATCAAGCTGCGGACCTAAAACTTTATGATCGCGCTCTTTTGCTTCTTTCAAAAAGTCCATATGCTCTTTTAAAGCCTCTTTGTTTTCAAAAGCAAACACATAGATTCTTTGTAAAACCTCATTGTTTTCATCGCCTCTCCAATAAGCAGAGGAAACGGATTTTATTTTAAAAGCACAACCCAAGAGTTCAGAAGCGTTGTTAACATGAGGGCCTCTGCACAAATCGGCAAAATCATCTCCGGTATAGTAAACGCCGACCATATCATCAGGCAGCTCTCGAATGAGTTCCTCTTTAAAGCGTTGGCCTTTAAAAAGGCGCAAAGCTTCTTCATGAGACATTTCAACTTTTTTAAAGTCTTCTTTACGCTTCAAAATTTCCCTCATCTTGCTTTCGATGGTGGAAAAATCTTCTGGCGTAACCTGTCTTGGCAAAACAAAATCATAGTAAAAACCTTCGTCTATTTGGGGTCCAATTGCCAACTGCACATTCTCTGCCCCAAATATTTCCAGAACGGCCTTTGCCAAGATGTGTGATAAAGAGTGACGATAACACTCTGAAAATATGCTTGAGTTCATGGTTTTGCCTCCAAATTTATTTTTTTTCATTGTATCACAGTTTAACAAAAAATGCAAGGGTTTTTATAAACGCAAGGGGGTTCTGTCGACAATAAATTTTCTGCTTTTTCAAAACGGTTACCGGCATCTTAAACACAGCTCTAAAAGGCTGACCGGTTATTGTTGCAGGACTTAAATAACACAACCCCCCTTGACAATAAGAAAAGCTTATATCAAGGGGGGCATATAACCAATTAGTCAAGAACCAGTGACGGAGCGGTGTAAATTCTGGCGGCATACTCTGAGTCGAGAGAGTAAAGGCCCTTGGGGTCACTGCCGAAGAGCTCCATTTTTTTAATCATATCATCGGCGTTCTTTTCTTCTTCCAGCTGCTCTTTAACAAACCAGTCTAAAAACTGCATGGTTCTAAAGTCTTTCACATCATAGGCAGCGCCATAGATGTCGTTAATGAGGCTGGTTACATATTGCTCATGCTCAAGACCGGCTTTTAAGGGGTCCATCAGGGAGGTAAGAGCCTTATCCGGCTTTTCAACCGCTTCAAGAGTTACCTTTTCGCCGTTGATTTGCAGGTATTTTAAAAACAGCATGGCGTGGTCACGCTCTTCCTGCGCCTGCACCATATACCAGTTGGCAAAGCCGTCAAGACCCTGCTCGTCATAATAAACGGAAAAATCAAGATACAGGTAGGCAGAATATAATTCTTTGTTAATTTGGTCGTTAATCAAATCTCTCACTTTTTTATCCATTATGTATTCCTCGCTTTCTTTTATTTTAAAATATAGGAAGATTTTCCGTTAAACGCCCCTTGAAACAGCCTGGCTATCTCGAGGGGCGTTGTGCTCAGCTTTATTTTCAAGAAATTAAGCGAAATATCTCTTTAAAAGACCTTCCAAGCCACGGCCATGGCGAGCTTCGTCACGGGCCATTTCATGAACGGTATCATGAATGGCGTCCAGACCGTTTTTCTTAGCGCAGGCAGCCAGGTCGAATTTGCCCTGTGTTGCGCCGTATTCGCAGTCAACTCTCCATTTTAAGTTGTCCTTTGTGGTGGCCTTCATGTTGGGTTCTAAGTCTTCGCCTAACAGTTCTGCGAACTTAGCCGCATGCTCTGCTTCTTCATAAGCTGCTTTTTCCCAGTAAAGACCAACTTCGGGATAGCCCTCACGGTGTGCGATGCGAGCCATGCAGAGATACATGCCAACTTCAGCGCATTCGCCGTTAAAGTTTGCCATTAACTGTTCAAAAATGAACTTTTTATCTTCTTCAGAGATGTCGGGATTGTTTTTAACGGTTTTGCCGTAAACGCCATACTCATGCTCGGCTGCCAGAGCAGCGCCCTCTACCATTTCTTTAAACTTTTCAGCCGGCACTTTGCAAACCGGGCAATTTGCGGGAGCACTGTCGCCTTCGTGAACATAACCGCATACAGAACATACAAACTTTTTCATAATAAAACCTCCAAAAATTTTTATAATATAATTTTTTATTTTATACAGACAGGGTCAGCCCTGGTTGCAGCCATCACAAACGCCGTAAATATACAGCGAGTGGCTGTTCACCGAAAAGGCTTTGCCTAAAGCATCCTCTAAGGATTTTGGCTCAATCAGAGTTTCAAACACATCGGATACACGCCTGCATTTTAAACAAATAAAGTGGTTATGAGCCGATAAGTCGGCATCAAACCGGTCGACCCCTTCCCCGGTATCGAGCCGGCGGATAATCCCGTCTTCAGCCAAAAGCCGCAGGTTACGATAAACGGTGGAAAGGCCCAGGGCGGGGTATTGGGGCTTTAAATCGGCATAAATCTGGTCAGCCGTGGGGTGAGCAGTGGTTTGATACAGATATTCTAAAATGATTTCTCGTTGTCGACTGTATTTTCTCATAGCATCAAATCCTAAAAATAATAATGATTATCAATTTCAACTTCATTATACAAGGCAAAGGGCAAGATGTCAATAGGAATTTTTGAATTACATTCAAAAAGATGTAAAAAGTTTGAAAAAGAGAAAGACCAAAAGAAAAGAGGGGTGACAGAGAGTGGTTTGCGGGGCGTCGGGGACGCCGCCCCCTACGAGAGAAGGGGTGCTGCAGCAGGCTTTGTTGACAAAGAAAGGGAAATATGATATGCTTAAAAAGGTTTTTCCTATATATTAGGAAGAAAAATTTATACAGCAAGACAAGAGAAGCGTTATAATGAAATGACTCTTTCGTCGTTTTTTAAAATCACGAGACAGAGAGCACGGTTATAGACTCAAAAATTATTTATACGGATACGAAAAAGCCTTTGCATCCAAATCTTGGGTTAAAAAGATAAAAAGGTTGAGAAAATAATAGATTTAAGGAGTATGCGGTGCTATATGAAAAGTGAAAACATAAAAACTCTCATTTTTGTTTCAAACTTCTTTAATCATCACCAAAAGCCCCTGTCAAATGAATTTTACAAGCTGCTTGGAGACGGATTTAAATTTATCGAAACCGAGCCTATGCCCCAGGAACGCAAAAGCCTTGGTTGGGGTGAAAAAAGTTTTCCCGACTATGTGGTGTCTTGCGACGAATTTCATAATCATAAGGTGCGTTATCAAAGCATGATTGACGAAGCAGATGTGGTCATAACGGGGTCGGCGCCGCTGGCGCTGATACGGAACCGAATAAAGAGCAAAAAGTTGATTTACATATATTCAGAAAGGCCTTTAAAAGAAAAACCGCCTCTTTGGAAACATGTTGCAAGACTGTTTACATGGAGACGATTATATCCCCAAAGAGCCAACATGAACATGCTGTGTGCCAGTGCTTACACCGCGTTAGACTATAGTCGCTTGGGTCTTTTTATAAACCGGTGTTATAAATGGGGATATTTCCCAGAAGAGAAGCAATATGATGATATAAACAGCCTTATATCAAACAAGAAAAAGAATTCAATTTTGTGGTGTGCCCGCTTTATTGGCCTGAAGCATCCGGAAATTCCCGTTGAAATAGCCAGGCGTCTGAAGGCAGAGGGGTATCATTTTGAATTGAACATGATTGGAAACGGAGAAGAAACCGATAAAATAAAAGATCAGATTGCGGAGAAAAAAGTGGATGATTGTGTTCACATCCTTGGCTCAATGACGCCGGAGGCGGTGCGGGAATACATGGAAAAAAGCACCATCTTTCTGTTTACTTCAGATCGGAACGAGGGCTGGGGTGCCGTGCTGAACGAATCGATGAATTCTGCCTGTGCCGTTATTGCAAGCCATGCAATTGGCTCTGTGCCCTTTGTGATTCAGGACAGGGAAAATGGCGTGATTTATGAAGATGGCAATATAGAAGATTTATATGTAAAAATAAAGTGGTTGCTTGAGAATGATGAAGAACGCAACCGCATATCCAAAAATGCTTACAAGACAATGGCAGAGGAATGGAACGCAACCAACGCGGCAAAAAAAATGCTTCTTCTTTCAGAGAAGGCACTAAAACAACGCCACGCCCCCGATTTGTTTGATGATGGTGTTTGCAGCAAGGCAAAAATCTTGAGGGATGAATGGTATAAAGCCTGATGCACAATGGCGGACCATCCCCCTACAGATTTATATGGAGAGTGTAGGAATGATAAAACAATTTCTTAAAAATAAAGTGGTTTCCAACGCAGGCTGGTTAATTGGCGGAAAAGTAATTCAGATGGTTATCAGCTTGTTAGTCGGGCTTTTATCGGCACGGTATTTAGGCCCCAGCAATTATGGCGTGCTCAATTATGCAGCGGCCTATACGGCGTTTTTTACGGCCTTTTGCACCCTGGGCATCAATTCGGTCATTGTTAAAGAATTTGTGGACAAAAAAAAGAGCGACGGGGAAATAATCGGCACCGCATTGGGTTTAAGAGCTGTTTCCAGCCTTTTATCCCTATTGGTTATTATGGCAATTTCTTTTGTGTTAGACGCAGGTGAGCCCATAACCATAGCCGTTGTTGCCCTTTGTAATCTTGGGTTGGTTTTTCACATATTTGAGATTTTTAACTATTGGTTTCAGTCAAGACTTGAATCGAAAAAAACGGCCATTGCCTCTTTAGTTGCCTATTCGTTAACGGCATTATATAAGCTATATTTGCTTATCACAAACAAATCCGTTATGTATTTTGCTTTGGCCACTTCCGTTGATTATGTATCCGTGGCGGTAATTCTGTTTTATTTTTACAAAAAATCGGGCGGGTCAAAATTCTCTTTCTCGTGGGAATATGGAAAAAATCTATTGGGCAAAAGTTATCATTTCATTCTTTCGGGCTTAATGGTTTCCATATATGGTCATACGGACCGTATTATGCTCAAGCAGATGCTGGATTCTGCCCAGGTGGGCTATTATGCAACGGCGACGACACTTTGCACTATGTGGTGTTTTGTTTTGACGGCCATTATCGACTCTATGGTTCCTAAAATTATGGAGACCCACAATGAAAACAAGCAGAAATTTGAAAGCTATAACAAGCTTTTGTATTGTATTATTTTTTATGTTTCGATGCTTGTGTCTGTTTTATTTATGGTCTTTGGGAAATTGGCAATCTGGCTGTTATACGGCGAAGCGTATCTGCCTGCGGCAATACCGTTAAAAATCATCACATGGTATACGGCGTTTTCCTATCTGGGCGTTGCCCGAAATGCATGGATTGTGTGTGAAAACCAGCAAAAGAGCATGAAATATATTTATTTTTTTGCGGCCATATCGAATGTGCTTTTGAACCTTATTTTCATTCCTCTCTTCGGAACAGCGGGTGCGGCGATGGCATCTTTGGCAGCGCAGATTGTTGTAACCATGATTATCCCTCTGTTTATGAAGGGCATGAGACGAAACACAAAAATGATGGTTGAAGCCATTTTATTTAGGATTAAGTAAAAAGGACGAAAAATTTTGTTCTATAATGCAGGAGGAACTTTATGATTAAGTTACTCATTCGTCGATTTGTTAAAAATTATGAGGCCGTGGGCGATGCAGCTGTGCGGGCGTCCTATGGTCGTTTGGCCGGGGTGTTGGGCATTTTATGCAATCTGCTGCTTTTTATTTTAAAGCTGTGTGCCGGATTTGTTTCGGGCTCGATTGCCGTTTTGTCCGATGCATTTAACAATTTGTCTGACATGGGCGCCTCGGTGGTTTCGGTGGTGGGCACAGCGGCGGCCGGTCGCCATGCGGATGAGGAGCATCCCTTTGGTCATGGTCGGTCGGAATACATTGCTTCCCTCATCGTTTCCTTCCTTATTATAATAGTCGGCTTTGAATTGTTAAAATCATCCGTTAGTAATATTATTCATTTTGAGGTTAAAGAATTCAGCTGGCTGTCGGTGGGTATTTTGTCTTTTTCTGTTTTGGTTAAGCTGTGGATGTTTTTATATAATCGGTACATCGGCAAGAAGATTCAGTCTGTTGTGATTTGTGCGGCAGCGCAGGACAGCATTAACGATGTTTATGCCACGGCGGCGGTGCTCTTTTCCCTCTTTTTAGGTCGTGTGGTTGCGGCACCTATTGACGGCATTATGGGTCTTGCCATTTCCATTATGATTATGCTCACGGGCTATGGTATTGCCCGGGACACCATTACCATCTTGCTGGGTGCTCCCCCGGACCCGGTGGTGACCGAAAAGATTTGCGGCATGATTTTAGAGCAGGAAGGCATAGAAGGGGTTCACGACTTGATTGTGCACGATTATGGTCCGGGTCGATGCATGGCTTCGGTTCATGCAGAGGTGCCTGTTGATGGTGACATTGTGAAGGTTCATGAAATTATTGACGCCACAGAAAAACAGATTGAAAAGGAACTGGGCGTGCACATTGTGATTCACATGGACCCTATCATGGTGAACTGTGAGCGGTCAGAGGCTATGCGGCAGTTGGTTTTGGACTGCGTGCATGAGGTGAACGGAATTTTTGGCATTCACGATTTTCGCATGACCGACGGCGAGCAAACCATAAACCTTATTTTTGATTTGGAAGTGCCCTACAGCATGAAACCGGCGGAACGGGAAGAGGCTGTTTGTGCCATTAAAACAAAACTGCAGGAAAAAGATGAGCGTTTCAATGCGGTGATTCAGGTGGATAATAAGATGTAAAACGCTAAAACAACAAGGTGTTGTGTGCCGTTTCAAGACAGGCACAAGTATACTAAAAAGTGCACAAAGAAATAGATAAAATACGCAAAAAGTTTGGTAAAAATTTATTTTGCTTTTTTTCTCATAAAGCTTGCAATTTAGCCCGATTTGGTGTATCATTAAAGGGCTGTGACATGACATACGATGATGCGGGAGGTTGCTGCCAGAGGGCAGGTTTTTCCGCGGAGAATGTCCGATTCAAGAAACCGGGCGACTAGTCATACGCAAATGGAGAGAAAAAAGCTTGTTAGAGGCGGCTTTGTCTGCCTTTTTGTCCTTTTTTATTTTCGTTTGTGTTCGGGATTTCCAATGGGGAAGACCGCAAAAAGCGTGACTGGGCCCAAAACCGTGAGGTTTTTGGGTTTTATTTATGGCAAGGGTTGCAACACCCGGCCGTGTGTACGCTTTTTAAAGAATGCCAGACGGGTTTCGTGTGGCATTGGCGAGCCGTTTCTTCATGCACAGACAAAAATTTGCTTCCTATATTATATAGGAGCGCCAAAATTTAGAAGGAGGAAAGACAAATGGCACAAAGTCAGAAAATTAGAATCAGACTCAAGGCATACGATCATGTTCTCTTAGATCAGTCTGCCGAAAAAATTGTTGAAACAGCCAAAAGAACCGGCGCGAAGGTTTCAGGACCTATCCCCCTGCCGACTAAGAAAGAGGTTGTTACAATCCTGCGTGCTGTTCACAAGTATAAAGACTCCCGTGAGCAGTTCGAAACCAGAACACACAAGCGTTTAATTGACATTTTGCTGCCCACCAACAAGACAGTTGATGCTCTGATGAGAATTGAGCTGCCCGCCGGTGTGGACATCGAAATGAAGTACTAATGTGTTTCGCAAACCGAAAGGCTCTTGTCGGCCCCGAGGTTTGTTAAAAGGCACTGCTGCTTTCGCAGCGGGTCATGTTCCTCCCTTCTGGGATGAACCAATAACCAATTTATTTAGGAGGTGCTTTTGTGAAGAAAGCGATTTTAGGCAAGAAGCTCGGCATGACACAGCTTTTTGGCGAAGACGGCGTTTTAATTCCCGTTACCGTCGTTGAAGCAGGTCCTTGCAGAGTCATCCAGAAAAAAACCGCTGAAAACGACGGCTATGAAGCTGTTCAGGTTGGTTTTCTGGAAAAGAAGGAAAAACACACCACAAAGCCCTTACAGGGTCATTTCAAAAAGGCCGGCACCGGCTACATGAAATACCTGAAGGAATTCAAGCTGGATAACGCAGCTGAAATGAATGTGGGCGACGAAATTAAGGTAGATGTCTTTGCCGAAGGCGATGCTGTTGATGTAACAGGCATCAGCAAAGGTAAAGGTTATGCCGGTACAATCAAGCGCTGGGGAACCCACCGCGGTCCTATGACTCACGGTTCCGGTTACCACAGAGGCCCCGGTTCTATGGGCGCCTGCTCCTCCCCTTCTCGTGTTATGAAGGGCAAGAAGCTGGCCGGTCACTTGGGTGTTGAAAAGGTTACCATTCAAAACCTGTCAATCGTTAAGATTGATGCTGAAAAGAACATCCTGGCCATTCGCGGCGCAGTGCCCGGACCCAAAGGCGGTTTGGTTGTAATTAAAAATTCTGTAAAGGCGCGGTAAGCGACCTGTATCGAAAGGAGGAAGTATCATGCCGAACGTGGTATTATACAATATGGAAGGCAAAGAAGTCGGCAGCTATGAATTAAACGATGCCGTATTCGGAATTGAACCGAATGAAGCAGCTGTTCATTCAACTGTTGTGGCTTATCTTGCTAATCAAAGACAAGGCACACAAAGCGCTTTGACACGGGCTGAAGTTCGTGGCGGCGGCGCAAAGCCTTGGAGACAAAAAGGTACCGGTCGTGCCAGACAGGGCTCCATCCGGGCACCGCAGTGGACAGGCGGTGGCGTTGTTTTTGCGCCGAAGCCGAGAAGCTACGCAATGAGCGTTAACAAGAAGATTCGTGCACTGGCTCTTAAGTCTGCACTGTCTGCTAAAGCCGGTGAACAGGCAATCATGGTTATTGACGAGATTGCAGTTCCCGAAATTAAAACCAAGCAAATCGCAGCAATGCTGAAGAGCTTGAATGTAAGCGGCAAAGCCTTGATTGTTCTGCCGGAAAATAACGAAGCTGTTTATCGCAGTGCTAAAAACATTGAAGGTGTTAAAACAAGCTTTGTTGGCATGTTGAATGTTTATGATCTGTTAAACTGCAACACAATCATCATGGCAAAAGGTGCTGCTGACAAATTAGGGGAGGTGTATGCATAATGACATATGCACATGATATTATCATTAAGCCTATCATTTCCGAGCAAAGCATGGATCAGATTGCCGATAAGAAATACACCTTCGAAGTGAAGAAATCAGCAAACAAGATCGAAATCAAAAAAGCGGTTGAAGAAATCTTTGGTGTGAAGGTTGAAAGTGTCAACACGCTGAATATGCTGGGTAAAATGAAACGCATGGGTCGTAACGAAGGCAGAAGACCGAGCTGGAAGAAAGCCATCGTTAAATTAACACCCGACAGCAAGACCATCGAATTTTTTGATGGCATGGCATAAGCCGATTATTAATTTAGTATAGGAGGAAAAAGGATGCCTACCAAAAAGTTTAATCCTACCTCTCCTGCAAGACGTTTCATGACAGTTTCTACTTTTGAGGAAATTACAAAGCATGAGCCCGAACGCTCACTGCTGGTTCCCCTCAGCAAAAACGGTGGTAGAAACAGCTATGGTAGAATTACAGTACGTCACAGGGGCGGCGGAAATAAGAGAAAATACAGAATCATTGACTTTAAGAGAAACAAGATTGGCGCAGCTACTGTTATTGGTATCGAATACGATCCCAACCGCTCCGCTAACATTGCACTGGTGCAGTATGAAGATGGCGAAAAACGCTACTTCTTAGCTCCCCTGGGTGTAACCGACGGTACCGTTTTGGTTACAGATCCTCAGGGTGCTGACATTAAGCCCGGTAACGCAATGCAGATTCAGTTCATTCCCGTGGGTACTTTAATCCACAACATCGAGTTAATGCCCGGTAAGGGTGGTCAGCTTGTCCGCAGTGCGGGCGGTGCTGCACAGCTCATGTCTAAGGAAGATAAGTATGCACAGGTCAGACTGCCTTCCGGTGAAGTTCGTTACATCCGCTTAAACTGCATGGCCACCATTGGTCAGGTTGGTAACTTGGATCACGAAAACATCTCCATCGGTAAAGCTGGTCGTAAACGCCACATGGGTATTCGTCCCACCGTTAGAGGTTCTGTTATGAACCCGAATGACCATCCTCATGGTGGTGGTGAAGGTCGTTCCCCCATTGGTCGTCCCGGACCTGTTACTCCTTGGGGTAAACCTGCACTGGGTCTTAAGACCAGAAAGAAAAAGAATCTCAATGATAAGTTTATCGTTAAACGCCGCGGCACTCGCTAAGATAGCCGCGTGACGCTGCCGGGCCGCGAAAGCTGCGGCTCTGGCAAGCCAATTTGGGCGAAGGAGGAAAAAGAATGGGCAGATCGATTAAAAAAGGGCCTTTCGTTGCAGAAAGCCTGATGAAGAAGATTGTTGCTATGAACGAGTCCGGCGACAAAAAGGTTGTCAAGACTTGGTCCAGAAGCTCTACCATATTCCCTGAAATGGTAGGACATACAATTGCAGTACATGACGGCAAAAAGCATGTTCCGGTTTTTGTTTCCGAGGACATGGTTGGACACAAGCTGGGCGAATTTGCACCGACCAGAACCTATAAAGGTCATGCCGGTAACAAAACTTCAGGCAATAAATAATATTTCCTTGTAGGAAAGGAGGAATCTTTGTGGAAGCCAGAGCAAAACTGAGCTATGCACGCATTTCATCAAGAAAAGTTAAGATTGTGATAGATTTAATCAGAAACAAGCCCGTAGGTGCTGCACTGGGTATTTTGAAGAATACACCGAAAGCAGCCAGCGAGCCGGTTGAAAAGCTTTTAAAATCTGCAATTGCCAACGCAGAAAACAACCACGCTATGGATGTTAACAAGCTGTATGTGGCAGAGATTTTCGCTTGTCAGGGTCCGACACTGAAAAGAATCAGACCCAGAGCACAAGGTAGAGCTTTCCGCATCAGAAAGCGGACCAGCCACATCACAATCGTTTTAAAAGAAAAAGAATAAGATAAGAAGGAGGTAAGAAGCTTGGGTCAGAAAGTAAATCCGCATGGATTAAGAGTCGGTATCATCAAAGATTGGGATTCCAGATGGTTTGCACAGGATTCTCAGTTCGGTGATCTTTTAGTTGAAGACTATAACATAAGAAAGTTCTTAAAGAACAAACTGTTTGCAGCCGGCGTTTCAAAGATTGAAATCGAACGTACTGCAAAGCGCCTTAAGGTTAGCATCTTTGCTGCAAAGCCCGGTATCATCATTGGTCGTGGCGGCACAGAGATTGAAAAGATTAAGAAAGAACTGGAAACAATGACCGGTAAAAATGTTGCGCTTAATATCGAAGAGGTTAAACACCCCGATGTTGATGCTCAGCTGGTAGCCGAGAACATTGCAGCACAGCTTGAGAAGAGAATTTCCTTCAGAAAAGCAATGAAGTCCACCATGGGCCGTGCCATGAAAATGGGCGCAAAGGGTATCAAAACCAGTTGTGCAGGTCGTCTGGGCGGTGCTGAAATTGCCAGAACAGAACATTATCATGAGGGAACAATCCCCCTGCAGACACTGCGTGCCGATATTGATTACGGTTTTTGGGAGGCAAACACCACCTACGGTAAAATCGGCGTAAAGGTTTGGATTTATAAGGGTGAAATTCTCCCCGAAAGCAAAAAAGTTCAGAAGCCGGCAGCTGCAAAAGCGTAATGCGTGGCACGGGTACATTCTGAAAGAAAGGAATGAAAAAGCATGTTATTGCCTAAAAGAGTGAAATACAGAAGAGTCATGCGCGGCAGAATGACAGGTAAAGCGACTCGCGGCAACACCGTCACCTATGGTGAATTTGGTTTGCAGGCACAAAGCCCCGCCTGGATCACCTCAAATCAGATTGAGGCTGCCCGTATTGCCATGACCCGTTATATTAAGAGAGGCGGACAGGTATGGATTAAGATTTTCCCGGATAAGCCCATCACCGAGAAACCGGCTGAAACCCGTATGGGTAGCGGTAAAGGTTCTCCTGAGTACTGGGTAGCTGTCGTTAAGCCCGGACGGGTTATGTTTGAAATCGGCGGCGTTTCCGAGGAGGTAGCAAGAGAGGCGATGCGTCTTGCATCTCACAAACTGCCTGTTAAATGCAAGTTCGTAACGCGCGCCGAGAAAGAAGAGGAGGCGTAAGCACATGAAGGTTACAGAAATTCGCGATTTTACAAATCAAGAGCTCGAAAGCAATTTAGCTGACCTTAAAAAAGAGTTATTTAACCTGCGTTTTCAAAACGCCACGAATCAGCTGGAAAACCCCATGCGAATCGTAGAGGTTAAAAAGACCATTGCCAGAATCAAAACTGTTTTGGCAGAGAGAAAGCTGGAAGAAGAAGCTAACTAATTGCAATTGAGTGGAAAGGAGTGAAATCATGGAACGCAATTTCAGAAAACAAAGAACCGGTAAAGTCGTCAGTGATAAGATGGATAAGACCATCGTTGTGGCGATTGAATATAACGTGAAGCACCCGCTTTACGGTAAGATTGTAAAACGTACCTACAAACTCAAAGCCCATGATGAAAACAACGAATGCCGCATTGGTGATCGCGTTCGCGTTATGGAAACCAGACGCTTGTCCAAAGACAAGAGATGGCGCTTGGTCGAGATTGTAGAAAAAGCTAAGTAAGATTGCTTGGTGCGATACTAAATAAGGAGGAAACCGAAATGATTCAACAGCAAACGCTTTTGAAGGTTGCCGACAACACCGGTGCAAAAGAACTGATGTGTATCCGCGTTTTGGGTGGTTCCAAAAGAAGATACGCAGCAATCGGTGACGTTGTAGTTGCTTCTGTTAAAAAGGCGACACCCGGCGGTGTTGTTAAAAAAGGCGACGTTGTTAAGGCTGTTATTGTACGGTCCGCCAGCGGCGTAAGACGAAATGACGGAACCTACATCAAATTTGATGAAAATGCAGCCGTTATTATAAGAGAAGATAAAAACCCCAGAGGAACCCGTATTTTTGGGCCCGTTGCAAGAGAGCTTCGTGAAAAAGAATATATGAAGATTCTCTCTCTGGCTCCTGAGGTGCTGTAAGGAGGAGGAACGCTATTATGGCAAAAATGCATATTAAATCCGGCGACGAAGTCATCGTTATCTCCGGTAAGGATAAAGGCAAAAAGGGTAAAGTGCTCAGCGTTTTCCCTGAAAAAGGTCGGGCAATTGTTGAAGGTGTTGCCATTGCAACAAAACACCAGAAACCCCGCCGTGCCGGCGATCCGGGTGGCATCGTTAAACAGGAAGCTTCTGTTGATGCTTCTAACCTGATGAACATCTGCGCAAAATGCAATAAGCCTGCACGAATCGGCCGCAAAGTTTTAGAAAACGGCCAAAAAGTGAGATATTGCAAAAAGTGCAAAGAAGTTTTCAGTGAGTAATTGAGTAAAGGAGGTTTACAGGCTCATGTCTAGAATGCAAGATAAATACATCGGCGAGGTTGCTCCTGCTTTGATGACTAAGTTCAGCTACAAAAGCACAATGGAGATTCCGAAGCTGGAAAAAATCGTTGTTAATATCGGCTTAGGCGAAGCAAAAGATAATGCAAAAGCTTTAGACAGCGCTGTTGAAGATTTAACAGCCATCACAGGTCAAAAGCCCGTTATCACAAAGGCAAAGAAATCTGTTGCTGCGTTTAAGATCAGAGAAGGCATGAATATCGGCTGCAAAGTTACACTGCGCGGCAAGAAAATGTATGAGTTCTTAGACAGACTCTTCTCCGTGGCTCTGCCTCGCGTAAGAGACTTCAGAGGTATTAACCCCGACGCTTTTGACGGTCGCGGTAACTACTCTCTGGGTATTAAAGAACAACTCATTTTCCCGGAAATAGATTATGATAAGATCGATAAAATCAGAGGTATGGACATTATTGTCGTTACCACAGCCAAAACTGACGAAGAAGCAAGAGAATTGCTCACATTGATGGGCGCTCCCTTCGCTAGTCGCTAAGCTCTGATTGTGAAGGAGGAGAATCATGGCTAAAAAATCGATGGTAAACAAACAGCAGAAAGCGCCTAAGTTTAGCACCAGAGCGTACAATCGCTGCAAAATTTGCGGACGCCCCCATGCTTATTTAAGAAAGTATGGTATTTGCCGTATCTGCTTCAGAGAACTGGCATATAAGGGCCAAATCCCCGGTGTGAAAAAGGCCAGCTGGTAAAACAGAATTTGGAAGGAGGCTAAAATCATGCAAGTGACCGATCCTATCGCGGATATGTTAACAAGAATCCGTAATGCAAATTCCGCACGGCACGAAACGGTTGATGTGCCCGCCTCTAACATGAAGAAGGCTATTGCAGCCATTCTGCTTGAGGAAGGGTATATAAAGAATTATCAGGTCATCGAAGACGGAAAGCAGGGCATCATCAGAATCGCCCTGAAATATGTGGGTAAAGAAAAGGTTATTTCCGGCATTCAGAGAATTTCCAAGCCGGGCCTCAGAATTTACAAAAATACAGAGGAGCTGCCCAAGGTTTTAAAGGGCCTGGGTATTGCAATCATTTCTACATCCAAGGGTATTATGACCGATAAAAAGGCAAGACAGGAGAACGTCGGTGGCGAGGTCCTGGCTTTTGTCTGGTAAAAACGAATCAGGAGGTATCAGAAAATGTCCAGAATTGGTAGAATGCCGATTACGGTTCCCGCTGGTGTTGATGTCACCATTGGTGCAGGCAACGATATTACCGTTAAGGGTCCTAAAGGCACATTAACAAAAAAATTACATTCTGATATGCTTATTGCGAAGGAAGACGGCGTTATCACCGTTTCCAGACCTTCAGAAATTAAGGCACACAAAGCTCTGCATGGTCTGACCCGTACGCTTTTAAACAACATGATTGTTGGCGTAACAGAAGGCTATGAAAAGACTTTAGAAGTTAACGGCGTTGGTTACAGAGCACAGCTTCAGGGCAAAAACCTGCTCTTAAACCTGGGTTATTCCCATCCTGTTGAAATGGCTCCGGTTGACGGAATCACCATTGAAGTTCCCAACCCGAACACCATTATTGTTAAGGGTATTGACAAACAGGTTGTTGGTGAATTTGCCGCAAAGGTTAGAGAAAAGAGATTGCCTGAGCCTTATAAAGGAAAGGGTATTAAATACTCTTATGAGCACATCAGACGCAAGGAAGGTAAAGCAGGCGGTAAGAAATAATAATCTTCCTTTGCAAAACCAGCATGGCAAAATCCATGCAGCATAAAAAAGGAGTGAATAAAGTGATTAAGAAACCTGTCAGTAATGTGGCAAGACTTAGAAGACATAAGCGCGTTCGTAAGCTGATCAGCGGTACCGCAGAGCGTCCCAGACTGAACGTGTTCAGAAGCTTAAAGAACATTTATGCGCAGATCATCGATGATACAAAAGGCATTACACTGGTTTCCGCCTCAACCTTAGACAAAGAGCTTAAGGAAAATTACGGCGGTAACAAAGACGCGGCCAGAGCTGTTGGTAAATTAGTTGCCCAGCGTGCACTTGATGCCGGTATTAAAACGGTTGTTTTTGACCGTGGCGGTTATATTTATCACGGCCGTGTACAAGAATTAGCCGAGGGCGCCCGTGAAGGCGGCCTGGAATTTTAAGAAAAGGAGGAAATCAGTTTGGCTCAGTTAATAGATGCAAGCGTATTAGACATCAAAGAAAAAGTTGTGAAGCTCAGCCGTGTTGCCAAGGTTGTTAAGGGCGGTCGTACCTTCCGTTTTTCTGCACTGGTTGTCGTTGGCGACGAAAACGGCCATGTTGGCTGTGGTACCGGTAAAGCAGCTGAAATTCCTGAAGCAATCCGCAAGGGTATTGAAGATGCAAAGAAAAACATGATTAAAGTTAATCTGGTTGGTAGCACAATTCCTCACGAAACAATCGGCGAATTTGGTGCAGGCAGAATTTTATTAAAGCCTGCTGCTCCCGGTACCGGTGTTATTGCCGGCGGTGCAGCCAGAGCCGTTATTGAGCTCGCAGGCATTCGTGATATCAGAACCAAATCCCTTCGTTCTAACAACGCAAGGAACGTGGTAAAGGCTACAATTGCCGGATTGCTCTCCTTGAAGGATGCCGGTGAAGTGGCAGCCCTCCGGGGTAAATCCAAGGAAGACTTAGTAGATTAAGGAGGTATGGTGTTATGGCAATGCTAAAGGTTAAGCTTATTAAAAGCACCATCGGCAGAAAGAAAGACCATATTGCTACGGTACACGCACTCGGACTTAAAAAAGTTCGTGATGAAAAAGAACACCAGGACAATGCAGCCATTCGTGGTATGATTGCCAAGGTGGACTATATGCTCGAGGTAGAAGAAATATAGTAGAAGGAGGTGCTTTATAATGAAACTGAACGAATTAAAGCCGGCAGAAGGCTCTAAGAAGGCAGCTTTCAGAGTTGGCCGTGGTCACGGTTCCGGTAACGGTAAAACTGCTGGCAAAGGTCACAAAGGTCAGAACGCTCGCTCCGGCGGCGGTGTTAGACCGGGCTTTGAAGGCGGACAGATGCCTCTTTACAGACGCCTGCCGAAAAAAGGCTTTACCAATATTTTTGCAAAGACTTATACCCAGGTTAATGTTTCAGATTTAAACAGATTTGCTGACGGTACTGAAGTAACCGCTGAAGTGCTGAAGGCTGAAGGAATCATCAAGAAGCTTAATGACGGAGTTGTCGTTTTAGGTCGTGGTGATTTAACGGCAAAAAATCTGACTGTTAAAGCAGCACGCTTCTCTGCTACTGCGGCGGAAAAAATCGCATCCGCCGGAGGAAAGGCGGAGGTGGTATAAATGCTGCAAACGCTCAGAAACGCATGGAAAATCCCCGAATTGAGAAAGAAAATGCTTTACACCCTTTTGATGTTGGTTATTTTCAGACTTGGTTCATATATTCCGGTTCCCGGACTTAGCTCCGGCGCCGTAGCCGCAATGATGGGCGGTTTTTCAGAAGGTCTGCAAGGTCTTTTGAACAACTTTTCCGGTGGTGCATTAGAGCGTGGATCCATTTTTGCCATGAGTATTTCGCCCTACATCAACGCGTCGATTATCATTCAGCTTTTAACAGTTGCAATCCCCGCTTGGGAGCGCTTATCCAAAGAGGGTGAAGAGGGCAGAAAGAAGCTTTCTTCCTACACCCGTTACGGTACTGTTATTTTAGGCTTTCTCCAGGCAACCGGTCTGTATTTCGGACTGCGTAACAACCTGGTTGGCGGCCCCAGCTTTATGAACTATGTGATTTTGACACTGTCATTCACAGCCGGCACAGCATTTTTGATGTGGTTAGGCGAAGAAATTACAGATAAAGGCATTGGTAATGGTATTTCTCTGTTAATCTTCACAGGTATCGTTTCTCGTGGACCGGCCATGATCCAGTCCCTGCGCGCTACCCTGATTACAGCAGAAGGCATGAGCATTCAAGGCCTTATCACTTTAGTTGGTATCATTGTTGTTGCAATTGCTGCAGTTGCATTTGTTGTGCTGATGAACGATGCAGAACGCCGTGTTCCGGTTCAGTATGCAAAACGCGTTGTTGGCAGAAAAATGTATGGCGGCCAGAGCACACACATTCCCATTAAAGTGGCAATGGCAGGCGTTCTGCCCATTATCTTTGCAATTTCCATTATGTCTTTCCCCCAAACAATTAACATGTTTATTAACGGAGAGACAATGCCGACAGGCTTTTGGGGAACGGTTCTTGGTCTGTTCCAGCAGACACATCCGTTTTACATTATCGCTTACTTTTTGTTGATTGTGTTCTTCACATATTTCTACACAGCGATACAGTTTAACCCCATTGAAATTGCCAATAACATGAAGAAGAACGGTGGCTTCGTTCCGGGTATTCGTCCCGGCAAACCGACTTCTGACTTTATTGCAAGAATTCTGTCCAAAATCACACTGTTTGGTTCACTGTTTTTGGCAGTCATTGCAATTTTCCCGATTCTCTTGGCCTTTGTGCCGAACCTTTCCGGCATCTCCATCGGCGGTACATCTTTGTTGATCGTTGTTGGTGTTGCTCTTGAAACGGTTAAGCAGATGGAATCCCAGATGCTCATGCGTCACTATAAGGGTTTCTTAGAGTAAGGAGATAGTTGCAATATGAAAATAGTATTTTTTGGACCGCCGGGTGCCGGCAAAGGCACCCAGGCGGCTAAACTCTCAGAAGCCTTCGAAATTCCCACCATTTCCACCGGACTTATCATCCGTCAGGCAATGGCAGCGGGAACCGAAGTGGGCAAAATCGCAGAAGATTACATCAAAAGCGGCGCGCTGCTGCCGGATGATGTAGTGGCAGCCTTGGTGGCAGAGCGTTTGAAAGAAGACGATTGCCAAAAGGGTTACATCTTGGACGGTTTCCCCAGAACACTGGTTCAAGCCGAAATTATGGACAAAACCGGTATTGCGGTAGACTTTGTTTTGGATATTGAAGTGCCCGATGAAGCGATTGTTAAACGCATGTCCGGTCGTCGTGTTTGCAACAAATGCGGTGCGGCGTTCCACACAGAGTTTAACCCCCCGAAGGCAGAGAATGTTTGCGATATCTGCGGCGAAGTGCTCAGCATCAGAGCCGACGATGCACCGGAAGTTGTGTTGAATCGTTTATCTGTTTACCATGAGCAGACCGAACCGCTGAAAGCATATTATGAAAAGCAGGGCAAGCTGATTGTTATTGACGGAGAAGGAACTGTTGAGGAAATCTTCTCTCGTGTACAGGCAGCATGCAACGAGGCGGGCAAATAATATGATTAAAATTAAAGCCCCCCACGAAATTGAAGCAATGCGCGGAGCAGGTAAAATTACCGCAGCAACCTTTGAGCGTTTGGCCGAGGCGATTGTCCCCGGCGTGACAACGGCAGAGCTTGATGCGATTGCAGCACGGTTCATTAAAGAGAACAATGCGACCTGTTCTTTCTGGCATTACAATGGCTATCCTGCCCATATCTGCACATCTGTTAACGGACAGGTTGTGCATGGCATCCCCTCAAAGCAGGTTGTGCTGCACGAGGGCGACATTGTCAGCATTGACATTGGCGTTTGCTACAAAGGCTATCATGGCGACAGCGCAAAAACATTTGCGGTGGGCAAGATCAGCCCCGAGGCAGAACGGTTAATCCGTGTTACAGAAGAGTGCTTTTATGAAGGCTTGCGGCAGGCTTATGCCGGCAATCGAGTGCAAGACATTGGTGCGGCCATACAAGGCCATGCTGAAAAAAACGGCTATTCGGTTGTGAGAAGCTTGGTGGGTCACGGTGTGGGCAGCAGCCTGCATGAAGATCCTGAAGTGCCGAACTTTGGCACAGCAGGTCGTGGCGCACGGCTTTTATCGGGCATGACCCTGGCCATTGAGCCGATGGTAAATCAAGGTGCGTATCATGTCAATACCCTGGCCGACCAATGGACAGTGGTAACAGCGGATGGAAAGCTTTCTGCTCACTATGAACATTCCGTTTTAATCCGGGATGGTGAGGCAGAAATCCTGACCACTTGCTAAAGTTTTTTGAGGTGATGATGTTTGGAAGTTTTTGCCGGTGATATTGTTTATTCAAAGGCAGGCAGGGACAAAGGAAAACCCTTTATCGTTTTAGAGGTTTTAGATGCGCAGTATGTTATGCTGGCCGACGGCCGCAAGCGTCGCATTGACAAGCCAAAGAAAAAAAAGATGAAACATCTATTAAAAAGCGGTCATACCGCAGAAAATATCGGAGAAAAGCTCCGTGGCGGTATGAAGGTTACCAATCCTGATTTAAAAAAGGCTTTGGCCGAGTTATTTGAAGACCATGATGCATAAGGAGGTTTTACTATGGCAAAAGAAGGCGTTTTAGAGCTGGAGGGTACGGTTTTAGAATCGCTCCCGAACGCAATGTTTCAGGTTGAGCTGGAAAATGGACATCAGATTTTAGCTCACATTTCCGGCAAGCTCCGGATGAACTTTATTAGAATTTTACCGGGCGACCGCGTTACTGTGGAATTATCGCCCTATGACTTGACGAAAGGCAGAATCACCTGGCGTGCAAAATAATTTCGTCAGAAAAAACCAGCCATATAAAGATTTAAGATGCGAATCGCATCTTTTAAGGAGGAATTCACATGAAGGTCAGACCGTCTGTTAAACCCATTTGCGAAAAATGCAAAATCATTAAGCGCAAAGGTAAAATTATGGTGATTTGTGAAAATCCCAAGCATAAGCAGAAACAGGGCTGAGCAATAGCGGCCCCGATTGAGGGGCGTTGCTGCATGTAAAAACCCGCGCGGGGCGGCTGCACGCTTTCTGCGTGACCCGCGAGGTTAGGCATATACACGATGATTGAAATGTATTGGAGGTGCAAAAATGGCAAGAATTTCAGGTGTTGACTTACCCAGAGAAAAAAGAGTTGAAATCGGCTTGACCTATGTTTATGGTATTGGCCTGTCCAGCTCCCGTAAGATTCTGGCAGCCACCGGTATCAATCCCGATACTCGTGTTAAAGATTTAACCGAGGATGAAGTATCCAAGTTGAGAGAAATCATCGACAGAGACTACACTGTTGAAGGTGATTTAAGACGAAATGTAGCCTTAGACATCAAACGGCTCATGGAAATCGGCTGTTATAGAGGCATCCGTCACAGAAAGGGCTTACCGGTTCGCGGTCAAAGAACCAAGACCAATGCCAGAACCAGAAAGGGTCCGGCCAGAACCATTGCGAACAAGAAGAAGTAAACCTTTCTAAAATACATGATTCGGATATCCGAATACGATTTTGAGCTTTTTGAAAGGAGGAGCAAACATGGCTAAAGTAGCAAGAAGAACTACTCGCAGAAAGGCGAAGAAAAATATTGAGCGTGGTGCGGTTCATATTCGTTCCAGCTTCAACAATACCATTGTTACCATCACTGACGTAGCCGGCAATGCAATCAGCTGGGCGTCTTCAGGCGGACTGGGTTTCCGTGGCTCCAGAAAGAGCACACCCTTCGCAGCTCAGATGGCAGCAGAAACAGCAGCTAAAGCAGCACAGGAACACGGCCTGAAAACCGTTGAGGTTTATGTTAAGGGTCCCGGTTCCGGCAGAGAAGCTGCAATCCGTGCGCTGCAGGCAGCAGGTCTTGAGGTTAGCATGATTAAAGATGTTACCCCCATTCCTCACAATGGCTGCAGACCGCCGAAAAGAAGAAGAGTTTGATTTTATACACAGTTTGTCTTGCCTTTTTGTAGGCGGGCAAACGCCAATAATTGAGGAGGTGTAAATTCGAATGGCACGTTATACAGGAGCAGTGTGCAGACTTTGCCGTAGAGAAGGCCAAAAGCTGTTCTTAAAAGGTGAACGCTGTTACACTGGAAAATGCGGATTCGATAGAAGAAGTTATGCTCCCGGCATGCATGGCCAGGGCAGAAAAAAGCTGTCTGAGTACGGCGTACAGCTGAGAGAAAAACAAAAGGCCAGAAGATATTATGGCGTTTTGGAATCTCAGTTTGAAAAATATTTTGAAATGGCTAACAAGATGAAGGGTATCACCGGTGAAAACCTGCTGACCATTTTGGAAAGCAGATTGGACAATGTGGTATATCGTTTAGGTTTTGCTCTGTCAAGACCTGAAGCTCGTCAGCTTGTTACCCATGGCCACTTTACCGTTAATGGTAAAAAGGTTAACATCCCGTCTTTCCTCGTTAACCCCGGCGATGTGATTGCAATCTGCGAAAAGAGCAGAAGCAGCGCAAAAATCAAAGAGGTTGTGGAAAAGACAGAATCCAGAATCATCCCCAAGTGGCTTGACCTGGATCGCAACACGCTTTCCGGTAAGGTATTAACCCTTGCACAGCGTGATGACATCGATTTAGAGCTGGAAGAGCACTTAATCGTCGAGTTGTATTCAAAGAACTAATGGACCTTTTGTTCTCTGCCCCGGTGGCAAATCCCTTTGGTTTGCAGCTTTTTCATTTGAAGAAGCGAAAGGGGCGGCAGGCAAAAATCGTTGGTTTTATGGAACCAAACCTAAGAAAGTGTTCGGTGCGCGACCATCGAAACACGCGAAAGAACACTTTTTTGTTGGTGGAAGCAAGCAGACGCTTCTTCTATACAATAAAAAAGAGGGAGGGTTTAGTCTATGTTGGAAATTGAAAAACCAAATGTTGAGTGTTTGGAGCTTTCTCCGGATGGAAAGTATGGAAAATTTACAGCTGAGCCGCTGGAACGCGGTTATGGCACAACCCTGGGTAACTCTTTGAGAAGAATGCTTTTGTCGTCTCTGCCGGGTGCAGCAGCGACCAGCGTTAAAATCGACGGAGTGCTCCATGAATTTTCCACAATTCCGGGCGTTAAAGAGGATGTAACGGAGATTATTCTTAATATCAAACAAATTGCCGTTAAGCTTCATTGCGACACACCGAAGGTTGTGTATATCGAAATGGAAGGCGAAGGCGAGATTAAAGCCGGCGACATTAAGCTGGATTCTGATATTGAGATTTTCAACCCCGATCTTCACATTGCCACACTTAACAAGGACGCGAAGCTTTACATGGAAATTACCTTCTGCAAAGGCAGAGGTTATGTTTCAGCTGAACGGAATAAGCAGCTCAACCAAAACATCATTGGCGTGATTCCTGTGGATTCCATTTATACACCTGTTCACCGTGTTAACTATGTTGTAGAAAACACTCGTGTTGGACAGATTACCGATTATGACAAGCTCACACTGGAAGTTTGGACCGATGGCTCCATTCGTCCTGATGAAGCAGTGAGCCTGGCCGCTAAAATCATTAACGAGCATTTAATGCAGTTCATCGACTTGTCTGAAGAAGCAAAGAATGCCGAAATTATGATTGAAAAGGAAGAAGGCAAAAAGGAAAAAGTTCTGGAAATGACCATCGAAGAGCTGGATCTTTCCGTTCGTTCCTACAACTGCTTGAAGAGAGCCGGTATCAATACGGTTGAAGATTTGACCAAGCGTACTGAAGAAGACATGGTTAAGGTTCGTAACCTGGGCCGCAAGTCTTTAGAAGAAGTGATTGAAAAGCTTCATGGCTTGGGTCAGACCTTTGCTAAAAAAGAAGATTAAGCTTCGTAATTTGATAGGAATAAAAACCACTTTGGCAGGTTTTATCTTTAAAGTAGCTTGACTACGGAACCTGCTGAATCAAACCGATTAAAAGGAGGGCAATAAGATGCCGGGAACAAGAAAACTCGGTCGTCCTACCGACCAGAGAAATGCAATGCTTAGAAACCTTGTCACCTCTCTTTTAGAGAACGGCCGCGTTGAAACAACACTGGCCCGTGCTAAGGAAACCAGAAGCATGGCAGAAAAAATGATTACACTGGGTAAGGATAATACCCTTGCATCCAGAAGAAGTGCTCTCGCTTATGTTATGAAGAAGAGCGTGGTATATAAGCTGTTTGAAGAAATCGCACCCAAATATGCGGAGCGTAACGGCGGTTATACCAGAATCATCAAGGCCGGCCCCAGACGCGGTGATGCTGCTGAAATGGCAATCATCGAGCTGGTTGACTAAGGCTTTGCATAAAAATGGCTGCTTCCATTATGGAGGCAGCTGTTTTTGTTTTATGGGAAAAACCGGAACACCTTAATTGTAAAAGAAATGTTAACGGCCTTGACAAACGGGAAAAATGTGGTACAATAATATTAGCACTCTAATGACGGGAGTGCTAAATTTTATTTTTGGAGGCGGCTTGAGTGACCAAAAAAGCATTTAAATCTGAATCAAAACGATTGCTGGAATTGATGATTAATTCCATTTACACACACAAAGAAATTTTTCTGCGTGAGCTGATTTCAAACGCCAGTGATGCTATGGACAAGCTTTATTATAAAACCCTGTCTGATGAGAACCTGAGCTTTAACCGTGACGACTTTTTTATCCGTATTGATGCGGATAAGGAAAAAAGAACGCTGATCGTTTGTGATACCGGTATTGGTATGACCAAAGAGGAGTTGGAAGAAAACCTGGGCACCATTGCCAAAAGCGGCTCCCTGCAGTTTAAAAAGGACAATGAAAAGCTGGAGGATGTGGACATTATCGGCCAGTTTGGCGTTGGTTTTTATTCTGCCTTTATGATTGCCGACAAGGTAACCGTTACAAGCCGGGCCTTAGGCGCAAATGAGGCCTATATATGGGAAGCCGAGGACACAGAGGGTTACACCATTGGGCCAGCAGAAAAAGAGAGTGTGGGCACCGAAATTGTTTTATATTTGAAAGAAAACACAGAGGATGAGCAGTATGACGAATTTTTAGATGAATATCGCCTGCGCTCAATTGTGAAAAAATATTCTGACTACATTCGCTATCCCATTTTGATGGAAGTGACCAAAGAAAGACCTAAAGAGGATAACAAAGAAGAATTTGAGACATATAAAGAGCTTGAAACCTTAAACTCTATGGTTCCCATCTGGAAAAAGGCAAAGTCAGAGCTTAGCGATGAAGACTATAACGGATTTTATAAAGACAAGTTCTTTGACTTTGAAAATCCTCTGTCGGTCATTCACACAAGCGCCGACGGTATTACCAGCTACACCGCTCTATTATATATTCCCGCCCATGCGCCCTATGACTATTACACAAAGGATTTTGAAAAGGGACTGGGGCTTTATACAAACGGCGTGATGATTATGGATAAATGCGCCGAGCTTTTGCCCGATTGTTTCCGTTTTGTGAAGGGTCTTGTGGATTCGGCTGACCTTTCTTTAAACATCTCCCGTGAAATTTTGCAGCACGACCGTCAACTTAAAACCATTGCCAACCACTTGCAAAAGAAAATTAAGAGTGAGCTTGCTGCCATGCTGAAAAATGACAGAGAAAAATATGAGGTTTTCTATAAAAACTTTGCCCGTCAGCTGAAATTTGGCATTTATGATAATTTCGGTCGAGACAAGGAGCTGCTTTGCGACTTGCTCATGTTTTATTCTTCGGCTGAAAAGAAAATGGTTACCCTGTCTGAATATGTTTCCCGCATGAAGGAGGACCAGAAATATATTTATTATGCCAGTGGCGAAAGCATTGAGAAAATTGATAAGCTGCCCCAGACAGAGTTGGTTGCCGAGCGTGGCTGCGAAATTTTATATCTCACCGAGGATGTAGACGAATTTGCTCTTCAAATGCTGCATACCTATGAGGATAAAGAATTCAAATCCGTTTCTGCCGGCGATTTAGATATTGAAACCGAGGCGGAAAAGAAAGAGAACGAAAAGAAAAAAGAAGAAAACAAAGACCTCTTCTTGTTCTTAAAAGATGCCTTGGGCGACAAGGTTAAAGAGGTTCGTGCCTCTTCACGCCTTAAATCTCATCCGGTGTGCCTGACCAGTGACGGCGCTCTTTCCATTGAAATGGAAAAGATTTTAAATGCCATGCCCACCGACCAGAAGGTTAAGGCAGAACGCATTTTAGAAATCAATGTGAATCACCCAATTTTTGAAAAGATTGTGGCTCTTCTGGAAAGCGACAAGGATAAGCTGAAGCAATATGCCGCTGTTTTATATGACAGTGCCCTGCTCATTGAAGGCCTAGCCATAGACGACCCGGTGGCATATACCAACGCCATTTGTGAGCTGATGCAATAAAGAAGATACGAAAAAGGGACTGCTTTAACTGCAGTCCCTTTTATCATTGTTGCTGAATACGGTTGTAGGGGATGGAGTCTCTGACATCCCGTTTACAGAGAGGGGAAATAGCTTTGAGATTAACCCCATAAATTATCGACCCCATCACGGCAAAAAACGGCGGTCGAGGGGCAGCATAAAGCCGTCTAAAGCGGTTGACATGATGTCGCCGCCAATGAGGGTGCCCTCATAAATTAGAAGATTGGCAAACACAGGGTCGTGAATTTCGTAAGGAAAGTTTGTGATGCGGTAGGTGTAGCACTCAATGTGCTTGCCACGGTAGCGTTCCAGGTTAAAGCCGCAGGGGGTTTGCAAGTGGTTATATTTTAGATAAACGGCATCCAGCGGGTCGGGCACAAGTGCGGTGCGCCGGGCTTCGCTGCCCGGGTCGCAGGTCCAGCCATAACTTGTTAGGCAGTTAAGCCTTGCCTCTTGTGTTGTCAGGTCGTGGGTGTATGTATTGAGCCGCATCTCCCGCACAATCATTCTTCCCCACAAAAGAAACAAAAGCCCCAGCAAAAGAGCCAGTAAAATGCCGATTAGATTTTCTTTTAAAAATGTTTTCATAGTTTCCCTCATGCTATGCTGAAATTATACTATTATCCTATGAAAACAGTTGAAAACATATGAAAAAAATGATAAGATATTGATAATAAGGAGGCGACGGCGTGTTTATAAAGCGAATTTGTGCTCTGCTTGCTTCAGCGGCGGCAGAGGTTGTTTATATTACCTCCCCGGAAAACCTGCGCTATTTCAGCGGTTTTACCGGCGGTGAGGGGGCACTTGTTTTGCGGAAGGATGAGCGATTTTTGCTCACAGATTCCCGCTATTTGTTGCAGGCGGCGGAAGAGGCGCCGGATTTTACCATTGTGGATGTGGCCAAAACAAAGGCCGTTGATTGCCTGTCGTCTTATCATCCCAAAACCGTAGCCTTTGAAGAAACGCATGTTTCAGCCGGGGATTATAAAAAGCTGTGCGAGAGCTTGCCTTCTTGCACATGGCTGGGCATTGATAAAGAAATTTTGTTGCAGCGGGCGGTGAAAGAGGAAGAAGAGCTTGCCAGCACCCGCAAAGCTGCACAGCTGGCCGATGAAGCCTTTTTGTCGGTTTTGCCTATGATTAAAAAAGAGGGCGTAACAGAAAGAGACATTGCCCTGGCTTTAGAATGGAGCATGCGAAAAGGCGGCGCAGAGGCCCTTTCTTTTTCCATCATTTGTGCTTCGGGATATCGGTCGGCGCTGCCCCATGGGGTTGCCACGGAAAAGAAACTGGAAAAAGGTGATTTTGTCACCATGGATTTTGGATGCTTTTACAAAGGCTATGCCAGTGACATGACCCGCACTGTGGTTGTGGGCAAGGCCACAGAGGAACAAAAAAAGGTTTATGAAACGGTGCTTTTGGCACAAGAGACGGCCCTTGGCCTTTTAAAACCCGGTCTTTTGTGCAAAGAGGCAGATGCTGCGGCAAGAGAAGTCATTAAAAAAGCCGGCTATGGTGCATATTTCACCCATTCTTTAGGCCACGGCACCGGGCTTTTGATACACGAACAGCCCACTCTGTCGCCCCGGTCGGAAGGGGTTTTGACTCCCGGCATGCTTGTCACGGTTGAGCCGGGTATTTACATTGAAAAATTTGGCGGCGTGCGCATTGAAGATTTGGTTTATATCACAGAGACGGGTTATGAAAATTTGACCCATAGCGATAAAAAACTTTTAGAGCTGTAGACAATTGAGTGAAAGACAGCCGAAAGGGAGAAAAGAATGATTGCAAAAATTAAAAGCTGCGGCCTTTTAGGCATTGACGGATATATTGTTGAAGTCGAAACCGACATTTCTAACGGTATGCCGGCCTTTGATGTGGTTGGCTTGCCGGATGCAGCGGTGAAAGAATCACGGGAAAGGGTGCGCTCTGCCATGAAAAACTCCGAGTTGAGCTTTCCCCAAAAGCGCATCACGGTGAACCTGGCGCCGGCGCACATCCGCAAAGAAGGACCTTTTTATGATTTGCCCATTTGCCTGGGCCTGCTTAGAAGCTCCGGTCAGCTGCCCGGTGAGGAGCCGGACGAATATTTGTTTTTGGGTGAGCTTTCATTAAACGGCACCCTGCGCCCGGTAACCGGTGCGTTGCCCATGGTGCTTTGTGCGGCACAGGCAGGCATTAAAAAGGTTATTTTGCCCCAAGAAAATGCTTTAGAAGCTGCAGTTGTAACCGATGTTGAGGTGTATCCCGCACGGACATTGGGGCAGATTATGGCGCACTTTTTAAACATTGAGAGATTAAACCGTGTTACCGTTCAAATTGAAGATATTTTTCAGGAGCAAGCCACAGAGGGCCCCGATTTTTCCGATGTGCGGGGACAGGAGAGCGTAAAAAGAGCCCTTGAGGTAGCCGCCGCCGGCGGACACAATGTCCTTATATTATAATACAATACCACGGAGACAAAGGCGCCCGAGAGGGCGTCTTTTGTCGTTATACGAGACCTTTTTTCTTAATATAATATATAAATATATTATTTAAGAAAATACGAAAGGTCGAGGATATAACGAGGAACGGAAAACGATGGACGGAAAAAACAACAACGAGAAAGATGAAACAAGAAAGTCGAAGAAATCGGGATTTCAAGAATTTCGACGGATTATCTTTTGAGTATCAACAAAGAAAGAGGAAAAGAACAACAACGAGAAAAATGAAACGAGAAGGATTTGAAAAATGACAATTTTTCAAGAGTTCGAAGTTTTCTTTTTTTGAGTATTTAGAATATGGAGAAACGGACGGAACGGACGCTTCTCCATATAATCCCGAACTCAATCAAAAGAAAACGAAAAAGTCCTTGACTTAATCAAGGCGCAAATTTTTTTGGGTTTATGCCCTTTTGTCCTGACTCTGACGAGTCAAAAAAAGTGGTTTTAGTCTTAACAAATACATCGAAAGGAGGTTTTCAAAAATGGGAAGAAATTCAAAAAATATCAAAATACAATTAAATCGAAAAATTGATGAAATGCTCCGTCTTGGAGAAAAGAAAGTCAAGGACGACCCGACGAACTCGAACCGAGTCAAAGGAATCCACTCCGCACAAACGGCGGAGACTTATCGAAAAACAATCAATCAATTCGGAGATTATCTCAAACGAGAAAATGTTCGAAATATCTCCGATATTACAAGGGAACATATTCAAGGATTTTTCGGAGAACGAGGAGACCGCTCCGCATATACTCATTCGAAAGACTTGGCGGCAATCAATAAAGTTTTAGATTCTCGATATACAGTCCGAGAACTTGGACTTCCTTCCCGTTCTTATCGTGATATTTCAAACAATCGAGGATTAGCTGAAAGAGACACATCTTTCGCCCTTCGAAATCGTGAGTCTTTGGATTTTGCTCGTTCGACGGGTATTCGAAGAGAGTCCTTCGAAAGAATAACTCCCCGAGACTTTATCCGAGACCGAGAAGGACTCGTCCTCGGCGTGCACGTAATCGAAAAAGGGGGACGAGAAAGAAACGCCGTCGTCTTGGAACAAGACCGCCCCCGAATAACTGAACTCGTCAATCAAGCAATCGAACGAAACGGATATGATTCTCCTTTTTTGAAAGAACCCGATTCAAACGCAAATCCGCACTCCTGCCGTCGAGAATATGCTCAACAATTATATAGAGATTTAGTCGAAGCACGAGAAGACGGTCGAGATTATTATCAAGGATATAGAGAACAATTCATCAACGAAAGGACCCTTTCTCAAAAAGTTGATTCTTATCGTTCGAAGACCGTCCACGGATATAGTCGTCAAATTATGGGAGAAGTCTCTCAAAATCTCGGTCATAATCGAATTGATGTCGTTTTATATCATTATTTGAAAATGTAAAGGAGGAAATCAAAATGAAAGATTTTTCAAAAATGTCAAATATTTCGCTCGTTCAAGAACTCGGAGACCGTGCTTTCTCTTTCGGTCAAAGAATTGAACTTTCTTCAAGCGGTATAAATGCCCCCATTCCTTTTGACGAATATCTTCTTCGTCGAAGTGAGGTCGAAGCATTAAAAAGAGAAATAATCGAAAGACTTGAAATCAAAGAAAGGAGTCGAGAAAATTGAAAAAATATATAGTATTTAATCCTGTACTTGATGAAATGAGTCGAGTCTCTTTTGATTCCGATTTTGACGCCCTCTCTTTTGGTATTGAGAGAGAGTTCGAAGTCTATAAGTTTGAAGACGGACAATATATCAAGATATATGACCCGTTTGACTTGGTAAATAATAATAATAATTGAAATATTTTTGTATAATAATAATGAAAAACATCACATTGAAAAAGAGAAGAACGCTTTTCGATGGAAGCCGTTGGCACATCGAAGGCGTTCTTTTTTGTCTTAATGGATAACAAAGGAAAGGGGATTCGAGTTTTGTCCGTTTTTATGGTGAAGGTGTTCCTAAAAACGACAAACCGAACCCCGCCCTCTTGATTTGGTAAATAATGCGGACGAAGTCCGTTTTTTTGTCTTAAAAAGTTATATTTTGAAAATATTATGCGTAATATAAAATATCTAAACTTTTTAAGTATTCAAGTATTCAAAAATATTCAAAGTATTGATTTTATTATGTTTTTTTATATATGCGCGGGCGGTTATCATTCCTGCCGCCCGCGTATTCAAAGGTATTCAAGTATTCAAATATTCAATATATTCAAAATATTCTCAAAGAAGGAGGGCTTCAAAATGGCAAAACAAACTAAAAAATTGACCGATAAGTCGATGATGAAGACCGCATTTATTCGAGTTATGGCAAAAAATAATACGAAAGACGGTCTCGTCGAATATACTCTCGACGATATAAAGAACAAAGTCGAAGATTTGGCTTTTCGATATACTGCTTTACAATACGCATATATCACTCACGACAAAGATTTCAACGACGACGGACCCGTTTCAAAACATTTTCATATTGTTTTATGGTTTAAGAATAAGAATTCAATTCGTTTCAAAACTTTGAAAGAGGTCTTCCCTTTTGGAAGTATTCAAACTTGTGAGTCCGTCAATGCTTGTATTCAATACTTAATCCATAAAAACAACGAAGAAAAGTTTCAATATAACAAAGACGAGATTTTTTCAAATATTGAAAGTCAAGACGAGTTCGACGCTCTTTTCATAAATGACGGAAAACTTCAAAAGAGACTTAAAACTCAAAACGAAAACGAAATCATCGACGAAATCGTCGAAAAAATATCAACGGGAGAAATTCGTCGATTTAATTACGACAAATATATCGACGGGATTATGTATTCGAAGTATGCTCCACGAATTGACCGTGCTTTCAAATATCAAGACCAAATCTTTTTTGGAAATCCTGACCGAAATATCTCCGTTATTTTTATAACGGGAAAACAAGGCAAAGGGAAGACGGAGTTCGCAAAAAAGGCTTTTATCTCTGACGATATGAACGGATTCGGAGTTTCGTCTTCATCGAATGACCCTTTCCAAGACTACAACGACGAAGATATTTTCATTTTTGACGACCTTCGAGATGACGCGTATTCGTTCGTTGATTTTCTCAAAATCATCGACCCGAGAACAAATTCAAGCGTCAAAAGTCGAAATCGAAATAAATATTTCAAAGGAAAACTTCTCATCATCACATCATTCGACCCCCTTGAAAATTGGTATTCTTCAAAAGTACCGAAAGACGCCCGAAAACAATTATATCGAAGAATTGACAAATATATCGTTTGTGATGATGATTTCATAACTATATACGATATAGATGAAAATTTGACAAAGTCAAATCCTCATCGAATTGTCAATCCGATTCCATATCTAAAAAAACAAGAAGACAAAGAAAAGGGTCTCAATATTGACGGAGTTTTCGAAAGATTTGTCTCGACGGTCTCGGAAAAATTAACTCCCGAAAATTTTGAAGAATACCACTTCACCGAAGAGAAGAGAAAGTTCGACGAAGAACTTGAAAGGAAAATCGACGAATATTTCGGATATTCTGAAAATACAGAAGAAGAACTTCCTTTCTAAATAATAAAGAAAAATAAAAATATATATAATAATATAAAATATGCGTTATCCATCAAATAAAAAGGAGAAAAGGAGTGATTTTCTATGTTGAAAGTAAATAAACAAATACAATTCGACGAGAAAAGGGATTTCTTAATTTTGAATATCCTCAAACTTGGAGAGGAAATCAAAGACCCCGAAGTCCGAGAGAGATTCTTCCTTTCCTGCGTTTCCATAAACGAAAAGACGGGAGAAGAGACTCCATATTTCAAAAAAGTCGAAAATGCTTAATATTTAATATATAGAAGAGAACGGATTTCGAGTCCGTTCTTTTTTATTTACATTTTATATATTGAAATCGACCCTTCTCTCGTGCTATAATTACATTATGAAACAATACCACGGAAGAAGGGGGAAATATATGAAAGTATGCGTATATACAAGAGTATCAACGGACGAACAAGCGGAAAGTCTGAAAAATCAAGCGGTATATTTTGACGATTATCTTTCAAAACATCAAGAGTTCGAACCATTCCGAAAAAACTATATATATAGTGATTTAGGTTTGACGGGAACAAAACTCAACAATCGCCCCGCATTTTTTGAAATGCTTCGAGATGCGGGTCTCGATGTTTCGACGGTCTCAATCGCTTCGAAAATCGAAAACGGAAACAAAGACGGACGGATTAAACATCTTGAAACGGTTTTTTCTATATCCGAGAGAACGCCCCTCTTTGATTTGATTCTTTTGAAAAATACTTCTCGATTTGCTCGAAATACTCTTTCTTTTGATATTATCAACAAATTGAGAAGAAAAGGCGTTCATATTTACTTTATCGAACAAAATATCAATACTTCGGATATATCGAACGATTTCTTCTTGAAACTCTTTCAACTTTTCGACGAACAAGATTCGAGAGATAAATCTCTCAAAGTAAAGACAGGAATTCAAGCTTCATATATTAAGAATACAATTCGAACGAATTCTCGAATATATGGCTATATATATCACAAAGAAGACAATTCTCTCGAAATCATCCCGTCCGAAGCGGAGACAATACGAAAAATATATTCTTTATATTTGGACGGACTCGGTATTCGTCAAATATCAAACATCTTGGAAGAAGAAGGAATAAAAACGAGAGAAGGTCGTCCTTTTTGTAAGTCTTCCATTCGTCGAATATTGACAAACGAAAAATATAAGGGTATGAACGCCCTTTCTAAGTATTCGACGGGGTCCGTCTTCAATAAGTTTTCTTATCCGCATATTTCGGAAAATTATCGAGTCGTCGAAAATGAAAGAATTCCCGAAATCATATCTCCCGAAGATTTTGACAAGGTTCAAGAACTTTTCAAGTCGAAAGTTAATCACAAACTCAACAAAGGGAAATACAACGGGATTTCGAAATATAACGGACGAATCATTTGTTCGGAGTGCGGTTCTCCATATTATTCAAATCGAGATGACGGTCGAATCTTTTATGTTTGTAAAACTAAAAAAATGAGAGGTCTTTCTTTTTGCGATAATACAAACATATCCGAGAAGAAACTCGACTCAATTATCGAGGGATATTTTGAGAGAAGTTCGGATTTGATAAGAGAGAAAAAACAAGAATATAAAACATATATATATTATCTTTGTAATTTGGTTATCAAATCCCGAGACTCGAAGAGTTCGGAAGAAGTTCGAAAAGTAAAAGAAGAAATCTCCGAACTCGAAAAAAGAATTTCTCGTTTGTTTGAACTTTTCTCTTTAAGTTTGGACGGTTCGGATTTGTTAAAGACTCAAATCTCAAATCTTGACTCCGAACTCAAACTCAAAAAAGAAAGACTTCTCCTTCTTACATCTCCCGAAGATGAAATCAAAGAAAGGGTCCTTTCTTTGAAAGAGAGACTCGACCAAATCGACAAAATCCCCGATTATTTCGAAACGGTCGAAGACTTCCTTCAATATATAAGAGTTGAAATCTCTTTCGACGATGTTATAATTGAACTTAATCTTCCGAGTCTTTCGTCTCTCGTTCGGCTCGAAGATTTCGAGTCGTTCGGCTTGATACCTCCTTTTTTCTCTCGAGAAGAGGTCGAAGACCTCGAAGAAACATATTTCAATTATCTCTCCGAAGCGTTCTCCTAACGCTTGGAGAGGCTTGGTATTGTCTTACAATAGACTGCTCATCGGCTCCCCGGGCTCAGGTAAAACAATGCTTGCACAGCGGTTGCCGGGCATTTTGCCCCAGCCCACCCTGGCAGAGGCTCTGGAAATTACAAAAGTACATAGTATTGCAGGGTTGCTGCCCTCTGACACATCCCTCATCACCACCCGACCCTTCCGCAGCCCTCACCACACCATTTCGGCTGTGGGTCTTTCGGGGGGCGGACAGATTCCCCGACCGGGTGAGGTGAGTCTTTCCCATAACGGCGTGCTGTTTTTAGACGAGCTGCCGGAATTTAATAAAAACGCCCTGGAGGTTTTGCGTCAGCCTTTAGAGGATGGGGTTGTGACCATTTCTCGGGTGAGTGCGAGCCTGACCTATCCCTGCCGCACCATGCTGGTGGCGGCCATGAACCCTTGTCGGTTCATACACATATCACCACAAGAACAGAAAATTGCATAATTGTTAAAATAAGTTTTTATGAATAAAGATATACTAACCCACAAAAAACCCGCCTTGCAAAAAGGCGGGTTTTTTCTTATCTATTAAAGATTACTCTTTTTAATAATTTTCTGCAAATAGGGGTTATCTGCTCTATGCTATCTGTGTATATATAAAATCTTACCATTTTATCGTCTTTATCGATTTCTTCTTCTATGTGATATTCATTAGCGAAATTAAATTCTATTTCAATAGTCCAATCTTCTTTATTATATACATAAATGGTTAATGGTATATGTGTTTCTTCACACAAGATACGTCGGCAGTTTAACCCTCTTGTACGACAAAGGTCGAAAGTTGTATCAATGCCTAACCAAGTATAATAAAAACCTCTAAAACTACGTTTGAAAGTTTCAAAATCATTATTTTTAATATATTTAGTAATGTCATACAAAGAAAAATTAAATCTTTCTGGACCAGGACTATCGTCAAAAAAAGAAAATGCCATACAAGAACCTTTAAAAAGAACTTGTGCTCCTATTAAATGCTGACAATCATATCGAGGACTAATATACATATAATTGCTTTCACTTTTGCTAAATTCCTTAAAGAAATTCAATATTTTTTCTTCTTCTTCTTTTGTAAAAAAATCTATTCTATTATTGTTCATATTTTTAACCTTTCTGTCAGCTTTTACTGACTACAAATTTAATTTTATTATATGAGGAATATCGGGGCGGAAATCTCCGCCCCGTTTTTGAAATTATCTTCTATATCTACCAATAATTGTATCACAAGTTGAAAGACAATCTCTAAAAGCACTTTCAAGGTCTGCGTCTCGATTTTGATAAACTTTGAGCATACTTTTTTTCATTCTTTTTGCTCTTGCGACCTCGTCCTGATTTACAACAAAAGCGCAAACCAATTCTTGAAGGGCATCGTACATATCAACAATGTCCTTGTATTGTCTAACATTTCTTAAATGAGTATTAACCATAATCTTATTTAGGAGGCACACCACCGCCTCCGACCTCCTTCTATTTAATTTTATTTTTTGGTTGGTGTTATCTTGTTCTTACAATGCTATTAGCAAATTTTTCAAAAGCAATATAGCCAATTTCGGAGTTCTCGGGATATGTAAGATTTCTCACATAACACATAGAACAACCATTTTCAAAATCTAAATGGTCCATGTACCACTCTTGAAAATCTTTGCAAACATAAAAGCATTCAAGCATTGTTCCAAAGTCGGTATGAGTTTTAGTAAGAAAATATATCTTCCCGCGCCACTCTTCTTCAAAGTTCTTGACAATGGTTTTTTCTTCATCTGTCAAGTGTGAAAAGATACCATATTCTGACTTACACAAAATGCCCTTGTTGAAATCTTTGATTACAAACTGTGGCAGTCCTAATTTTTTCAATCGGAATTCCGCCTCTGCTTTTTGCTTATGCCTTAATTCTTTTTTAGTCATAAGAAACAACCAAATAGAAGAAAATATAAAAAATACTATTTGCTCCTCCTTTCCAGAAAATTTTTGTTTATATTTTCTTCATAGAAAAGAGTAGTAATAAATACTTTCTTATTTTCCACACGCGACACCGCCTTTCATATTTAATTTTGTTGTAAGACATAAATTGGTCTTACAAATGGTATTATAACAGAATGAAAAGCAAAAGTCAATAGTTTTTTAAAAAATATTTTTGTTGTAGTGCCAAAATCGGTATTATAAAATAAATAAATTCTGAAAAATTATTGACTTTATACAAAAAACCCGATATAATTGTAAGTAGTAAAGGAGGTTTTCTAATGAAAGGAACAAGAACAAAAAGCATCGGAGCAAAATATAATTTGACACCTGAATTAAAAGCGCAAATAAGATTTATGAGAAAAGAGATAAATTATACTGCCGAACAGATGGCAAAGAGCATTGACCTTAATTTGAACACCTACAACAACATTGAAAAAGCTAATGGTAGCACAAGCATTAAAACACAAACATTAAACAAATTCTTTGAAATATATAAACGGGAAATCGGCTTAGATTATATAACACTTGATGAGTTTATGATTTTGATACTTGAAAAATATCTGTATTCCCCGAATTCAAACATTGAGAAGATACAAGAACAAGATTGGTTAAAAGCATACTATTTAAAGCATCAATATGTATATTTGACTGATACTCTTGAAAGGCAACTATTAAGACAATTTAATTCAACTACTCCCGATTTTGAATGTTGGAAAGACCTCATATTTTCATTAAACAGAAACCGACATATAAAATTGAAAACAAAAATTATTTATGATAATGAGGTTTATATAAATCTTGACAAGGAAACATACCCGAATTTAGGTGGTTATCCTTTTTGGTGCGTAAAGTTCAATCTTTCGGAAAAAGCGATAGAAGAAATTGCAAGAGAAATTTCACAAACTAAAAAAATCAAGTATTCAATGTTGTTTTCTTTGCTTGTGTCGGAAGAATTGGAGGAAAGAATAAAAAAGGACTATGACCAAATATATTATGATATATATTGCGATTTGAAAGATTATGGTTATAACAACATTTTTGATATGATTAACAATATTAAGAATGATTTTGAAAAAAAGAGTTATAAAAGCAATTTT